>JANNTN010000311.1:0-24330 GCA_031394445.1 Anatilimnocola sp.
GAGCGAAAGTTCGCCTTGCTGGCCGGTGACGTCGGCCACGCAATCGACCGCGAGATCATCGACCCAATGCTCGCCGAGGGACGCGGCCGCGGGTTCGTCGCCGAGTGGCGGGTTGGGGGGAATATCGATGGGGGGGCGATAGCCTTTGGTCATGGGCCAACGCCAAGCGGGGGCGACACGACTGGTGACGGCGTGCTCGCGGGAGGAGGTGTTGTAGGCGTAGAAATCGGCGATGAGTTCGCCGCGCCGCTCGGCAACGCCGGCGGGTAGCTCGTGCCGTTCGACGATCGTCTGCCAATCGCGATACGACGGGACCAGATGCCGATAACGCAGCCAGGCTTCGCTGTCGCTGGCTTTGGCAACAAAGGCGTGGCCGCCATCGACGATTTGCCAATTCGCGGTTGGCGCGGCACCGCTAGGAATGTTTTGCCAGCGGCTGGGCCAGCCGATTTTGGTGAGTTCGGCAGAAATGTGGTCGGTGTTATCGACGATTTGCAGCAGAGCGTCGAGCTTGGACGGCGGCTTGCGGGCGATTTTTAGCTTGTCGTCGGGTTCGTCGAGTCCGCAGGTGTAGATGTTGCCGCCGACGATCGAGAGCTTTTCGTTGGGGAGGCCGATCAGCCGTTTGATGTAGTTGACGGCGGCGTTGCCGGGGTATTTGAAGACGATAACATCCCAGCGATCGGGCTCTTCGAGGTCGTAGCAGAACTTGCCGACGATGATGCGGTCGCCGCTGAAGGAGCCTTGGTTCGCGTTTTTGAGGGGATCGAGATGTTGGGTGTAGCGGCAGACGGAGCAGGTGCCGTTGATGACGTGCGAGCCGGTGAGGACTTCGTTTTCGGCCTCGGGGCTGCAGCTTACTTGATACGAGTTGCCGCACTGCGGGCAGGTGAGGTCTTTGTGCCGGCCGACGAGCGTGGGGGCCATCGATCCGGTGGGAATGACGAAGGCCTCGGCCACGAAGCCGCGGAAGAGGAGCGCGAGAATGACCGCCATCGCGATGGATTCGACGGTTTCGCGCCAGCCGCCATCAACGGGCTCAGTCTTTTCCGCGGTGGCGGGTTTTTTGGTTTCGGGCGTTGGTTTGGTTTTGTTCATGCTGGGGAAAATTTCAGATTTCAGATTTGAGACTGGCGATTCACCGGGAACAGGTTTGCTCCAGGCCGGTGTGCAAGAGTATTTCGCCGCTCGACCCGCAATATAGCGGAACTGCCCGGCGGCAAGAACGCGAACGCCGCTTCTCCCTTGCCGCGTTTTCCGACTCCGCCTAGACTGAACTCGCGGTTGTCGCGATTTGACCCAACTTCCTTCCTCATAAGCAGTTCCAGCCGTGCCACTGGCCGATTTTGCCTTCCAACGCTGCATCAGCCCCGCCTGCGGCTATACATGCGGCCCGGAAGAGGTGCGGACCGCCTGCCCGAAGTGTGGCGATCTGCTCGATGTGAAATATGACTGGAACAAGGCTCGCCCCCCCAAGTCGCTGAAGTTTTTTGAGGAAATGTGGTCCCGCCGGAACGAACCACTGCGGTTTAGCGGCATTTATCGCTTCCACGAGCTGCTGCCGTTTGCCACGCCCGACTCGGTGGTGACGGTCGGTGAGGGGCAGACACTGCTGCAACATTCCGAGTCCGTCGCCCAATATGTGGGCCTCAAAGGGGGCCGGCTCTATTTGCAATACGAGGGGATGAACCCCTCCGGTTCGTTCAAAGACAACGGCATGTCGGCGGCCTTCACGCATGCCCGGGCGATAGGGGCCAAACGAGCGGCTTGTGCTTCGACGGGCAATACGAGCGCGTCGCTGGCGATGTATTGCGCGGTTACGCGACTGATGAAGGCGGTCATTTTCATCGGCTCGGGCAAGATCATCTACGGCAAGCTGTCGCAGGCCCTCGACTACGGGGCGCTGACGATTCAAATCGCGGGCGATTTTGACGATGCGATGGTGCGGGTGCAGGAAGTTTGCCGCGACCTGGGCATGTATTTGGTCAACAGCGTGAATCCGTTCCGTCTGGAAGGGCAGAAAACGATCATGTTCCGCGTGCTGGAGGCGTTGCGGTGGGAAGTGCCGGATTGGATCGTCGTCCCCGGCGGCAACCTCGGTAATAGCAGTGCGTTTGGCAAAGCTTTCTCCGAGCTGAAGGAGCTAGGACTCGTCGATCGGGTGCCGCGGCTGGCTGTGATCAACGCTTCCGGTGCCGACACACTGTATGAGCTGTATGAGCAGCGGGGGCTGCGGTGGAATGGCGGCAGCTCGGATATGTCGATTGCCAATCACTATTTTGCGGAACTCGACCAACTGGGCCGCAAGGCATCGACGATTGCGAGCGCGATCGAGATCAATCGGCCGGTGAATCTGCGGAAATGCTTGCGGGCGCTGCACGACATGCAGGGTGTTGTGCGGCAGGTCAGCGACCAGGAAATGCTCGACGCGAAGGCGAAAATCGCGGCGGGTGGTTTTGGCTGCGAGCCGGCGAGCGCGGCGAGCGTGGCCGGCGCTCGGCTGTTGTGCGATCAGGGGGTGATTGGGGCCGATGAACGCGTTGTTTGTATTCTGACGGGGCACCAGCTTAAAGATCCGACCGCGACTGTGGCGTATCACACGACGGATCAGGAGCAGTTCAACAAGGTGCTTGGCAGCCGGGGTGTGCGGCGGGCGAGTTTTGCGAATCGGGCGGTGGCGGTGCCGAATGATCTGGGTGAAATCGTGAAAGCCATTCAACTCTACAGTTAAGAAGAGAAACCACGAAATACACGAAGTACACGAATAGGACAGAAGGGTTCTTCTTGATTTGAGTCTTTCGTGTGGTTCACGGTTTAATGTATCTGCTTCTGGCTGTGATCGCCCCGCAGGCAAAGTTCGCGTCTATAATGCGTGCACTATGTATCTGCGTCTTGCTAAACGATTGTTGCTGGAAACGGATAAGCGCCTGCTGTGGAAGCTGGTGTGGAATTTTGGCGTTAAAGGAATCCGCGCGGTTCAGTTGCATAAGTCGCGGCTGAAGCGGGGGGAGTTCTTTCCGCCGTTTCTGTATGTCTCGGTTATCAATAGCTGCAATCTGCGTTGTCAGGGTTGTTGGGTGGATGTGTCGGCGAAGCAAGCGCGGATTGAGCCGGCGGCGATGAGCCGGTTGATTAGCGAAGCGAAAGCGATGGGTAATTCGTTCTTTGGGATTCTGGGCGGTGAGCCGTTCATGCACCCGGAGATATTGGAAATCCTGGGGAGCCATCGCGATTGTTATTTCCAGGTTTTTACGAATGGGCAGTTCATCACCGACGAAGTGGCGAGGAAGCTGCGCGAGTTTGGGAATGTCACGCCGCTAGTCAGCGTGGAGGGAAATGAGATCGTTAGTGACGAGCGGCGCGGACGGGAGCACGTTTTCAGCCAGACGATGGCCGGTTTGCAAAACTGCCTGAAGCACAAAGTGATGACGGGCGTTTGCACGAGCCTGTGCCAGACGAATTTTGATCTGCTCAGCGAAAAATGGCTCGATCGGCTGATCGAAATGGGGGTGATGTACACGTGGTTTCATATCTATCGGCCAGTGGGGCCGGATGCGAAGCCGGAACTATCGCTCACTCCGGAGCAGCAGCTCCAGTGCCGCAAGTTCGTGGTGGAAATGCGGGCGAAGAAGCCGATCGTCATCGTCGATGCGTATTACGACGGCGAGGGGCGGGCGTTGTGCCCCGCCGCGACAGGATTTACGCATCACATCAGCCCGTGGGGGGACATTGAGCCGTGCCCGATCATCCAGTTCGCGAAGGAGTCGATTCACGACGAGCGTCCGCTGCGCGAGGTGTTTCAGCAGTCGGCGTTTCTGCGCGATTTTCGCGAGACCGCGGCGCAGCACACGCGCGGCTGCGTGGTGCTGGAGCGGCCTGATCTGCTCGAGCAACTAGTCCAGCGCCATGGCGCGAAGGACACGACAGCTCGCCATGCGGCGCTGGCGGAACTCGACGCGATGCAGCTTCGGCCGAGCCAATACAACCCTGGCCAGGAAATTCCGGAAAAGTCGTTCGCGTATCGTTTGGCTAAATACTTTTTCTTCAACGACTACGGGACCTACGGCAAGCATTTTGACGCGGCGAAGTGGGTTGATAGCCGGGAGAAGCCGCTGCCGAAGCCCAAGCTGCTGCAAATTGGGGCGTAGCGCAATTTTCGCAACGCGCTATCTTTCGCCCGTATTTGCCAACTGTGGTCCGAACTCCGCCGCATCGCATTTACTCGCTAGTAGTCGGCGGTAGCTTCGAAATCGGCAACTTGTGACTCCTTACAAACGCCGATAAAATCCAGCTTAAACACAACAAACAGGAGCGAAAAATGACAGTACGCGTCGCCATCAATGGGTTCGGCCGAATCGGGCGTTTGGTGTATCGGGCGATGCTCGAACAGGGGATCGTCGGCAAGGGTAAAGAAGTGGACGTCGTCGCGGTCGGCGATATCGTGCCGGCTGACAACCTGGCGTACCTCGTAAAGTACGACACGACGCAGGGGAAATTCAACGGCACGTGTGAATCGAAGAAGTCGTCGCCCGACAAGGCTGAAGATGATGTGCTGATTGTGAACGGCGACGAGATGCGCGTGGTCGCGGCCAAGACGCCGGCGGAATTGCCTTGGAAAGAACTGGCCGTCGATATCGTGATCGAATGCACGGGTCTGTTTACCGATGCTGAGAAGGCCAAAGGCCACCTCACCGCCGGGGCCAAGAAGGTCATCATTTCCGCTCCTGCCAAAGGGGAAGATATCACGGTGGTGATGGGCGTGAACCATGAGAAGTACGACCCGAAGGCTCACAACATCATTTCGAACGCGAGCTGCACGACGAATTGCCTCGCTCCCGTGGTGCATGTGCTGCTCAAGGAAGGTTTTGGCATCGACGAAGGGTTGATGACCACGATTCACGCTTATACGGCCACGCAAAAGACGGTCGATGGACCGAGCAAGAAGGATTGGAAGGGTGGCCGGGCCGCGGCGCAGAACATCATTCCCAGCACGACCGGCGCGGCGAAGGCGGTGGCCCTCGTTTGCCCCGAAGTGAAGGGGAAGCTGACGGGCATGGCGCTTCGTGTGCCAGTGCCGACGGTGTCGGTCGTCGATCTGACGGTCAAAACGGTGAAGGACACAAGCTACGAGGAGATCGCAGCCGCGATGAAGAAGGCGAGCGAGACTTACCTCAAGGGAATTCTCGAATATACGGAAGACGAAGTCGTTTCCAGCGATTTCATCCACAGTCCTGCTTCGTCAATTTTCGACAAGGGTTCTGGCATCGAGTTGAACAAGCGGTTCTTCAAGCTTGTGAGCTGGTATGACAATGAGTGGGGCTATTCGAATCGCGTGAGTGACCTGGTGAAGTACATCATCAGTAAGGGGTTGTAAGGCATCCCGCAGAAGAAATCATTGCAAAAAGGCAGAAGCCACTGATGAAACACAGATTGACACAGATGAATTCGATCTGTGTTTCATCCGTGCAAATCTGTGGCTAGTTTTTTCGCCCTCCCGATCTTGTCATTCGGCTGCAACGCGGAAGAGTTCGCCCAATTGTTCTTCGGATTCGAGCTTGATCGGCTCTAGCAATCGCTGCTGGCCGATCAGCTCGTTGTGGATGAGTTGGCGCGTGGGGTAGTCGCTGGTGTAGCCGTAGTTGCCGGGGCTGCGAAAGCGGGCGAGGTGGCTCCAGGAACAGAAGACGTAGGCGATTTTTTCTTCGCGGAGCATGGCGAGACGTTCTTCTCGCGAGCGGCCTTTGAAGATACGCGTGAACTGGCAGTCGTCGAAGCAGGTGTTATAGACGGCGGGAATTTCCAGGTCGAAGGGCTCGGCGTCGCCGAGGAGCAACACTTTTTCGCCGGGCTGGCCGTTTTCGTTGAGCCAGCGGTGGGCGGCTTCGACGCGGAGGCCGATTTCGCCGAGGTTGCGGTCGTCGCGACGGAGGCGGTCGAGCGGGGCAAAGTAGCGATTGTCGGGATGGATCGATACGAAGACGAATTGGACGGTCGCGCCAACTAGCAGACAGCCGAGAGTGGCGATTCGCCAGGCCGGATGAGGAACGGCAACGGCACCGATGCCGGCCGCAAGGGCACCGGCGGGCAAGAGCAAGACGAGGAAGCGGTCGAGCCGGTGGGTGAGAAGCCACCAAGCGACGAAGACGAAGGCGGTCCAGAACGCAATCGCCGCCAATGTGGGTCGCTGCTTCGGCGCGAACAGCGCCGCCAGAGCGAGCGGAGGGATGAGAAGGCTGGCCCAGAGGGTGCGCCAGCCGTTCCAGGCGATTTCACGGAAGAAACCGCTGAGGGGGAATCGGTTGCTGGCGCTATCGGGCTGCGGTGAATGGACTTTTTTCCATTGGGCATCTTTTTCGGGCGTGCGCGTTTTGCCGTCGAAGGCGGAATAGAGGAGTGGGTAGGTGGGGTTGTTGGTTTGGACTACGTTTTTGGCGAACCAGAGTCCGCAGGCGGCGAATGCGGCGGCGAGGAAGACGATGAGTAGGGTGGGCTGTGCCCACCGTGGTTGGTTGGTTCGATGTTGTTGCCAAAGATGGGTGAGCCAATCGCCCAAGATGATCCAAGCGGCGAGTGGGATGACGATGAAGAGGGCGGGTGGATATTTGCAGGAGACAGAGGAACCGGCAAGGAAGCCGGCGAGGATGGTGAGGCGGTTCGAGAGTGGTGAGGCGGTTGGCGATTCACCGGGAGCAAGTTTGCTCCCGGCTGTTGGGTTGGAAGAGGCAGCGAGCCAGAGGGCGAAGAGGGAAAGGATGGCGTACATGGCGACGGGGCCTTCATTGAGGCCGCTTGCGCCGAGAGAGACGATCCAGGGGGCGGAAAGGAAGACGATGGCGGCGATGACGCCGGCGGCGAGGGAGTGGAGGCGGTGGCCGAAGGCGACGAGGCCGGCGGCGGCGATGAGGGCGTAGCAGGCCATGATGGTTTTGCCGGTGATCGCGCCCCACCACCAGCCATCGGTGCCGCCGACGAGCGCCATGCCCCACACTGAGAGCAACTCCGAGCCGAGGGGCATGTTGGCGTAGATGTTGTGCGGTAGGAAAGTGATGCGGCCGTTCTGAAACCATTCCTTGGGCGTTTGCAGGTGGTATTCGCGGACGTCGTAGTCCCAGGGGGGCAACATGCTGCCGAAGACGAGGGCGAAGGCAAAGGGAGCGGCGGCGAGGAGCCACCAGAGCCAGTTGGGATGATCCGCGCCGGGGAACGGTTCGTCGCGCGTGATAAGGCTGTTGTCTGTAGGCTTTGTATCGCTGCGTCTCGATAACCAGACGTTGGCAATGGCGAGCAGCACGAGCGGTGCGATGAAGAGCCAACGCTGCGCGAGGCCGCCGGCGAGGCCGATTGCCAGAGCATAGAGAGAGAGCAGATTGAGGCCGACGGCGAGCGCGAAGACGTGGCGTTCGAGTTGAGTGAGCAGTCGGTCCACGCGCAGCAGTGCGAGGGAAAGATTGCCGGCGAGCCAGGCACCGCCGAGGACGGTGAGCGTGAGCAAGACAATCGGCCAGCGGTCGAGAAGCGAGAAGTTGGCCACTTTGCCGCCGCACCACATGGTGAACAACATGTCGGGTGAGCTGAGGAAGGCCAGTGCGGCCCAGCGCTGGCTGAGGTGCATGTCCGGCGCGTTGAAGAAATAGAGGTAGAGCTGAACCAGAGCCAAGAGGGCGAAGATGGCCAGCGGCTGGAGGGGAGGCGGGGCAACGGCAGGCGCGGGGGCCGGCTGGGAAAATGTGTTTTCCTTGAAATTTGGCCTTTTTTTAGGCATAAACAGAGCGGTTGGGTGAGCTATTATTGACCAAGCGTTGTGGGGATCTTTTTCGCCAACCTAGACCGCATTCTCGCGAATGCGGCTACAACCGAAGCAGCCCATGTCTCGACTTGCTGGCATTTTTACACCGAATATCGTTCCCCTCGACGCGCGGGGGGACATCAACGAGCCCGAGTTGCGGCGGTATGTCGATTGGTTGATCGACCGGGGTGTGCATGGGTTGTATCCGAACGGTTCGACGGGTGAGTTTACTCGGTTTACGGCGGAGGAGCGGCGGCGGATCATCGAGATCATTGCCGACCAGACTCGCGGGCGCGTGCCGATTTTGGCCGGGGCGGCCGAGGCCAATGTTAACGAGACGGTGCGGGCCTGCGAACATTACCATTCGCTCGGCTGTCGGGCCGTGGCGATCGTATCGCCATTTTACTTTAAGCTGACGCCGGCGGGCGTGTATGCATATTTCAAGGAAATCGCGGATCGTTCGCCGATCGATATTACGCTGTACAACATTCCTCTGTTTGCCTCGCCGATCGATGTGCCGACGGTGCAGCGATTGGCGGAGGAGTGCCCGCGGGTGGTGGCGATCAAGGACAGTTCGGGCGACCTGCCGCACATGATGCGGATGATTGCGGCGGTGCGGCCGCTGCGGCCGGATTTCGCGTTTCTCACGGGGTGGGACGCGGCGCTGATGCCACTGCTCTTGGTGGGTTGCGATGGTGGAACGAATGCGACAAGCGGCGTGGTGCCGGAGATCACGAAGCGGCTCTACGAGCTGACATTGGCGGGCCGGCTGGAGGAAGCGCGGGCGCTGCAATATCGGCTGCTGCCATTGTTCGACACGATGCTGTACTCCGCCGAGTTCCCCGAAGGCTTTCGGGCTGGTGTTTCGCTGCGTGGTTTCAACACGGGTAAAGGACGGCAGCCGCAATCGGAATCGCAGCAGCAGAGCCTGGTGAAATTGCGCGATCAGATTCAGTGTTTATTGGCAGCGGAGGGGTTTGTGAATGAGCCGGTGGGTGGTTGCCGGGTGAGTGAGTCAGTGGATAGCGACCAGGTGGCGCGGATCGTGCAGAACGTGGTGGGAGAGTTGAAGCGGCGGGGGATGGCGTAGTTTGTCAGTAGTCATTTGTCATTGGTCAGTGGCGGGGGATGCGGCGCGGTAATAGAATTCGCGTTTGCACCGTTCTGGGATCGGAGTTGGTCCTGGGTATCTCTCCATCTAAGCTGCGCCGATGCTTCGTACATTCTGTTTGCTAGCCGCTTTGTTGTTGTCGATGATGTCAGCCGGGGTTTCTCAGGCGGCGGAGCGGCCGAATTTTTTGTTTGTTTATACGGATGACCAGCGGTGGGATGCGCTGGGAGTGGTGCAGCGGGAGCAGGGGGAGAAAGGGCGGTTTCCGTGGTTTGAGACGCCGAATTTGGATCGCCTGGCGAAGGAGGGGGTGCGGTTTCGGAATGCGTTTGTGGTGAATTCGTTGTGTGCGCCCAGTCGCAGCGTGTATTTGACGGGGCGATATAGCCATGTGAACGGGGTGGCGAACAATCACACGCCGTTTCCGAGCGAGAATGTTCCGCAGACGTGGTCGGCACTGTTGCGCGAGGCCGGGTATGCGACGGGTTATGTCGGCAAGTTTCATCATGGGCAGCAGGCGGGGAAGCGGCCGGGGTTCGATTATTCGGCGAGCTTTTTGGGACAGGGGCGCTATGTGGATTGCCCGTTCGAGGTGAATGGCACGACGACGGCGACGAAGGGCTATGTGGATGATGTCTCGACGGATTTTGCGTTGGACTTCATCGTTAAAAATTGGGAGAAGAAGAATCGGGAGAAGCCGTTCGCGCTCGTGGTGGGATATAAGGCGGCGCATGGGCCGTTTGAGCCGCCGGCGAGGTTAGCCGAGAAGTATGCCGGCAAGGAGGCGCGGAGCGTGCCGAACATGGGTGTGCCGGCGATTTATGCGGGGAAGTTTTCAGGCGGTGAGAAAGCGGACGCGAAGCAGAAGCGGAGAACACCCGAGGCAGACGGAACGCCGAAGGCGAAGGCCGGGAATCGGACGATGCTACAAGGTTATATGGGGTGTCTGTCGGCGGTGGATGAGAATGTCGGTCGGCTGTTGGCGAAGTTGGATGAGCTGAAGCTGGCGGAGAACACGGTTGTGGTGTTTGCCAGCGACAACGGCTACTACCTGGGGGAGCATAATTTGGGGGACAAGCGATCGGCTTACGACGAGTCGCTGCGGATTCCGCTCTTGGTGCGGTATCCGAAACTGGAGCAGGCACGCGGGAAATTGGTCGATCGAATGGCGCTGAATCTGGATCTCGCGCCGACGTTTCTCGATTTGGCGGGGGTGAAGGTGCCAGAGACGATGCAGGGGCGGAGTTGGCGGCCGCTGCTCGAAAGCAACGCGGCGACGGCCAATTGGCGAGACGCGTTTTTCTATGAGTATTTTTACGAGCGGAATTACTCGATTCCGACGGTGCTGGCTGTGCGGACGGATACTGCCAAGATCATCAAGTATTTGGGGCACGAGGATTGGACCGAGGTGTTTGATCTGGTGAAGGATCCGTATGAGGTGAAGAACCTGGTGAATGAGGCGAAGTCGAGTGAATTGGTGGCGAAAATGCGTGCCGAGTATGAGAAGCAGGCGAAGGCGGTTGATTTTCGAGTGCCGGAGTTTGCGGATGCGCTGCCGGGGGACGCGAAATAGAGATTTGATTGGTATTAACGCAAAGACGCGGAGACGCAGAGAGGAATGACAGAAAGATGGGGGACAGAAAAATGAGCGAAGCAAAGTGGGGTGAGGGAGTGAAGCTGCTTTTAATTGGAAGGGTAAACATGTCGCGGTTCATGGGGTTGGGTGTTGTCGTTTTGGTGTGGTTGGTGGGTGTGTCGTTCGGGGAGGAGGTGAAGTTTGAGGAGGGGAGGCTTTCGGAGATTCCGCGGAGGATGGAGCAGTTTGTTAAGGAGGGGCAGATATCGGGGGCGGTGACGCTGGTGGCGACGAAGGACCGGGTGGTGCATTTGGCGGCGGTGGGGAAGGCGGATTTGGCGAGCGGGCGGGGGATGGAGCCGGACTCGATTTTTCGCGTGGCTTCGATGACGAAGCCGATCACTTCGACGGCGCTGATGATGCTGATCGAGCAGGGCAAGCTGAACGTGGATGATCCGGTGGCAAAATACATTCCGGCATTTGCGGGGCAGAAGACGAAGGATGGCACGGCGGCACGGCCGGTGACGATCAAGGACATCGTGACGCATACGGCTGGATTGGCGACGTCGCCGGGCGGCGGCTTGGGGAATGATCCATCGCTGGCGCAGATTGCGGACGCGATTGGCAAGTTGCCACTGGAGTTTGCGCCGGGTAGCAAGTGGCAATATTCGAGCGGGATCACGATCGCGGGAAGACTCGTTGAGATCGCGTCGGGCGAATCGTATGCGGATTATCTGAAGAGGCACATTTTCGATCCGCTGGGAATGAAGGATTCGACGTTTCAGATGACGGCGGAGCAGGCCAAGCGGCTGGCGGTGACGTATAAGCCGGGGAAGGAGAAGGGGCTGCTGGAGGCGGTGTCGATTCCCGATCCGACAGCGGCGCGAACGCCGGGGCCTTCGGGCGGGTTGTTTTCGACGGCGGCGGACATGGCGAAGTTCTATCAGTGCATTTTGAATGGTGGTTCGCTCGGTAACGTGCGGCTGCTGAGTGCCAAAAGCACCGCCGAGATGTTGAGCATTCACACGCCGGGGATTGTGACGGGTTTTACGCCCGGCAATGGGTGGGGATTGGGTTGGTGCGTGGTCGAGAAGCCGCAGGGAGTGACGCGGCTGCTTTCGCCGGGCACGTTTGGACATGGGGGGGCGTGGGGGACGCAGGGTTGGACTGATCCGCAGCGTGGCTTGATCTTTGTGTTGATGATTCAGCGACAGGGGTTTGGGAACAGTGATGCGTCGGATGTGCGTGACGGATTCACGGAGGCGGCTGTGGTTGCGCATCGCGGGTCTGAATCGGCGACGGCGAAGTTTGTCGAGTATCACGGCTACAAGCAGGCGGTGGAACTGAAGCGTGGCAATGTGCGGGCGGTGTTATGCCCGGAAGTAGGCGGGCGGCCGTTGGAGTTTTCGATTGATGGGAAGAACTCGCTGTTTTTGGACGAGCAAGATGGGCCGAAGCAGGTGGGTAAGCCGGGAGCGGTGACGGCCGGGAGGTTTGATTTTGGTCCGGAGATGACAACGCCGGCGCACCCGAAGCTGTTCGCGGGGGAATGGACGGTGGAGATTGCGGGACCGTATTCCACGCGGCTGATTAGCCAGCGCGATGAGAACAGCGGCGTGCAACTGATGCGGGATTTTGAGTTGAAGGCTGGCTCGGCCGGAGCCTCGCCCTCCCAAACGCCGTGGCTATCGTGCCGGCAGACGATCATCAATGTGTCGTCGGAAGTGAAGGAGTATTGTCACTGGGGGCGGTCGTTCGCGTTGGGGAATGGCATCTGCATCATTCCGCTGGAGGGGAAGAGCCGGTTTCCGAGCAAGTATGCGCTGTATGAGGATGGTGGGATCATCAACGTGAAGGCGAAGGACGACAACATTCGCGAGCGGGATGGTGTACTCGAGATTTTGGGGCCGCCGCGGAAGCCGAAGCTGGGGTTCGATTCGTATGCGGGGTGGCTGGCGTATGTGATGCCGGGAGACTTGCTGTTTGTGAAGCGTTTTGCGACGTATCCCGATCGCGTTTATAACGAAGCGGCGGGGCTGACGATTTCTGTGTGGTACCCGCCGGGAAGCCGCGTGGAACTCGAGCCGATCGGGCCGCGAGAAAGATTAGAGCCGGGGCAGGCGGCGTCGTTTACGGAGGAGTGGTATTTGCAGTCGTTTCCGTTTCCGAAGGCGGGAGAGCAGATGGATTTGAAGAAGTTGCGGGGAGAGGTGGAACGACTAACGAAGTGATTTTGAACAGGAGGAAACGGAGTTAACAAAGAAGAAAACTCCGAAACATCAATCCTCTGTTTACTCTGTTAGCTCCTGTTCATTTGCCCGGATTTCTTCTAGCAAACTAATGCTGATCGACGACAAGGACGCGGAGGTCGCAGACGTTGGTGTGGGTGGGGCCGGTTTTGATGAGGGAGTTGAGCTGGGAGAAGAAGGTGTAGGCGTCGGAGCGGCGGAGAAAATCGGCGGGGTCGAGATTGGCCGATTGGGCTAGTGCCGATTGAAGACTGGCAAGGAGATCGGAATCGATGATTGCGCCGGAGGCGTCGGTGGGGCCGTCTTCGCCGTCGGTGCCGCCGGAGAGAATTGCGAAGCGGGGAGGGGGAGAGGGGGGGAGAGAGAGAAGTTCAATCAAGGCAGCCAAGACCAGTTGTTGATTACGGCCGCCTTTGCCGCGGATTTCTGGGGGGGCGAGTTTTACGGTGGGTTCGCCGCCGGTGATGAGGCAGTCGGGGCCAGGCTGCGAGGACATTTGCAAGGCTAGGCGGGCGAGGTCGCGGCCGATGTCTTCGGCGGAGCCTTCGAGAGTGGTGGAGGCGTGCATGGCGTGCGAGTAGCCGCGTTTTTCGGCTTCGACGCCGGCGGCATCGACGGCCACTGCGTTGTTGCCGATGACGAGGTTGGTGATCTGGCAGATGGAGTTGCTGTCAGGAGTTGAATTTGGCGGCTGGCGTCGCAGATAGGCGAAGGCGGCGAGGACGAGCGATTCGTTGCCGCCGGTGTAGTGAGTGAGAATAGCGAGGGCTTCGGCGGCGGTGTGCGTGTCGGGGACGGTGGGGCCGGAGGCGATGGTGTCGAGGGGGTCGCCGAGGACGTCGGAGATAATCAGGGTGAACAGGCGGCCAGCGCGGCAACGCTGGGCAAGTCGGCCGCCTTTGATTTGGCTGAGTTGTTTGCGGACTGTGTTGAGTTCCCCGATGTTGGCTCCGCCGGCGCTGAGCAGGCGGGTGATGGCTTGTTTTTCGGCGAGCGAAACGCCCTCAACCGGCGCGGGGAGGAGGGCGGAGCCGCCGCCGGAGATGAGGCAGAGGCAGAGGTCGTTGGCGCTCAGCGATGAAACGATTTCGAGGATTTTGTTGGCACCAAGGACTCCGGCTTCGGTCGGCTCGTTGACGCCGGCAGGACGGGCGGGGTGCAAGTGGATGCAACTCAACGGGCGAAGGCAATCGGCGGGGACGTTGAGCCAGCCGTGAACGTGTTTTTCTTTTAGCAGGCGCGGGCCGAGAGCTTGTTCCAAACCGGCGGCCATGCCGGCACCGGCTTTGCCCGTGCCGACGACGGCAATGCGGCCGATGGAGGAGAGTTCAATCGTGTCGTCGCCGATGATGAGCCAGTCGCCATCGACGTGGATATTTTCGGTGACGAGGCGGTCGCTGCGGACTGCATCAACTCCGGCTTGCCAGATGGCGAGAGCATCGGAGCGAAGTTGCGAGGTCGAACGGGACATCTACCTGGGTCGGATCGGCTCGGGCTCGAGGAGGGAGACGGCGAGGTCGTCGATGGAGGCTTCGCCGAGGCCGGTGAGAGCGAAGGTGACGGTCATTTCGCCATTTTGCGGCACGGCACGATACAGCGTGAACTCGCGCCAGCCTTGGGTCAAGCGGATGCGGTCGCCGAGGTCGGAGCCGCCGAGGGAATCGAAGATTAAAAGTCCTTCGCTGGAAGCGGCCAATTGGCGAGGGACATTGGCGAATCCGTGAATGCGAACGAGTTGCCCCTGGCGAACGGGGACGGGGCACGAGGTGACCCAGACGGGCGGCCGCTCGATGGCTTGCGGGGCTCGCCGGGCATCGGGGGCCCAGGCTTGCAGACGGAGGGCGGTGCGGCCGGAGTGGGGATCGGCCAAGGAGAGGGAGACGTCAGTTGAAGTTTCGCTGCCACTCTCGTCGGGGCTCAGGCGCTGTTGCTGCCAGCCGGTTTTTAGCATTTGCTCAAGCGATTCCATGTCTCCGGCGGCTTGGACGTTGCCACCCCACTGGCCGCGGCGAATTCGGTCGGCGGAGGACCAATGCAGCGGGAGCGTGGTGAACTGGGCCACGCAGGGACTGGAGGCGGGGGAAGGAAATGCGCGGGCCGTTTGCTCCCAATGGCCGCGACGGAGGCGGGAGATGGCCCGCTCGGCCTTGGTGGTCGCTTCGAGGCAGCGCTCGAAGTCGTTGGTTTCCAACATGCGGCCGGCTTGTTGGAGGGCGGCTTGGGCCTCTTGAATGGCCGGCGCGGCGGCGGTGAGAGGATGGCCTTGTTCGGTCAATTTCTGATCGAGTTCCGCGGCGTGCGCCAGCCGGCGATTGGTGACGTCGTATCGTAAGCGGCAGGCTTCGTCTTTTTTGATCTCTTCCAACGTGCGGTTGAGATGGTGCATGGCCAGGTGGTCTTGGGTGATGACGATCGCGGCCGCGTGGGGAGCGTCGTCGAGGGCGAGGCGTGCTCCGCTGCTGGTGTGTGAAATGCGAACCGGTTTGAGGCCGGACAGCGATACCAAATAGGCACGATCGGAGACGCCAACACCGGGAACGAGAACCGAAGCATTGCCGCGAGGCGGGGGGCCGAGAACAAACTGCTGGGCCGAGGCGTGTTGCGTTAAGACGAGCAGGCGAGAGCGGTCGGTGGTGAGAGTGCTGACTTGCAAGCTGCCGTCGCCGGCGGCCATTTGGTCGGTGAGTTGTCCGGCGGCGATCCAGGGTTCGAGGAGCTTTAACTCCATGTTGAGTAGGCGGATGGCGTCGGTTCGCAGCGCGCGGCTGGGGGAATCGATGGCGAGGGGCTGCTCGGAGGGAAAGATAAACCCGCGCATGCCCGCGCTGACGGCTTGAAACATGGCCAGACGCAATTGCTCGGGATCGACATCTTCCTCGACGGGCGCGCCGCGGCTGAAGATCAAGAGTTGCTCGTTGAGGAGTTGCGTGCGCTGCGTTTCGATGGCGGCGAGCTCGGGAATTCCCGGCCGAGCCAAACGGGAGCGACCGAGCAACCATTGACGATAATCGGCCAGTTCGCGGGTGTTGCCGAGAGAGGGCCTTTCAAACAGCAACATACTGGCCAAGCGGCTGAACTGCGAGAGATTGGCATCCGCACCGGCTAAGAGCGGTCGATCGCGGACGGAATCGAGGGCACGGACTTCGGCGGCGAGTTCGCGCGTGCCGATCAGATCTCGGTCGGCCAGGCGCGTGCCGAGGCTCCAGGCGATGACGGGGTCGTAGCCGACATCGGGGGAGGGCTGATCGCCGTAAGGAGGCGGCGCGATCAGAAAGAGGCCTAAGCGCTGCGCTTCTTTCAGTTCGGCAGGGGAAGGGGAGCTGCTGAGCTTGATGGTGTTGAAACCGAGCGAGCGGAGCCACTCGAACGGTTCGCCGCGATATTGAATGGCCCGAATCACAAATGGACGCCCGCGGACCATTAACATCGAGCCGCTGACATTGGCAGAACTTCCCGTGGGTGACGCGGCTTGGGCGGCGGCACCACTATCGGCAGTGTGGCGAGTTACTTGTGGTCCGGTGGAGCTGTCGAGGTTGACGTAGCCGTCGATTTCTAAGTCGTCGATGGAGAGATCGATGGTTCCCGGTGCGCTGTAGGCGTTGAGGACGATCAGATCGACGTAAGCTTCGCGCGAATCGATATCGGAGCCGAATTGCGTTCGCAAATGGCGGGCTTCTTGTTCGAGCAGGCGGTTGGTGTCGCGGATGGTGAGTTGCTGCCACTGTCCGACGTCGGTGTACATGTCGCCGCGCAGCAGCGAGGTGATGGGTTGGCCGCTGCCGCGATCGATGTTGCGTGGAAAGACGACGCGGACCATGAGTTGCAGGCTGGGGCGATCGGCTTTCACAAAAAGGCGGGGGCGAAACTCTTGAATCAGCGGGGCGCGGCCAATGGGATGCACAATGGGCAGGAATGTGCCTTGCCCGACGGTGAGGCGGAAATGCTCTGCGGACTGGCCGCTGTGGGCATCGCGAAAAGGCCGGTCGTGGGCGACGACGCGGACGCCGCAGTCGGCTTCTTTCGAGATGTGCCAGGTGAGATCGGGCCCCTCGAAGGAATCGCGGAGTTGGGCCGGCGCGGAGCTGGCCAAGAGCGCAAGCGCGAGACTAGCGCAGAGCGCATGAGCACGGCAAACGAGGATGGCCTCCCGCTGCACTATCCCCTCACCCCCAGCCCCTCTCTCCGGAGTACCGGGGGGAGGGGAGCCAGTGTTTCGTGTAATTGCCCCTCTCCACGTTTCTCTGCTCGGAGTACCGAGAGAGTACCGGGGCGAGGGGAACACGCGTTTTGATTGAATTGCGAGGCAATAGTCGTATCGACGCAATCAGGTGTCGAAACCGCAACATGAATCGCGGTCACGATTATTGGCGTAAAGCCGGCTTGTAACAGAGTTTACGACGAGTGCCGAGAGCAAGTGTCGCGTTTGATCAACATGTGAGGGCGAGATGCTTGGTGTAGGCTGTTTGCCGTAAGTCATTGCTGCAAAATGACTTGTGTATATGTAGTGGATCGTTCGGAGGCTGCTGGCATGGGGGGTGCATTAAGCCCAGATACCGACGAACAACCATGGAGATTGCAGGCGAATGAACCAGTCCAAAATTGCGGCCCCGACCGAAGAGCTTCCCAAAGACGTTGCCGATTTAGCCGCGGCCGTGAGCAGCCTGCCAGCCGAGCATCGATCTCGCTTGGAAACGCTGATGTATCGCGTGGTGGATAGCACCAAGCGCCGGCGGCGGATTTTGAACCTGGTTCAAGAAGCGCTGAGCCAACTACGGCTGGATATGAAGTATTTGGTGTTTGATTTGGAGGCGACGCGGCGGGAGCGGGATGCGCTGCGGAATCCTGGCGAGGATGAGCATCCGCGAGGAGAGAATTAGGCGCTGGTTTGAGGAGTAAGCAGATGGTGGGCCGGCGGAACCTACAGGGCGGAATCTAATAGGATTTGGCGAAGACGGCGCGTTTGGCGCTGGGGCGGTTGGTGAGGAAGCATTGGCCGGGTGAAGAGTCGCCGGCGAGGGGGATGCAACGGATGGTGACTTTGTGCTTTTTGAGGAATTCGTCGAGGTCGGGGCCTTCGGAATAGTGGCAGTTGGCGAAGCCGGCGTGGATTTCGGGTTTGTCTTCGCTTTTGCTTCTGGGAGTGAAGAAGGCGAGGAAGTCGTCGAGGGTGTCGATGGTTTTGGTGTTGTCTTCGCGGAGCTTTTTGGCGCGCGCGAAGAGGTTATTTTGGATGTCGGTGAGGCGTTGGCCGATGGTTTGGACGAGTTCGGCGCGATCGACGCCGACTTTTTCGCCGGTGTCGCGGCGGGCGAGGAAGACGCCGTTTTTGGCGATGTCTTTGGGACCGATTTCGGCACGCAGGGGCACGCCGCGCTTGACGTGATACCAGTTCTTTTCGCCGCCGCGCATGTCGCGGTCGTCGATCATGACGCGGACCTTGCTGCCGGCGTACTCTTGAGCCTCCAACTCCTTCTTCAGCGAGTGGACGTATTCGAGAACCGGGGTTTTTTCTTCGTCGCTGCGATAGATGGGGAGCAGGACGATGTGCTTGGGGGCGAGGCGGGGCGGGAGAGTCAGGCCGTCGTCGTCGGAGTGAGTCATGATGAGGCCGCCGATGAGACGGGTGGAGACGCCCCAGGATGTTGTCCAGGCATATTCGACCTGGCCGTTCTGATCCTGGAATTTGATCTCTTGGGCCTTCGAGAAATTCTGACCGAGGAAGTGGGACGTGCCGGCTTGCAGCGCTTTGCGGTCCTGCATCATCGCTTCGATGGCGTAGGTGGAGACGGCACCGGGGAAGCGCTCACCGGCGGTCTTTTCGCCTTGGATGACGGGCATGGCCATCCAGTTTTCGGCGAAGTCTGCATAGACGCCGAGCATTTTCATCGTTTCTTCCTGGGCCTCGACGGCGGTGGCGTGAGCCGTGTGGCCTTCTTGCCAGAGGAACTCGGTCGTGCGGAGGAACAATCGCGTGCGCATTTCCCAGCGGACGACATTGGCCCATTGGTTGATGAGGATTGGCAGGTCGCGATAGGACTGGACCCACTTGGCGTAGGTGGAGCCGATGATCGTTTCGCTGGTGGGGCGAACGATGAGGGGCTCTTCGAGTTGTGAGTTCGGGTCGGGAATCAGCTTGCCTTCGGCATTGGGCACGAGGCGATGATGCGTGACGACGGCACATTCTTTGGCGAAGCCTTCGACGTGGTCGGCTTCTTTTTGCAGGAAGGAGAGGGGAATGAAGAGGGGGAAGTAGGCGTTTTCGTGGCCGGTGGCCTTGAACATGCCGTCGAGGCCCTGCTGGATGTTTTCCCAGATGGCCCAGCCCCAGGGCTTGATGACCATGCAGCCGCGAACGTCGGAGTTCTCGGCCAGATCGGCCGCTTTGATGACCTGCTGGTACCACTCGGGGTAGTCGTCGTTGCGGGTGGGGGTAATTGCCGTCTTGGCCATGGGGAGAACAGGGGTCAGGAGTCAGGGATCAGGAGTCAGTTGAGGTTATGAGATTTGGGCGACGTGGGGTAGGCGGTGCTTGGGACACGAAAGATCGTTGGGGCACCGCTTATATTCACAAAAAGTTTTTGGCGGAGGCACGCTGGGAAAATCGCAAGTGATTGACTGCTCGCGTGTTGCGGCGACTAATATTTTGGCTGCAGCGCTTATATTAGCCGGAATATAAGCGCTGAAAGCCGCTGCCATAATGGGCGCGGCCATTGGCTGTGGCCGGTCATCGCGCGAAGGCGCGGCCTCCCATAGATACATTGCAATTCGGGGAAAAAACCGGACGGAATTTTTGGGTTTTGGGGAAAGATTTTGGGAGATTTTTGGAAGTGATTTAGCTGGGCACCGGCAGGGGGTGGGCGGAATTGTTACGGCGCAATAATGGATTGCGGTTAGAACTCACTACTTTGAAGCAGCTTTTGGGGAGTAATCACATGCGGGCGTTGGTTACGGGGGGGACGGGTTTTGTGGGGAGGCGGCTGTTGGCGAAGCTGCAGCAGCCAGTGGTGGTGAGTCGCGATGCGGCGAAGGGGGGAAAGCAGCTCGGCGGAAGTGCGGGGAAGGTGGTGGCGTGGAACCCGATGAAAGAGCCGCTGCCGGCGGCGGCGCTGCAGGGGGTGGATACGATTTTTCACCTGGCGGGAGATCCGGTGGCGGAGGGGCGGTGGACGGAGAAGAAGAAGGAACGCATTCGGGATAGTCGGGTGATTGGGACGCGGAATCTGGTGGCGGGGCTGGCGGCGGCCATGGCCGGGGCGGGATCTGTGAAGCCGAAGACGCTGGTTAGTGCGTCGGCAGTTGGTTTTTACGGCGACCGGGGTGATGAAGAGCTGGATGAGCGTTCGCCGCCGGCGAGTGATTTTCTGGCTCAGGTGTGCATGGGCTGGGAGCGGGAGGCGTTGGCGGCGCGGGAGTTGGGGATTCGCGTGGTGCTGATTCGCATCGGCATTGTGCTGGGGGAAAAAGGGGGAGCGCTCGGTAAAATGCTCATGCCGTTCAAGCTGGGTTTGGGGAGTCCGCTGGGGAGCGGCGAGCAATACATGCCGTGGATTCACATCGATGATCTGGTGGAGGAGATGCTGTTTGCCGCCCGGGAGAGGAGCCTGAGCGGGCCAATCAACGGCGTCGCGCCGCATCCGGTGACGAATCGGGAGTTCACCAAGACGCTGGGGAGTGTGTTGGGCCGGCCCACGTTTATGCCGGCGGTGCCGCCGTTTGCCTTGAAGCTGCTGGTTGGTGAGTTCGGGCAAGTTTTGTTGGCTTCGCAGCGGGCGCTGCCACGGGCGGCCCTGGCGGCTGGTTTTGCGTTTCGGTATCCGGAGCTGGAAGCCGCTCTTCGTGATGTGATCAAGAAGTAGGTCATTTGTCACTTCTGTTGGGAGCTTGTTTTTCGCTGTTTGCCGCGACCACAATGGCGGAGCTTGATGGGGGAAATATTCTTCACGGCTCAACCTTTTTGGCGGGGAAACAACATGAAACGGCTCATGGCAGTGGCGATGGTGGCGGTGGTGGTCGGTTTCGCGAGTACGGTGGTCGCGGCGGATGCGACAGGCACTTGGAAATGGACATCGACGCGGGGCGACAAATCGTTCGAGGCTTCGGTGAAACTGAAGCAGGAAGGTGACAAGTTGAGCGGCGCGTATGTCGGCGGGCAGAGTGCCACCGAAGCGCCGATCGAAGATGCGAAGGTCGCCGGCGACAAGATCAGTTTTAAGGTCACCCGCGAGCGGAACGGCCAAAAGTCCACGACGGCCTATAGCGGCACGCTGAAGGAAGACACCATCACGGGCACGCAAGAGCGGGAGCGCGACGGGCAGAAGATGTCCAGCGAGTGGGTCGCCAAGCGGCAGAAGTAGTCGTCTCTTTTTGAAAACAAGTGTGTCTCACACAGAGGCACAGGGGCACAGAGGAATACAGGCAAGCGAATTGCCTCAGTGTGCCTCCATGCCTCTGTGTGAGGTTCTTTTTGCTGCGAGATTCATTTCAATCAAATTCAAATTGTGGGAGATAGAAGTATGTTCAAGCGGATGATGGCGGGTGTGGTGTTGGTAGTGATTGCGTGCGTGGCGGTGCCGGCCTGGGCGGCGGACGATGCGACGGGGACGTGGAAGTGGTCGTCCACGCGTGAGGATAAGACGATCGAGTCGTCGGCGAAGCTGAAGGTGGAAGGCGACAAGCTGACGGGAGTTTACATCGGCCGGAACAATATGGAGACGGCGATCACGAACGGCTCGTTCAAGGACAACACGGTGAAGTTCGACGTGCCGCTGGAATTCAACGGGAATAAGTTCACGATCAAGTATTCGGGCACGTTAAGCGGTGACACGATCAAGGGGAAGACTTCTTTTGATCGCGACGGACAGTCCCAAGAGCGCGATTGGGAAGCGAAGCGGGCGAAGTAAGTGGGGCGGGCCTCTGGCCGGCCGATTTTCAAAGCCGCGACCATTGGTCGCGGCTTATTTTTTCTTCAGCGTCGTTAGATACTCGACGATGTCGATCAGGTCGTCGGCTTTGAGTTGCTTTTGGATGTCGGCAGGCATGAGGGAGGTGGGGAGCTTTTTCAGGGCTTCGATGTCGTCGCGTTTGAGCTTGTGAATGATCGACTCGGCGGTCTTGAGCTCGATGGCGTCGTCGGTTTGGCTGACGAGGATGCCGCTGAGCGTGGTGCCGTCGAGGGTGCGGGCGACGTAAGTTTCGTAGTTGAAGCTGACGCCGGCGCTGGGATCGAGGATCGAGACGTACATCGCTTCCTTGGAGAGCTTGCTGCCGATCTCGGAGAGGTCCGGGCCGACTTCTTTGCCTTCGCCCAGTACTTTATGACACTTGGCACAGGTGCCGACGCCAGCAAACAGCGTTTTACCGCGAGCCGCATCGCCGCTGTTTGCGACAAGCTGGCTGAGTGGAGGGAGCGGCTCTCCGCCGGCAGCGGCGGGGAGGGAGAGATGCTTGGCGGCGGCGGTGCGGAGCGCTTCGTCGGCGGATGAGAGCAATGCGTTAGCCGCGGCGAATTGGGTGTCAGCCGGTAGTTTGCCTTGTTCGACGATGGCCAGCAGTTGTTTTTGGCCTGGCGCGTTGCGGCCGAGGGCGGTGACAGCGGCGGAGCGGACTGCGAGAGGCTGATCGACAGCGGTGACCAGCGGTGCGAGGAGGTCGTTGGTTTTGGCGTCGGCAAGCAGGCCGAGAACGGCTATAAACTTGGCTGCTTTCGCCGAATCGGGATCGGCGATTGTCTTGGTCAGCAACTCGCGCTGATCGAACTTCACCAGCATGCGGGCAGCTTTGACGGCGAGCGTGCTGTCGGAATCGTCGAGCGCTTGGCGAAGGAGAGCCGGGCCGGCTTCGCGGAGGTTGAATTTTTCGATGAGATCGAAATAAGCGTCGGTGCCTGGGATGGTTTCTAAATGGCGCAGGAGAGCGGCTTTTGCTTCGGGCTTGGTGCTGAGATCGATGCCGGGGAGGCGCTGGAGCGTGCGGACGATGAGGGCATCTTTGGCGCGCTGGGCGTCGCTATCGTTTTGCGCATTCGCGGCGGAAGCGATGGCCACAAAAAACACGAAGAGACACGAAAGTAATGGCGAACGCATGCAACAGTATCGATAGTTAGGAACGAAGATGGTGGGCACAGCCAACCCTACTCTAAGAGGGTTTTCAGGGCGGCGTCTTTTTCGCGGCCAGAGAGGAAATCGAGGGCGCGGAAGTAGCGAGGTTGATCGGATTCAGGGGTGGCGGGGTCTTTGATGATTTTCACCAGGAGGGCGGGGGTTTGCTTGCCGCGGCTACGCCAAAGGATGTCGCGGCCGGTGGTGGTTTTCCAGGGTTCGCTGGTTTTGGCGAGGTAGGCATCGAGGAAGGCGTCCCACTGCTTGTCGGCGGCGAGGCCGAGGGCTTCGAGATACCAGCGGTCCTTGCCGTCGTACTGCGCGGCGAGGTCGGCCCAAAGCCCAGCCGCGGCGGGGGATTTGTTGTGGCGGAGGGAGATGGCCAGTTCGCGGCGGACTTCGGGGGAAGTGTCTTTCGCGGCGGAGGCGACGGCGGATAGGTCCACTTCATGCAGGCGGGCGAGGCGCAGGGCGAGCACGCGGATGTCGGGATCGGTTTCTTGCAACGTCCGCTTCACCATTTCGGCGACGAATTGCTTTTGGCCGCCGCCAGCGACCAAGGCCGCGCCGCAGAACAAGGCTCGCGCCCGGAGTCGAGGGTCGTTATCGGCTTTGAAAAACGCGGCGTGCAGCGCGGCACCCGCCGGCTGACCCATTTTTTGGAGCGCGCTATACGCGGCATAGCGAGCGCTGAGCGCGGGGCTATCGAGCGCTGCCAGGCAACCGGCGGGAGTGGTGAAGTCGTATTTGGGCACGCTGTATTTCACGCCGGGGGGAGCGAGGCGGAAAATGCGGCCGCGATCAACATCTTGCTGGTTGTGGCCACCGACACCAGGGTCGTACCAGTCGGACACGAACAGCGAGCCATCCGGGGCGACGCATACATCGCTCGGCCGGAACCAATTGTCGCGGGCGGAGCCGTCGAGCACGTTGACAATTTCAGCCTTGTAGCCGGCACCATCCTTCTTCGTGACATAGGCTCGCACGATGCTCGGCCCGGCGTCGCAGTGAATCACTTGATTGCGAAAGACTTCGGGCAGCAACGTGCCTTCATAGATGCAAATGCCTGTGGGCGAGCCCGCGCCGGTGAGGAGCATTGTGGGGACAACGCCGGGGTCGTTCAGGTGCCAGTGCTGCTGCGGGATTTCCTTTTCGAGGTTTTCGCGGGCCGTTTTCCAGGCAGCGCCAGTGAACTCATCTTTGTAGCCGTAGTTGCCATACTCCATGACGTAGTTGATGCGGACCCCTTTGTTGCCGTCGTCGTCGTTGTCGCTTTGCCAGATCGTGCCGAACGAATCGACGGCGAGCTCCCAGTTGTTGCGAAAGTTCCAGCCGAGCGTTTCGAGCTGGCTGCCGTCGAGATTGCAGCGGAAGACGAGGCCTTCCTGGTACGGCTTACGACTGGTGGCGACTTCGTTGCCGTCTTTGTCGATGATCGGCTTGCCATCCTTGTCCATTAGCTGTTTGCCTTCGTTGCCCATGTTGAAATAGAGCTTGCCGTCGGGGCCAAA
>JANNTN010000770.1:0-16614 GCA_031394445.1 Anatilimnocola sp.
GCAGCGGCATGCGCTGGGGCTCTCCCGGCAGCGACGCCCTCTGCCACCTCCGCGCCCTCTACCTCAGTGAACCCACCCAATGGGAGTCATTCTGGCGCGAACACCCCAATTAAAACTACCTACAATAAAGACGCTCACACCAGCGAGCGAATAGGGAGTGGCGAATAGCGAATAGCGAGTAGCCAATTGGGAATGGGGAGGGAAGGAACCACGAAATACACTAATGACACGAAAAAAGATGCGCGCAGGGCGATGCGAGTGACCGAAAAATCTTCGTGTTACGCGATGAAATGGAATGTTTGGATTACAGGTCGGCCAATAGGGCTGCTAAGCCGGGATCGAGCTGTTCTTCTCCGCCTGCGGGTGCTGCGGAGGCATCCGGACCGCCACCAAGGCCTGCCAAGAGTGCGTCGAGCTCGGCATCAACTGACGGTGCTGCTTCGGCCGGTGGCGCTGGTTGTTCGGCAGCAGGCGGGGGTGCGGCCGGTGCCTCTTGAGCTGGCGCAGGAGCCGCTGGTGCGGGCGAGGCGACGGCTGCGGGCGCTGGAGCAGAATTTGACGCGCCAGGAGTGATGGTTAGCGGTGCCCACGGACCAGCCAGAGGTTTGCCCGTGAGCGATTGAAAACTGCCGAGACGGACTTCGGGCCGACCTTTGATTCCCAAAATCGGCATGAAGCGCTGGCCAGAGACGTGTGCGGCCAGATCGACGCTCAGCAGCCTCTCGGTGCAAGGGAGGGCAACCTGCTCGCCTTCCGCATCTTCAAACACAAAGTACGGCATATCCCCGGCGGACATGACCGAACCGAGATTCATCTTTTTCATGCCATCTTTCGAGAATGTCTCGCCGAGGA
The DNA here is from genome assembly GCA_031394445.1 of Anatilimnocola sp. GTDB lineage: Bacteria > Planctomycetota > Planctomycetia > Pirellulales > Pirellulaceae > CAYLLN01. Next base: position 853 of record JANNTN010000770.1, read on the forward strand.
GTAGCCCCGCTAAGATCGCTCCGCTGGCATAGAGGATCGACCGGGTGCCTTCCTGCGTCGAAAACTCCTCAAACTCAAACCGATCGATCGATTCGCTTTTGTCGCCGAAGGGGGCACGCAACATGAACCGAGGCACAGTCAGCCCGATGTAACCGGCTTCGGGTAACGATTGGAGCGCGCTCCAGCTCGACTGGACCAGCGGATGAATATCCTCGGGCTTCTGCTTCTTGATGACACTGGTGCCAATCGCCGCCAAAAATGCCGTCTGGCCGGCGGCAGCGATGCGACCGACACGCGCGAGCAGCTCCGCATGGGGCGGTGTTTGCTCGAAGGCATAGGTCGTGACAATTGCCGAAATTGCCCCTTGCTGAGCGTCGAGCGAGGGCTGTTCGATGAGCAGTGAATAGAGCCCGGTTTCGTCGAGATTTTCCGTGCCGCTAAGGTCAGCCGCGAATTCTTCGGCTGAAATATCATAAAGAACGATGCGGAAATTCGCGTCTGTTTCCAGCCGACGGACGAGAAATTCGACACTGCGCCAAACGGCCTCCAGAGCCTGAAAATCGGGGTGATGCAGGATTCGCCGCATCGTCTGGCCAATCGCTTGATCGACCGCAGCGATGAGCTTATCGGCTTTGGGATCTTTTGCGGCGACAACATACGGCCCTACGATCTGCTTCAGCAGGTCGTTGATCGGTGTCTCAGCTTCTTTTGCGGTTGGTTGCCCAATCAGTTTTGCAAAATCGCTGAGCTTGCCGTTAGCTGGAATCGACGAGCCACGCGGTTTTTCGTGAACAACTGGCGATTCCTCGGCCGGTGAGCTGCCGAGCCAGCTTTGCACCTCTTGCGCCGCTTTGGCGAATGTTGATGTCGTCTTTAACCGCTGCCGCAAACCGGATAGGCTGCTGAAGACCTCCGCATTGTCGTGCAGTTGGTCCGGATGGAAATCGTCCATCGATTGGATCGGAATCTTGACCGATCCTCCGCCGTCGCCAATCGGCAGCGTGAGTTCGATGTTCATCTTGCGGACTGCGTCGTCGAGATTATCGACATCGACGGTCACTGGCTTCCGCTTGGCCAGGTCTTTGCCCGTTTCTAAACGGCCGCTGCTCGCCCGGCCGGATAGATCGGCCAAGACGACCAGTCGAAAAACGTCTTTACCAGTAGCGGCACGTGCCGGCTGAGCCGACTTCATCGTGCCGAGATTGAGCGAGTATTGCATCGTTGCCATCAGATCCTCGATTACTCCAAATTGCGTGTCTGGCTCGAACTTATGGCGAGCGGGAAGTGTCAGCCTTCCGGTGACTTCAAACTATCGGGCGACTCACGTTCCCCGCTCGCCGGCCTGCGGCGAGTGTCTGCTGTTTTATGTTCCCCGCTGTCGGGAATCAATCGCCGCTCGCAGGGGCAGCGCGACCACATTTTAGGGCGAATGCGAAATCTGCGCAAGGCAGCAAAAGCATTACGACATTAACGGTTCCGGTCTATTTGCCGGTTGCGTTGATTTTGACGCCATCTAGGGCTCAGTTCTAGCCGATTTTACAGTCCAACTGTCCGTACTCATTTTGCGCGCGCCCATGCTCGGTCGTTTTACGACAATATCGTTGATAGTGCTGGCGGCCACATTACTGGCGGCGGGCTGCAATCTCATTGGGCCGAACCGTAACTACGACAGCGAGCTAGCACACTACAAGCAGGTTGCCAAAACCGTCGAGCATCCTGAGCTGAATACGCCACCAAGTGACAACGCCTTTACTCCGGAGCCGCGGACACTTGACCATCACGCGGCTCCGCAGCAACACGAGTGGTGGGAATTGTCGTTGGATGAGGCGATCCAAATCGCTGTCTCGCGGTCGAGCGTGCTTCGCGATTTGGGTGGCACCGTGGTTCGCGCTCCGGACACTGTCCGCACGATCCTCGCGCCGTCAGAGGTTGCTAGCGACGCCCGGTTTGGCATGGAAGCGGCGCTGAGCGAATTCGATGCCACGCTGGCCAGCACCGTCACGGCGGAAAAGAACGACCGGATGATCAACAACTTCGTGGCCTCCGGCGGCACTCGGTTCTTCCGGCAAGACCTGATCAACTTCCAAACGCAGATCAGCAAGGTTGCGGCGACCGGCACGCGGATGTCGTTGCGGGGCATTTCGATTTACGACTTCAACAACGCCTCGTTCAATCGCTTTCCCAGCGTGTGGGATTCGTTGGTTGAGGCCGAATTCCGCCAGCCGTTGTGGCAGGGCGCGGGTGCTCGCTTCAATCGCCTGGCTGGGCCAAACTCCGTGCCAGGCTTTTACAACGGCGTGCTGATCGCGCGCGTCAACACGGATATCAGCGTCGCGGATTTTGAAATGGGTTTGCGCGACCTGGTGAGCAATGTCGAAAACGCGTATTGGGATTTATATTTCGCGTTTCGTGATCTCGATGCCAAAATTCAACTGCGCAACTCGTCGCTTGAAGCTTGGAAGCGAATCAAAGTGCTCGTAGAAAGCGACCAAGCGAGCGGACAGATCGAACGTGAGGCGCAGGCTCGGGAACAATATTTCCGTTATGAAGAAGAAGTGCAGAATGCCCTAGCCGGCACGCTGCAGCAATCGACCACGAACAACAACGGGTCGAGCGGCGGCAGCTTCCGTGGCGTGGGGGGCGTGCTGGTTAGCGAGCGGCGGCTGCGGCTGGCGATGGGCTTGCCGATCACCGATAACCGGATGATTCGCCCCGCGGACGAACCAACACTGGCGAAGGTGGGTTTCGATTGGGTTGAAATCAGCGACGATGCCGTCGCCCGTCGGCCCGAACTGCTCAAGCAGCGGCTGCTGATAAAACGCCGCGAGATGGAATACGTCGCCGCGAGAAACTTTCTGCTGCCGCGCTTTGATGTGATCGGCCGCTACCGATTTCGAGGTTTGGGGCGCGATCTGATTGGCAACCAAGAGGGGCTGCCACCCGATCCGACCGATCCCCAGGGCAATTTCGCCCTCAGCTCGCTCGCTAACCTGGCGAACGGTAATTTCCAGGAATGGCAGCTTGGTGGCGAAGTCACGATGCCGGTGGGTTTCCGTCGCGGCTGGGCGGCGGTGCGGAATGCTCAGCTTCACTTGGCTCGCGACAAGGCGGTGCTCGAAGAGCAAGAGCGTCAAGTGATGCATGATTTGAGCAACGCTCTCGGCGACATGCAGCGGGCCTATCAAATCATGGAGACGACTTATAATCGCCGTCTCGCGGCGCAACAAAACGTGGAAATCTTGCAATTTCGCCTGCAAAGCAGCCAGCCGATTAGCGCGGAACAGGTGCTGGAAGGTCAGCGGCGATTGACCGAAGCGGACATTCAATATCACCGCGCCCTGGTCGAACACATCTTGGCGATCAAGAACGTGCATTTCGAGAAAGGGACGCTGCTGGAATATGGCCATATCCAACTGGCCGAGCAGTTTGCAATGAGTCACGGCTCGCCCACGCGCCGCTCGCGCGAGCCATCGGAGCCGACGCCCGCGACGTTGCCCGAAGGCGCGCCGCAGGCCGAACCGCTGCCACCAGCGATCGATTCAACCTTGCCGATGCCACTTGTGCCGCCGACTCCCGTGCCGATGCCGCCCGCACCATCGCCATTCCCGCAAACACCGCCGACGGCAAGCGAACCAAGCCTGCCTCCGCCTCCGCCACCTGCTCTTCAACCTCCGGCATCGATATTGCCGCCACCGCCGCCGCAATCGACTTTGCCACCGCCGAGCAGCCGCAATACGTTTTCTAGTTTGCCGGTCGGTTCGGTGCCGTCTCTGCCCACGAACTCCGCACGCGAGGTGCGAGCCGCCGCTGCCCCCACGGCTTATCCCGTCACGAACAGTCCCGCTTTCACCCCAGCCCTTGCCACTCCGCTGTCGCAACCGGCCAAGCCGTTGCTGGAATGGAAGATGACAAGCGTTCCAAAAAATTCAATCGCAACTGGAATTTCCGAAGAGCCGTCTGTGCTCCCAATTCAGAAGACGCCGCCGTCCGCTGAATCGCGCGCCAGCTTTACTACTCCACCAAAATCCGCTGCCATACGCAGCTTCGATATCCCGCACGGCAAAACTCCCGCACTGCCTGCCAGCCAGCACGTACAGCACACTTGGTATGCGGGGGACAAAAGCGATCTCTCGGCCGCACAAGCTGCATGGATGAGCGAACCTCCCCAGCAGGCGCAGACAATTCCGTGGACAGCGTTCAACAATTATCTTCCTCAGCCCGATCCGCTACTCAGGTTGCCAATTGCTGGCGCATCCGCAAGATTGCCCGAGTCCGATCCAATTATCGAGTCGCCTTGAATGGACCAACTCGCGTTACGAGCGTATCCTTGATCTAGGGGTAGCATTGAATTTTTTACAATAACGCGGACTGACGACATATGGCTGAAAACCTCGCCCCAGAAATCTCGCCCGCGGCTGAGAGAAACAAGCCCGATTGTTCGACGATCTGGCTTGATCTGATGCGAACTACCGACATTTTACTGGAAGCCGGATTGCGAAGAAAAATCGGACCGGACGGCGATCTACAAGCTGCACTGCGCGAATGGTATTGCGTACACATGCAGGAACATGACCAGGCAGTGCGGCAGTTGGTGCGGAACTTGAATCGTGCAAACAAGGAGCGGAAACATGCCGGCTGAAGCCGTTGTGGAAACACTGCGGCAGGTCTTGTCGGTTCTTGACGAGCTTCACATTCCGACTGCGCTGATGGGCGGATTGTCGCTGGCTGCCTGGAATCGAGTTCGTTCCACGCACGACGTTGACGTGCTAATTCTGCTTAGCGGCGTCCGGCTGCAAACCGTATTGTCGATATTCGGCGGTAAAGGTTTCCGGGCAAAGGGACGTGAGGCTCTGATTCGCGTTGACGACGCTGAATTCGTCCAGTTGATGTACGAACCGCCCGGTTGTTTCATCGACGTTCAAGTCGATTTTTTGCTCGCAGAGACGGAATTTTTGAAAACGGCAATGGCTCGGCGCGTTTCATTCGTCATGCAAGAGTTGGGTGAGGTGCATGTTTTAACGTGCGAGGATCTCATCATCATGAAGCTACTGGCCGGTCGCATGATTGACCTGGTTGATGCGGCGGCACTTTTGCACGCAAACCGCGATAGAATGGACTCTGCATACGTGTCGCAGTGGGTCTCGCAGTTGAGCCTTGAGCAACCCTATCGCGACACATTGAATGAAGCGACACGGATGGGTGCTAGTCCAATTTAGTCAAGCAAAATTAACTCGATCGCGGTATCGCCGTCCACTTGGCAGCGCGAAGGCCGAGTCGCCTGACTGTCCGCCCCCCTGCGGTAAATCGGGGCAAGTTGCTAGATTGAATCTTAGCTTGCGTTTGGTCATTGGTGCTTAGTCATTGGTAATTCCGCGACTGCGCACCGTTCTATTTCTCAGGATTCTTCATGTCCCGTCAGTACATTTACACGATCGAAAGCCTAACGAAGAAGCATGGCCCGCGCGAGGTGCTAAAGGATATCTGGCTCTCTTTTTATCCGGGAGCAAAAATTGGAGTGCTGGGCCGCAATGGTTCGGGCAAAAGCACGCTGCTACGCATCATGGCGGGCACGGACAAGGATTTTGACGGTGAGGCCCGGCTGGCCGATGGATTCACACGCGGCTACTTGTCGCAAGAGCCGCAGCTTTCGGAAGGAACGGTGTGGGACAATCTGCAAGAGGCGATTAAGCCGCGGCGTGCGCAAGTCGATCGGTACAACGAAATCAGCATGTTGCTGGCGGAGCCGATGGACGATGGCAAGATGCAGAAGCTGTGCGACGAGATGGCCCGCTTACAGGACCTGATCGAAGCCAGCGGGGCGTGGGAGCTGGACCGCGAGCTCGAAATTGCGATGGAGGTGATGAACCTACCCGATCGCGAAGCGCCCGCCACAACGCTCTCGGGCGGTGAGCGTCGCCGCGTTGCGATGTGCAAACTGCTCCTCTACAAGCCCGATCTGCTGCTGCTCGACGAACCGACGAACCATCTCGACGCGGAAGCCGTCAACTGGCTGGAACACCACCTGGCCGAATACACCGGCACGGTCGTCGCCGTGACACACGATCGATACTTTCTGGACAACGTCGCGCAGTGGATTTTGGAACTCGACCGTGGCATGGGCATGCCCTTCGAGGGAAACTATTCGTCGTGGCTCGAGCAAAAGCAGGCTCGCCTGATACGTGAAGAGCGGCAAAGCGAAGCCAAGCAAAAAACCCTGCAGCGGGAACTCGAATGGATTCGCATGTCGCCCCGCGCCCGCCAGGCCAAAAGCAAGGCCCGCATCGCGGCTTACGAAAAACTGTCGGCGGAGCGTTTTGAAGAGCGGCTGGACGAATTTGAAATTCAGATTCCGCCAGGCAAGCACTTGGGCGATCTGGTTGTCGAAGCGGTCAACGTCAACAAGGGTTACGGCGACAATTTGCTTGTCGAGAATCTTAACTTCCGACTGCCCGCTGGCGGCATCGTCGGTGTGATCGGCCCCAACGGCGCGGGCAAAACGACGCTATTTCGCATGATGATGGGGCAGGAAAAACCCGACAGCGGGGAGCTCCGCATCGGCACCACCGTCGAGCTTGGCTACGTCGATCAAAATCGCGACTCGCTCGCCGACGACAAAACCGTTTATGAAGAAATCTCGGGCAGACACGACAATCTGGAAATGGGCGGCAAGAAGATTAACAGCCGGGCCTATTGCAACCGCTTCAACTTTCGCGGACCCGACCAGGAGAAGAAGGTCGGCAACCTATCCGGTGGCGAGCGCAACCGCGTTCATTTGGCAAAGCTCCTGCGCCGCGGCAGCAATGTTCTGCTACTCGACGAGCCGACGAACGACCTCGATGTGGATACGCTCCGCGCGCTCGAAGAGGCTATTCTTAACTACGCCGGTTGCGTTGTCGTGATCAGCCACGATCGCTGGTTTCTCGACCGCATCGCCACGCATATCCTCGCTTTCGAGGGGGACAGCTACGTTCACTGGTGCGAAGGTAATTTCAATACCTACGAAGAGCAGCGGAAAGTACGTTTGGGCATCAGCGCCGATCAGCCGCACCGGTTTAAGTATAAGAAGCTGGCGCGGTAATCGCTTATGGCTGGCAGAAGCAAGACGATGTGATTTTGATATCCGCGTCTTTCCAAACTTCCGCGAAACGGGCGTCGATGGTGGCGGCTTCGGCGTGTTTGTTTTGCAGGTGCAGGCTTTGGGCCAGGCCATATAAGGACCAGCCGTTGTTGGGTTGGCGGGCCAAGTCTTCGCGATAGACTTTTTCGGCCTCCGCGGCCCGCCGCTCTTTCAATAACGTCGCGCCGAGTGCATGCCGGACCGGGTGAATCCAGTCGGGCGGCTCGGAGTAACGCAGTGTATCTTCGATCGCCGCGGCTTTGCGCAATTCGGCAACGGATGACTCGACCTGGCCTTCACGGTAGAGAATTTCGCCGGCCAAGAGATGATTGGCGATTGCGAGGACGTTCTCAGCGGTGTTGTTACCCACGGCGGCGCCTTCCGGAACTTTCTGGCGGGCGGCGGCGAAATTCAACTGCTCGCGCTTCGCATCGGAAATTTGATCGCTCGCGGCATGGGCAATTCCGCGGGCAACATGACGCAGCGCACGCGCGATCGGCAGAAACTCGGGCGGCTCGGGTGCGTCCAGCACTTCATCCCACATGCCAAAACGAACGAGCACTTCTAGCGGCATGGCGGTGAAGCCGTCTGCCACGGCCACGTTCTCCTCCAGCCACTTTCGTGGAATGCCGCGTGCCATTTCGTTGATCGAGGCAATCGCCAACTTGCTTTGGCCGCACATCATGGCCGAATAGGCCAGCATATGATGATTGTGGGCCATATAGACGTTGTAAAAGCCCTGCTCCGGCGACTGCTCGCGATACCGCTTGTCGGCAGTGATCGCTTTTTCATTCGCCAGGATTGACGCTTGCCAGCGACCTTGACGAACGTCGATATGCGACGGCATGTGAACGAGATGCCCCAGGCCGGGCTGTAAATTCCGCAGCCGATCGGCCGGAGCATTTGCCTTATCGGGATGTAGCGAGGCTTCGACCGCATGGATATAAAGGTGCAGCGCGAGCGGATGGTTGGGGGCTTTCGCCAGCACGGACTCTAAGACCGCGACGACCTCGTCCGTGCCCGGTTGCGGCTGGCCATCCGCGGTCCATAAATCCCATGGGCTCAAGTCCATCAGCGCTTCGGCAAACAGTGCCCCCACATCCGCATCGTCAGAATATTTTCGATAGACCTCGCGCATCGCCGCGGCATAGGCCTCGTCCAGCGGCTTGCGGTCCTCGGGCTGGAGATCGGCATAACGCTTGACCAGGGCTTCGAGCAAAGCTTTTTCGATGGAGGTGCCACTGTCGGCCCTTCCACGAGCCTTGGCAATTGCCTCCCACGCCGTTTTGGCTCGCTCGAGCGGCACCAGCGGATTATTGATGTGCGGGCCGTTGGCAATCGCGATGCCCCACCAGGCCATCGCACAGTCGGCATCGAGCTTTGCGGCCTGCTCAAACGACCGAATCGCTTCGTCGTGGTTGAAGGCGTAGAGGAAGCAGAGCCCCTGATCGAAATATCGCTGGGCTTCGGCCGATCGCGTCGTCACCTTCCGGGAAAAATTCCCCAATCCGTCATACAGCGGAACCTTGGCCACCGGCTCCGCCGCCGAGCCGATCACACAACCAGCGAAAATCACGATTCCAATCGCGAGCCTAACAGCCAACATTGTTGTCCCCATCAGTATTGGCTACTGACAACTGGCCACTGTCAACTGTCACAACAGGCGTTATACCACGCGCGGCGATGAGCGAGTATCGTGTCGGAATGAATGTACTTGCAACTTTGAAAGACCGGTTTCAGCCTGTAATGGGCGCTCTCGTATCCGATGCCGGGCAGGCCCGCGAACTGCTGGAAATGATCCGCCCGGCACAGGATGCCAAGTTCGGCGACTACCAGGCCAATTTTGCGATGCCACTGGGCAAACGCCTGGGCAAGCCGCCGCGCGATGTGGCCACCGAAGCGGTCCAGCGGGCGGAACTCGCCGATTTATGTTTGCCGCCAGAGATTGCCGGCCCGGGCTTCATCAACCTGCGGCTGCGCGACGATTGGCTCACCGACCAACTCAATGCGGCGGTGCAAGACGATCGGCTGGGCATCCCGCTGGCCAGTCAGCCGCAAACGATCGTCGTCGATTTTTCTTCGCCCAATGTCGCCAAGCCGATGCACGTTGGCCACATTCGCTCGACCGTCATCGGCGACGCCCTGACGCGAACGCTGCGGTTTCTCGGACACAAGGCGATCAGCGATAACCATCTAGGAGACTGGGGTACGCAGTTCGGGATGATCATTTATGGCTACAAGCATTTCGTCGATCGCGCCGCGTATGCCGCGGCGCCTGTCGCCGAGCTTAGCCGCCTTTATAAGCTCGTTCATCGGTTGGTTGATTATCGTGAAGCGGTTAAGGCTCTGCCTGACAAGAAATCACGCCTCGCCGAACGGCAGGCGGAGGTCGAGCGATTGAAAGCACTGCCCAAGACGGGCGATAAAGCGGCCGATAAAAAAACCGCTCAATCGCTTTCCAAATCGCAAGATGCGGCTAACACACAGGCCGAGGAAATTGCCGCGCTTGAATCCAAAATTGCCGCTATTCAGAGCGACTCCCATCTTTCCAAGCAAGTTGCCGAGCACGCGACGATCGACGAAGCGGTATTACAGGAAACCGCCAAGCTTCATGCTAGCGATGCCGAGAATCTGCGTCTGTGGCACGAGTTCCTGCCCAATTGTCGCGACGAAATTGCCCGCGTCTATGGTCGGCTGCATGTGCAGTTTGACTATGAGTATGGCGAGAGTTTTTATCACGATCGGCTGGCACCGGTCGTCGAAGATCTCCGCCGGCGCGGCCTGGCCCAAGACAGTCAGAGTGCCATTTGCGTGTTTGTCGAGGGTTTCGATACGCCCATGATTGTGCAGAAAAAGGACGGGGCGTTTCTGTATGCCACGACCGATCTGGCGACGATTCAGTTCCGCAAAGAGACCTGGCAGCCGAGCAGAATTCTGTACGTCGTCGATCATCGCCAAGGCGAGCATTTCGACAAACTCTTCGCCGTCGCCCGCCGCTGTGGCTACGAAACCATCGACTTGCAGCACGTCAAATTCGGCACTGTTATGGGGGCGGACGGTAAGCCGTATAAAACGCGGGAGGGCACAGCCGCCGGGCTCGAATCGCTGCTCGACGAAGCGGTGACGCGTGCGGCGGCCGTCGTAGCTGAAACCGACACCGAAGGCCGCATGAATGATGACGAGCGGCGCGATATCGCCGAAGTTATTGGCATCGGAGCTTTGAAGTACGCCGATCTTTCCCAAAACCGCACCAGCGATTACACGTTCAGCTACGACAAGATGCTGCTGATGAATGGCAATACTGCCACCTACATGCAGTACTCCTATGCCCGCGTGAGCAGCATTTTTGCCAAGGGTGGGTTTGAGACGGCAGCCGTGCGAGCCAGCGGCGCGAAAATCGTGCTGTCGCATCCTGCTGAACGGGCACTGGGTCTGCAACTTTTGCGATTTGAAGAAACGCTGGCCCTGGTTGAAACCGAAGCCATGCCGCATTATCTGACTGGTTACCTCTTCGACGTTGCCAAATGTTATTCGGCCTTTTTCGAAAACTGCCCTGTTCTGAAGGCCGACAATGAGAAGGTGCGCGATAGCCGCCTCTTGCTCTGCGATTTGACTTCCCGCACGATCCGGCTGGGGCTCGATTTGCTGGGCATCAAAGTAGTCGAAAGAATGTGACAACGTACCAGCGTTAACGAGCGGGCTTTCCTTGCTATCATGTTGACGAACCATTTTCACCTCATTTACTCCTGCGAATTAATGTCATGGCTGACACTCGTGCTAACCGACCTTGGGTAGGTTTCGACCTGGGCGGCACGAAAATGCTCGGCGGAGTGTTCAACTCCGACCTGCGACTGCTGGGAAAGAAGCGGCGCAAGACAAAAGGGGCCGAAGGAGCCAAAGCCGGCCTGGAACGCATCATCGAAACGATCAAAGATGCGATGAAGGAAAGTCAGGTGGAGGGCCAAAAGCTCGCCGGCATCGGTGTGGGTTGCCCCGGCCAGATCGACCTCGATAAGGGCACCGTCATCGAAGCGGCCAATCTTGGCTGGAAGCATTTTCACATTGGCGACGCCCTTCAGGAAGTGTTCAAGTGCCCGGTCGTCGTGCTGAATGATGTCGATGCCGGCGTGTATGGCGAGTATCGATTCGGCGCGGGTAAGGGGGCGCGGTGCCTCGTCGGTGTTTTCCCGGGTACCGGCATTGGTGGCGGCTGCGTGTATGAAGGCAAGGTGCTTCGCGGCAAGAATGTCTCCTGTTTCGAGATCGGCCACATTCAAATCAATCCCAACGGCCTCCCCTGCGGTTGCGGACGCACGGGATGTCTCGAAACCGAGGCCAGCCGCCTGGCCATTGCGACCGCCGCGGCTGCCGCTGCATTCCGGGGCGAAGCTCCGCATCTGTTGGCTGTCGCTGGAACCGATGTGAGCAGTATTCGCAGCGGCGTCCTCGCGGAATCCATTCGGGCGGGCGATGCTGCCATTGAGCGGATCGTAAGGCGGGCCGCCGGCCTTGTCGGCCGGGCTGTGGGCGATGTGGTCAATCTGCTGGCACCTGAAATTGTTGTCTTAGGTGGCGGTTTAGTTGAGGCGATGCCCGAACTATATGTAGAGAGTGTGGAGCAAGCCGCCCGCGAGCGAGTTGCCCCTCCGTTTGCCAAGTTGTTCAAGATCGCCGCTGCTAAACTGGGCGATGACGCCGTTATTCGCGGTGCTGCAGCCTGGGCCCAGGCGAGCACTCAAGATTCGTAATACAACCGGTTTCCGAACATAACAATGCCCAACCGCGCCCTCGAAACACCGCTTGCCACTGCCGCCGCGCCCACGCGGCAGGTCGCAGTGATCGACATCGGAACGTCATCGGTGCGCATGGCGGTAGCCGAAATCAACGCCGCTGGCCAGGTGCGGCAACTCGAAACGCTGTCGCAGGCCGTCAACCTCGGTAAAGACGCGTTCATTCGCAGCGCCATCAGCAAAAACACAATTGAGGAATGCGTCCGCGTACTCAAGAGCTATCGCCGCGTCCTCAAGGAGTATCAGATCGAAAATCCGTCGCAAGTTCGCGTCGTTGCGACTAGCGCGGTGCGCGAAGCGACCAATCGCCTCGCGTTTGTCGATCGCATTTACATCGCCACCGGCTTTCAGGTCGAGCCACTCGACGAAGCCGAGGTCATTCGCATTACTTTTCTGGGGGTGCAGCCTTTTCTGCTATCCGATCCCAGATTGGCCCAGAGCAGTACGTTGGTCACCGAAGTCGGCGGCGGCAGCACGGAAATGTTGCTGGTGAAGGGTGCCGACGTTGTCTATTCGCATACTTATCGGCTCGGCAGCCTGCGACTGCGAGAAACGCTGCAAGCGCTCCACGCGCCGACGCTCAAAGTGCGCAACATTATGGAGACGCACATCCACCGCACCGTCGCGGAAATTGCGGAACACGTGAACCGTGACGGCCCGAATGAGTTGATCGCGATGGGGGGCGATGTGCGTTTTGCGGTCAGGCAGCTTCAGCCTGAGTGGGACGGCCGCAGCCTCGCCCGACTGCCGCTAAAAGCGCTGGAAGACTTTACCAACAAAATACTGGGGCAATCCGAGGATCGCATCGTTCGCAAATATCGGCTGAGCTATCCCGAGGCGGAAACCCTGGGCCCCGCGCTGTTGGCATATGTGCTGCTCGCGAAAGAACTGCAAATCACCAGTGTCCTCGTCAGCAACGTCAACCTGCGCGACGGCCTACTCAGCGAGATGGCCGAGAGCGATTCGTGGAATAAAGAGTTCGCCAAGCAGATCGTGCGCTCGGCTCTTGATCTGGGGCGAAAGTTTAACTTTGACGAGCCGCACGCTGTCCACGTCGCCCAGCTCTGCTCGAATCTCTTTCATCAACTGAAAGAGGAACATCAGTTATCACCTCGCTACGAAGTGATTTTGCACGTCGCGGCGTTGCTGCACGAAATCGGGCTCTTCGTCAGCAATCGCAGCTATCACAAGCATTCGCTCTATCTCATTCGCAATAGCGAGCTGTTTGGCCTGGGCAAAAAGGATCTGCTGCTCGCCGCATTCGTCGCCCGCTATCACCGCCGCGCGTCGCCTCAGCCGACGCACGAGGGTTACGCCACGCTCGACCGTGACGAGCGCGTGGCCGTTGCCAAAATGGCGGCCATTCTGCGCATTGCCGATGCGCTTGACGAATCGCGTAGCCAGCGCATTCACGAGATCGCCCTGCAAAGCGATGGGGATCGCTTGATTGTTTCGATTCCGATGGTTGAAGACCTGTCACTCGAAACGCTGGCACTCAAGCAAAGTGGTTTGCTCTTTGAAGAAACTTTCGGATTGTCGGTTCTGCTGCGGATGGATCAAGCATAGCCAATTGCCGACCAGCCACTGATGCGGACAAGCCACTGCCGCGTTTCGCTCTCACTGCCTAGAATGGCGTCATGTCCGTCATCGAGATCGAGCATCTATCGAAGTCGTACCGCGTCTATCAAAAGCAAGAAGGCCTCGGCGCGGCGCTGCGCGGGCTCTTCCGCCGGCAATATCGTGATGTCAACGCTGTCCGCGATGTCAATCTGACCGTTGAGGAGGGGGAGTTCGTCGCGTTTCTCGGTCCGAATGGCGCGGGGAAAACGACCACGCTAAAGCTGCTGTCGGGCGTGATTTATCCCTCCGGCGGCACGGCTCGGGTGCTGGGCTATGTGCCGTGGAATCGGGAGATTGCTTATCGGCGGCGGTTTGCGCTGGTGATGGGGCAAAAAAATCAACTGTGGTGGGATTTGCCGGCGATGGAGTCGTTTCGACTGCACCAGCAAATCTATCGGATTGAACCAGCCGAGTTCGAACAAAGGCTTGGCGAGTTGACCGAGTTTCTCGACACGCGGAAGCTGCTCAACCAGCCGGTGCGCGAGCTATCGCTGGGCGAGCGAATGAAAATGGAGCTGACCGCGGCTCTACTGCATTCGCCGGAAGTTTTGTTTTTGGATGAACCAACTATTGGCCTGGATGTCATCGCCCAACACCGCATTCAGCAGTTCCTGCGCGACTATCAACTGCGGCGAAAAATCACGGTGTTGCTCACGAGTCACTATATGAAGGATGTGGCGGCGCTCTGCCGGCGCGTGGTGATCATCGCGCAGGGGCAGATCAAATATGACGGGTCGCTGACGGGTATCGTCGATCAGTTCAGCAGTCAAAAGCTGATCACGTTGCAACTTGCCGATGGGGAGGCAAGTCGCGATTTTACGCGGTTCGGCACGGTTGTCAGTGTCGAGCCGCCGAAGGTGAAGCTGCGTATTGAGCGGCCGGAGGTCGCGCGGGCGTTGGCACAAATTCTGAACGAAAATACCGTCGAGGATATGGTCGTCGAAGATCCGCCGCTGGAGGAAGTTATTGCGGCGATGTTCTCGCGGGTGCAGTAACGGCTTATTTTCCCGCGACGACGGTGAAATAGCTGGGGACGACGCGGTCGAAATATTCGGACCGCATTTCGACGGGGAGGCTGTTATAGACGCAATAATTGCGCACCTGTTGCAGCAAATCTCGCGGCTGGCAGCGCCGCAGGGGGCGGTTCAGCCGTTTGTAGTGTTTTTCGATCAAGTGCTCGACGGCTTCTGGCCGGTATTCGCAGTGCAGGCTTTTGGCGATGATCTTGAAGAGCGTTAGAAACTCTTCCTTCGACGGGTCGCCGACTTCGACTTTGTAGGGAATGCGCCGCAGAAACGCTTCGTCGGCCAAATCGTTAGGCTGCAAGTTGGTGCTAAAGATGATGAGTTGCTCGAAGGGGACTTGGATCTTCTTGCCGGTCGCCAGCATTAAGAAGTCGTAGCGGTTTTCGAGCGGAATGATCCAGCGGTTGAGCAAGTCGGTCGGCGAGACGCGCTGCCGGCCAAAGTCGTCGATGAGGAGACAGCCGCAATTACTTTTGAGTTGCAGGCTGGCCTCGCTGACGTTGCTGACGGGGTCGTGGCGAATTTCCAGGGAGTCGAGCGTTAGCTCGCCACCGACCACGACAGTCGGCCGGCGAATCTTTACCCAGCGGCGATCGAATTCAGCAGACTTGAGGATGCCGCTCGTGCCGTCGGAGATCGGCTCGTGGCAGGCGGCGTCGAATAGCTTGATGAATTGGCCGTCTTCGGTGATCGTGCGGGGAATCCAGATCGAGCTACCAAAGCACATGGTGATGCGGCGGGCGAGCGTCGTCTTGCCGTTGCCGGGAGCACCGTACAAAAAGAGGCCCGCGCCGCTATTCACGGCTGGGCCGAGGATGTCGAGCATTTCGGGCTCGACGGAGATATCGGCAAAGGCTTTTTGCAGATGCCGCTTTTGTGGCGCTTCGGCCCGCACGGTTTGAGCCTCGACGGAAACGACGTAATCTTCGAGCGGAACGGGCGCGGCACCGACATACGAACACTGGTCCATTGCCGACTTGGCCCGCTGCCGGCCTTGATCGGTGAGGGTGTAGCAAAAATCGCCCATGTGAGCGCTGGCGCTGTTGAAGATCAATTGCCGCTGCCGCAGCGATTGAAACAGGGGCTCCATCAGGCAGAAAGGAACGCAGATGTTGTCGCTGACCTGCCGGCCGCTGGCCGAGCCGATGAGCATGATGTACTTGAGGATCAGATTTTCGATGATGGCGGCTGTGAGGCCGGTCTCTTCGAG
>JANNTN010000329.1:0-2891 GCA_031394445.1 Anatilimnocola sp.
CACAAGAGCCACATGAACAACGTAGCCTTTAGTCCTGAGGGGAATCGCCTCGCGAGCAGCAACAAACCACCCAATGCCATCACGCCCCTCAAGCATGTGAAGTCGAGCTATGGAACGCCCAGACCGGGGAATTGCTATGTACCTTACAAGGACACGTTGCGTCGGTGACCAGCCTCGCCTTCAGTCCTGATGGCAAACGCCTTGCTTCGAGCACGGGTGGCGGGGCGGGCCCGCCCCGAAGTCATGAAGTGAAGGTATGGGATGCCGAAACTGGCGAGGAGCTTCTCACCTATCCAAACGCCGGCAGCGGTGGCGTGGCCTTCGGCCCAGACGGCTACCGACTGGTCAGCTCGGGAGCTGAAGGACTAAAAAACTTCGACGCCACGCCACTGCCGGAGAAGCCCTAGGCTAACGGCGACGAATGCGGCAAACCGATGCAAATACCGGTGGCGGAGCAGCCCAAGTTTTCCGCCGTCGTTTGCATTCTGGCACCGTCTCACGCCTCAAAGATCGTGGTTTGTTCCCGAGAACTCGTCCTTCGGGGTCGGTTTCTCGAAGTCCTATCAATCGACCGAATTGTGACCGCCGGGCTTGTCCGAGATTCCCTCTCGACGACGTTTTGTGACGCTCGATTTTGGTGCCGAGAAGTCAACCGTTTCTTCGGAATCGAGCTCGTTTGGACGATGGCCGGCCAAATGGCCTGAAATGCAGGCGAGCAATCCAACCTTTTCTGCGACGCCAGATTTGCCTGCGTGTGAGCCCGCGAAGGTCGGCATTTGCCCTTTGCGGTGGTAGTGCAATGCTCGATTCATCGGTCGCTCCCTCTTTCGTCGGTTGGCCCTGCATGTCCGACGTCATCCGCATTTTGTCGCAAATCATTCTAGGCGATCCTGTCTCCTCCGAACGACTGCTGCCGCCGGTCTATGGTGGACTGCAACACTCGCGGTCGCCAAACTGGCACAGAATCCGGGACACATACTGCAGGCCACTGCGTTAGTGCCTAAGGCGCACTCCGGATGATCCTGCTTGTAATAACTCAGTGAGCCTTGCTTTTCATGACACGAGATTTCTTACGGCGACTGGGTGCTGGCGAATCAATCGACGCAATCTGCCACAGCGATGGCTGGACGCGGGCCGAATTTGATATCTGGTGGCAGCGACAAGCGGCCAGCCGTGCTCCACGTTGCACGGGACAATTCGCCACGGGTGTGCGAACCCAGGCCACGATCGAACGTGACCGCTGGGGCATTCCACACATCTTCGCGGACAACCAGCACGATTTGTGGCTAGCTTTTGGCTTTGCGATGGCCCAGGACCGACTGTTCCAACTGGATTATTTGCGCCGCAAAGGGCTCGGCCGACTGGCGGAAGTCCTCGGTGTCGATGCGCTGCCAATGGACCTCGTGGCTCGAACCGTAGGTTTGAATCGCATTGCGGAAGCTGAATGGTCGCGGCTACCCAACGAGACGCGCGAAGTACTCCAAGCGTTTGCGGACGGCATCAATGCCTGGATTGAGCAGTGCGCTGAGACTCTTCCGATCGAATTCGACTTGCTCGATTATCGCCCGGAACCTTGGTCACCGCTGGACAGTTTGGCCATCGAAAGCGAGTTTCGTTGGTATCTGACCGGCCGCTTTCCCGTCATCGTCATGCCGGAAATGGCGAAGCGAGTGCTGGGCGACGGACCACTTTATCGGGACTTCTGCCTCGGCGAAGAGGATCAGGAAGCGATTGTCCCGGCCGAGTCGTATCGCGACTTGCAAGGCCGGTTTGGCGGTGACGCGTGGTCCAACCTGACACAACGATCGCGCGAAGATGTCGGTCAGGCGACTGGCGACCCCACGGCAACGGGAAGCAACAACTGGGTCGTGGCGGGAAGACACTGCCGCTCCGGGATGCCGATGGTCGCCAGTGACCCGCACATTGCCTTCGAGGCAGTATCGTGCTGGTATGAAGCGCATCTCCAGGGTGGCGGTTTCAACGTGGCCGGTATGGCCTACGCCGGCATGCCCGCAATCATGTTTGGCCGCAATGAACGCTTGGCCTGGGGCATCACGAACAACATTTGCTCGCTCCGAGATCTCTACCAGGAGCGAACCGATCCCGCGCATCCCAACTGTTTTCAGTTCGCTGGCCACTGGGAACCAGCTCGCGAACTGACCGAAACGATTCGGGTCAAAGGTGCCGAACCAGTCGCACGATCGATTCAATTCTCGCGCCATGGTCCCGTGGTGGACGAGATTCTCCCGCTGCGCGAAAGCCAGACCGGCCCAGTCACGTTGAAATGGCTCGGCGCTTATCAGGGTGGATTTCTGACAGCGCTGTTAGGCATCGATCGAGCCCGCTCCGTGGCCGAATTCCGCGAGGCGCTGCGCCCTTGGCACGTGCCGACTTTCAACCTGGTTGTCGCCGATATCGAGGGGCAGATCGCAGTGCAATCCGCGGGACGCATTCCGCTGCGAAAAACTCCAGAGCGGGGGTACCGCTCCGGCAGCGATCCCGATCAAGAGTGGATCGGCTTGCTGCCATTCGACGCCATGCCGCACGCCATCGATCCGTCGCGCGGCTGGCTGGCAACCGCCAACAATCGCCTGGCAGGCGACGACTACCCGTACCCGCTCTACGGCACATGGGCCAGCGGTTATCGTGCCGCGCGAATTCGCCAGATGATCGAAGCCAAGCTGACCGCATCAGCCAGCAGTAGCGCCCCGCGAGGCTTCACCTGCGATGACTTTCGTGACATGCACCAAGACGCGGTTTCACTGCGGGCCGACAATTGCCTGCCACCGCTTTGGGCGGCACTCTCCGATCTGACGGACACGCAGATCCAGGCCGCCGTAAGAATCCTGCAGAGTTGGGACAGACGCGTTGCCGCCGATCAGGTCGCGCCG
>JANNTN010000358.1:0-15264 GCA_031394445.1 Anatilimnocola sp.
ACGGCATCGCCCACATCACCGGCGGCGGCCTCCGCGACAACCTCGAACGCATCCTGCCCGAAAACACAGAGGCCATTCTCGAACAAGGCTCCTGGCCCGTTCCCCCCGTCTTCACCTGGCTCCAAAAGCTCGGCGGCATCGAAGAAGCCGAAATGGAGCGCGTCTTCAACATGGGCATCGGCCTCGCCCTCGTCTTTAGCCCCTACTACGAATCCACCATCTCCAGCATCCTCTCCGACGCCGGCCTAAATCACTGGAAACTCGGCCACATCCAAGCCGGCCCCAAAGCAGTCTCCTGGCGCGTCTAAGCTAGCATCGCGATCTGCCCGCACGAGAATTTTCCCGCCGTTTTCGTGTCTTTCGTGGTTGTCATCCTCTCCGCAGCCACCTCGCAAACCTTCCAAACTCACGTTGGTCCCCTTCCGGGCCCCGGCTAAACTCCCGACGAGTTAATACGTCCTCGCGATCGAGACCCGCGCCCAACAAGTTCTGCCTTGTTCCCCTCATCTGTGTTTATCCGTGTTTATCCGTGGCTAGTTCTTGCGCGCTACATAGCCGGTCTGCGTTATGTAGCCCTTTTCTCTGTCGCAATCGCGCTCCCCGGCTGCGGCATCAACAAATCCCGCCTCGCTACGGAACAACTCGTCGTTTCCGAGGCAGTCGATAAAGCCGTCGCCAACATCGACTTTAGCGCCCTCTCTGGCCAAAAAGTCTATTTCGATACGCAATATCTGGACGGCATCACGATGGGCCCAAATGGCAACGTGAAATACGTCGTCAGCTCCCTGCGGCAGCAAATGATGGCTTACGATCTGCGACTGCAAGAAAAACCCGAAACGGCTGACTACATCGTCGAAGGCCGCATCGGTGTCCTCGCCAACGATGGCTACGAGGTTACCTACGGCATCCCCGGCAATGCCGCCGCAGCCTCGGCCACAGCGCTCTTGGCTTCACCCGTCCCCGTAAGTCCGCAAATGCCCGAACTTTCTCTCGGCCGCCGCAACCATCAGGCCGGCTCCGCCAAGGTCGGCCTCTTTGCCTACGACCGCGTCACTCGCGAGCCCGTCTGGCAAGCCGGCGTCAAACGCGGTGCCAGCGATGTCCGCGACACCTGGTTCATGGGCCTTGGCCCGTATCAGGCACGCACCAAAACCGTCAAGCGTCCCTGGTTTTCCGGCAAACAACGAGACACCGAAGGCTCAACTGAATCACTCAACTCCTACAACAGTTCCATCGTCTTCGAGCGTGCCATCCGCCAGCCCAGCGCCCCCGCCCCGCTAGAAACAACACCCTCTCCACGATTCTCCAGTTCCGATCCCCCCATCGGCTCCGGCCTGCAACCAGTAACAAGGTAGTTCTCAGCGGTTCCCTCATGCACGAATTTCTGCAAATCATCGACAAAACGACCCAGCACACCGGAACTCCTCGTGTCTTGATCGTCCGTCTCAGCGCCATCGGCGATTGCGTCCAAACTTTCCCTCTTGCCTGTGCCGTCCGCGATCACTGGCCCACCGCGCACATCACTTGGGTTGTCGAAAAAGTTTCTGCGCCGCTCGTTGCAGCCTGCAACGCCGTCGATCGCGTCGTCGTCGTCGCCAAACGATTCTCAACTTCATTCAAGCTGCTCCGTGCCCTACGCACTCAACTTCAATCCACCCCTTTTGATTTCGTCCTCGATCCGCAAGGTCTCACAAAAAGCGGCTTGGTCGCCTGGCTCTCCGGCGCTCGCCGCCGCATCGGCTTTGCCCGTCCCACCAGCCGCGAGTTCAATCCTTTCCTCCAAACCGAACTCGTCCGCAGCACCGCCCTGCACCGCATCGATCGTTATCTGGAGCTGCTTTGCCCGCTGGGCATTCACCAACCCCAAGTACGTTTTGGCCTCGAACTGCCCCCAGCAGCCATCGCCACGGCGAAAGCGCTGGCAACTCGGCCCGAACTGCGTTTGGGCTTCGCTGTCGTGAATCCCGGTGCCGGCTGGGACTCCAAACGCTGGCCCGTCGAGCGATTTGCCGACGTTGCCCGCCATCTCGGCACTCGCGGCATCCCCAGCCTCATCGTTTGGGCCGGCCAGGCCGAGCGTGCAATGGCCGAAGAAATCGTCACGCGCTCGCCCAAGGCAGCACACCTCGCCCCCTCTACAAACCTTCTGGAACTCGCCGCAATCCTGCAATCAGCCTCGCTTTTCGTTAGTTCCGACACCGGCCCGCTCCATCTGGCCGCCGCCGTCGGTACTCCCTGCGTCGCGCTTTTCGGCGCTTCACGCGGCAACGCCTGCGGCCCTTATGGCTCGGGCCACAAAACCCTCCAACTAGCCCTCGACGAATCCCCCGGCCGCAAACGTCCCGGTACTGATAATTGGGCCATGCGGGCCAACGGCTCAAAATCCGTCTGTGCGGCTTGTGACGGCCTTTTAACTGCCCAAACTGGCCTTCTACCCACCTCCGCAGCCGCCTAACTGGCCAGTTCCTTTCCTAAACTGCCCATCTAATCCAGTTGCTTGCCTTTGTGGCGGGTGCGAATTAACATCAATTGAGTGGAAAATTAGGCCAGTCTTTTGCCGCCACGCTGGCGGCCGCGATTTGGCTGATCATCCTTACTAACTAGCGTTCCCGCGCCGAACTAGTTGATTTACGGGTCAGGTTGCGGGAACGTTCCGGACAATCCTCCGCCGCGGCAACCCATGCCCGGCCGGCATTTTTTTTCTGATACTGGTGCCACCGAACAGGTGGACTTCGAATTCAAGGTGCGATACATGCGCGTACATCGCCTCAAGGCAATGGCCGGACTGTTGGCTCTGGTTGCCGTTTTCTGCGCCGCCCCGGCCTGGGCCCAGAACAATGTCAACAACACCAACAACAACGGCGGCGGCGGCGGCGGCAACGCGCCAGCCGGTGTGTTTATCAGCGCCTCTGGCGTTTTATCGGTTAAATCACAAACCGACACGTTGGGCGAAATGACTAAAACTCGCATTGCCGAATCTCGGGCTCGCCTCGGCAAGGACGTGGCCAAAAGCAGTCCGTTGCGAAAGATTTCGCTGCAGCGACTGGAAGCCGCACTCGCCGAGCAACTCGCGTCCGGCAAGCAGCCCACTGACGAGATGAAAGCGCTCGCCGGCCTCACCCGCCTGCAATACGTTTTTTATTATCCCGACACGAAAGACATCGTCATTGCAGGTCCCGCGGAAGGCTACTTTCAAGACTTCAGCGGGCGTCTCATCGGCATGACATCGGGACGCGCCGTCGTCGAGCTTCAAGATCTCGCCGCCGCCCTGCGAGCATTTCCTTCCGGCGGTAAGCACTCGCACACCATCGCTGTCTCGATCGACCCGACGCAAGAAGGCCTTGCGAAAATGCAGCAATGGCTGGCGTCCATTCGCCCCGGCCCCGGCGATGCCGAAGCGATTGTGGACGGCCTCAAACAGCAACTCGGTCTGCACAATGTTTCCATCACCGGCGTGCCCTCGCAATCGCACTTCGCCCAGGTGTTGGTCGAAGCCGATTACCGCATGAAGCTCATCGGCATCGGCATCGAGCCGCCGCCCGTGAAGATGGCCACCTATGTGGACAAAGCCAGCGCTTCCGACGTTTCGCGAAACGCCTTGCAACGCTGGTTCTTCACCCCCAACTACGATTGCGTCCGTGTCGCCGAAGACGCGAACGCCATGGAATTAGTCGGTCAAGGAGTCAAACTCATCGGCGAAGGTGAACTCGTCGCGGCTGGCGGAGCCCGTGCGGCTTCCAACTCCACGAGCAAGGCCAGCGCCCTCTTCTGCCAGGCATTCACGGTCAACTACCCGCTGATCGCCCAGCGCAGCGCCGTCTATGGCCAACTCAAGAACCTGATCGATCTGTCAATCGCCGCCGCCTTCATTCAAAAAGAAGACTACTACGCCCAAGCCGGCTGGCGTGCCGAAATTCTCGGCGACGAAAAGCATTACCCCATCGAGACCTTTCCTGTGCCCAAGACGGTGGAAACCGCCTGCACAGCCGTGTGGAAGGGCAACCGCCTGATGACCCCGGTTGGTGGCGGCGTTCAAATGCAACCCATGCAAGCCGTGCAGGAAGCAAACCGACTCAAAGACGATAAAGGCACTGTCAAACAAACACACGATGGCATCAAGCTCGATAACCTCGCCAACGGTCAATGGTGGTGGGACTGATTCGTAGCTGGCACTCTCCGTGTACCTTCCGAGAGGCTGCTAAACTGTTGTTGTGGCCACACTCAACTCCGCAGCGATAGTTACCCTGGCAATCGGCCCGGCGCATCTGGTCAATTGGCAGCGCTATTGCGAGGCCAACTGGCGTCGCTACGCCGCCAGCCATAATCTCGATTTGATCGTCGTCACTCAGCCGCTCGATAACAGCCCACGCGGTTTGTCGCGCTCTTTCTCATGGCAAAAATGCCTCGTCTTGAGCCAGGAGTTTGCCAGCCACTATCGCCAGCTCGCGATTCTCGACGCCGACATCGCGATCAACCCCGCCGCTCCGAACATTTTTGAACAAGTCACTCCCGATAAGGTCGGCGGTGTGCTCAGCGGGACTCACATTCACGAAGATCTCCGGATTGTTTTGTTGAACCGACTCGCCGCGTTGAACAACTGGCCGCAGCGCACCGGGTACACCCCCGGCGATCAGCATTGGCGGCAATTCCAGTTCGACGCTTACGAAGCCAATGGCCTCGCTCCAGGTCGCCCCGCCCTCATCCAGGGCGGTGTGCTCGTTGCCAGTCCCGAGCTCCATCGCGATCGCTTCACCGCCGTCTATGCTTCTGCTCTCTCCGTTGCTGACAGCCGCTGCTATGAGCAAGTTCCCCTCTCTCACGCCCTGCTAACCGCCGATCTCTTTCAATCGATCGACTCGCGTTTCAACAGCGTCCTATACGAAACGCTGCTCGTGCATCACCACTATCTATTCACCGCCCCGCTCGGTGAGCCCGTCACTCGCGCGGTCGTCCGCGCTGAGTTTGACAGCAATTTCTTCCTGCACTTTGCTTACGACCCAACGCTCATGCGATTCCTATCCGATTGAGAGCCTGTCTTGGGGAGGGCGAGGCTCCTGCTGAGCCTGGGCCTTTCGCCAATGCGCGGCTCGTCGGGAGCCTCGCCCTCCCGGTCACCACGCTCGAGCCCGCTTCCAAGCGGTATGCACGCGAAACGCCTCGGCGGCAGCCACACCGGATTGCGCTCCGCGGGCCGTGTATTGCACCCGCATCACTTCCTCCAACGGAGAAAAATCCCGATCCTCCCACCGCGCGAGCTGGCTCTTGTGGCACCGTAGCATTTGTTGTTTTAATTCCGCATACTCGCTCACATCGACGAAAAAACTCGGCTCAAACCCTGTCATGTTGATCGTGTCCATCCACCACAACTCGGGCTGCGCCTGCACCTTCGGCACCTCCGGCATGTACCCGCCCGAAGCACAAAACCAACTCGCGGCCTCGGCCAGCGCCCCCGCCGCCCGATGATCCGGGTGATAATCCTGCAGGTCGTGCGCGATGATCAGCGTCGGCTGAAATTGACGGTAGATGGCGATCATTTTCCGCCGGGCCTCGGTCGTATCGGCCAACTCGCCATCAGGAAACTCTCCCGTCAACAGTTCCGCCCCCACCACTTTCGCCGCCGCTCGTGCCTCCTCGCGGCGCACATCGGATAAATTCGGAATGGGGGTCGCCGGCTGTCCTTTATCCCCCTTGCACATCACGCACACCGCAATCGTCGCCCCATTTTTCCTCGCCCGTGCCAAAGTGCCGGCACAGAGCAGCTCCGCATCGTCGGGGTGCGCCACCACCGCCAAAATCCGTTCGTCAGCAAAATTCAATCGCATTCGATCTCCTTAATATTAACTCGATTACTGCAACCGGCTTACTTTTTGCCCAAAGACTCAACCGGCTCTCCCAAGTGCTGCTTGAAAAACGCGGCGACCCGCGAATTGAGCCGAATCGTGACGCTAGGATCGGGAACCATGTGCGTAAAGCCGGCGAGCGGCAGAAACTCGAATTGCTTGCCGGCCCGAAACAACGCTTCCGTCATTTTCAGTGAGTGCAGAAAATAGACGTTGTCATCCGCGGTGCCGTGAATAATTAACAGCGGTACCGACAAGTCTTTGCAATAAGTCACCACGCTGGAGGCGTCATATCCGGCCTTATTCTCCTCCGGCAGTCCCATGTAGCGTTCCGTATAGTGCGTGTCATAATCTCGGAAATCGCAAACCGGAGCGCCGGCGACCGCCGCTTTATAAATATCTGGCCGCCGCATCGCCGCCATGGCGGAAAAGTAACCGCCGAACGACCAGCCGGTGATGCCCACGCGGCTCAGGTCCATTTCTGTAAACTTGCCTCCCAACGCTTGGAGGCCAGCCACCTGATCTTCCAACGGTACGTCGATCAAGTTGTTTTTTATCGCCCGTTCCCACTCGCGGCCGCGCCGCGGCGTGCCCCGACCATCGAGCCAGACCACGATAAAGCCCTGATCCGCCAGCCACTGGTGCAGCACACTCGGGCGCGGCGACGAGTTGACGGTTAACGAATGGGGACCGCCATAAACGTGAACGATTACCGGGTACTTTTTCCCGGCCACAAACGATCGCGGCCTTAGTAGCGCCGCGCGAAACCCACGCTCGCCCACGGTGGCAAACTCTACCTTCGGCAATTTCGGCTCCTCGGCCACGCTCTTCAATTCGCCGACTGTTCGCCCTCCCACACGGCACACTTTGAGCCCCGCGCGACCATCCACCAGGCTAAAGCTGTGCAGATAGACGTCTGCCTTCTCGCCAAAAATAAAGGCATGATTACCAGCCTCGGATGTCAACTTTTGCGCTTCGCCGCCAGCCAAGGCAATCGAATAAACCTGCATTTGCGTCGGGTCGGTACTCGCGGTGACATACGCGAGCTTTCGCTCGTCATCGACCCCGATCAAATCGAGCAAGCCAAAACTTTTGGGAGTCAACGTCCGAACCAGCTTCCCTTCACGCGAGCGCAATTCCAGCGACCACTCGCCCGTCCGCTCGGTCATCCACAAAAATTCGTTGCCATCCTTCAGCCACTTCGGGCACGACGGCACCAGATTGATCCACGCCGCGTCCTTCTCTCGCAGCAGTTCGCTTGACTTCCCCGTTTTTTCATCAGCCGCGTACAGCACTTCTTCCGTTTGCCGCCGATCCTGCACCAGCATCGTCAGCGGGCCATCCTTCCACACGACCTTGGCCAAGTAGGGGTACTTCTCGCGGTCCCATTCCAGCCAGCGCTTCTCCCCACCATTAAAATTGCCGCCACCCTCCACAGCCACCACCGCCAGTCGCACGGCGGCATTCTTGGTTCCCGTGCGCGGATAGGGCCAAATGTTCGGTTCTTTCTCGGGGTGCAGCGGATCGAGAATATGAAAAGTTTCGAGTCCCGCTGTGTCGGTCTGCTGATAGGCGATCGACTTACTATCCGGCGACCACCAATAGCCCTGCATCCGATCCATTTCTTCTTGCGCCACAAACTCAGCCGTGCCGTTGGAAATGGAGCCACCGGCCCCGCTCGTGATCTTCCGCTCTTTGCCGCTTTCCAAATCGGTCACGTAGATTTCGCCATCGCGAACACACGCCAACAGCCGTCCATCCGGCGACAAACTTGGATCGAGTGGAAAGCCGCCCACCGAGGACTTCACTTCGGTGCTATTTCCGCTATCCCTCTCGATCACAAACAACCGATTCGACAGCGGCACCAGCACACTCTTGCCATCCTTTGACAGATCGAACCGAGCAATGCCGCGC
Source organism: Anatilimnocola sp. (assembly GCA_031394445.1). GTDB lineage: Bacteria > Planctomycetota > Planctomycetia > Pirellulales > Pirellulaceae > CAYLLN01. The sequence goes on from JANNTN010000358.1 coordinate 7,755, forward strand.
GCCGCCAGCCGCAATCGCTCCCGCATCGCTTTTTCTTCCGGTGAAAGCTGCTCGTCGCCTCCGGCCAGAATCTTGTCCGCTGTCAGCAGCACCCGTTCCTCCCCCGTGCGGCAATCGAACTCATACAAATCCTGTACGAACGATCGCGGCTGCGAACGCAAAAACAGAACCGCATTGCCATCGGGCGTCACCTGTGCCGATCGCGGCCGACCCAGCGTAAAGCGATAGGTTTCGGCATATTGCCGTAGAAACTCTTCGTTTTCGGTACGAATGGAAACACTGGGTGTCTCGGCCCGTGCTCCCACAACCATCGCCCACGCGACCATCGCCATAACCCACGCCGTAATTTGCCGATGCATGCTTTTTCCTGAAAAAGTTCGACGTTGATCGCCTCGGTTCCTAGCAGACCCGACCGCTTACGTTACCAAATCTGGACGTCACGTACCCGACTTAAAGATTTTGGCCACCCCAATTCGCGGCTGCGGTTGATTTTAAGCCCTTGAACGAACATGATTAAAGCCATTCTCCTGCGGCAATCCGAAGGATCGTGCTGCCGCCATTTTTGCGTGGGACATCGGGCTATGCGTCGTTACATTCGAAATTGCGGTTTCACACTCGTGGAATTGCTCGTTGTCATTGCCATTATTGGCGTGTTGGTGGCGCTCTTGCTGCCGGCGGTTCAGTCTGCCCGCGAAGCAGCTCGCCGCATGCGTTGCCAAAACAATTTGAAGCAGATTGGTCTGGCCGTCCACAATTTTCACGATGTGACCAATGAGATGCCGAGGGCCGTCAACGTCAATACGGGCATGAGTTGGCACGTTTACATCTTGCCGTATCTCGAACAACAGGCACTTTACAATCAGTTCGACACGACAACCGTCACGAACTCGCACGGTTCGCCGAGTCGCAACGATCCCCACGGACTGCAAATCATTCCGGCCTACCAATGCACTTCGTGCCCGATCAAGCGGCAACCCATGAACCCGCCGAACCATACCAATGGGCCCTCTGATCTGATCCCCGCAAATACCGGTCAGCCAGCGGCTGTTCCACATTATTACGGTGTGAACGGACCGCGTGGTACGAACTATCCTGTCGGTACGGCGACACACGAGGGAGTTCCTGCCGCTACTTCTGGAATTTTCCAGCGAGACGGCATGGTTCGCATGGCCATGATCACTGATGGCACATCGAACTCCCTCATGCTTGCTGAAATGTCGTGGATTGCTCCGCTCTATGGCACTCGGTATCGCACCTGGGTCCGTGGCGGTGAAGAATATGCTGGGGTACAAGCGGGCAGACCGGCTTTTTTAGTCAGTGGTCGCAATGTTACCAATCCCATTAACGCTATTCTCAGATCGAACTTGATCGCTCCGTACAACGACATGCCGTTTGGCAGTATGCACAGCGGCGGCATGAACGGTTGCTTTGGTGATGGCTCCGTGCGATTTGTCAACCAGAATCTCAGCATGGCTACCTACCGTGCAGTGGCCAGCCGCGACCAAGGCGAATCCGAAAGCTTGAACGATTAAATGAGGTTCCGTTGATCACGCACTGCTTGCCTCGCTTTTTCATCGCGCTCATTTTCTGCTGCCTGGTATTCGCACTCGGCTGCAGCAAAGAAGAAAAGCTCTTTCGCGTAACGGGAATGATCACGCACAACGGCAAGCCTGTGCCCAAAGGCGTAATTCATTTCGATCCCAAGTCAGATGGTACCGCGGGATTTGCCAGCATCGTGGATGGCAAGTACGACACTCTCGCGGATAAAAGTGGAGTTCGCGGAGGTGATTACGAAATCCGCATCAACGGATTTGATGGCAAACCAGTCGGCGAGGCCCCCTTCGGGCAGGCAATATTTCCGGAGTACACGGGAACCAAAGAACTGCCCGCCGCAGATACGGTGTTCGACGTGGAAGTGCCAAAAAGTCGATAGCGAAGTTCTGGCATTTTCGCTCGCCAGACAATCGCTCGCTTATTTGATGGTCAGTGAGCCGTCGTTCTGAACCGTAATCGTCTTTCCTGAATTGGCCGCGTTTCGCAAGTGGTTGATCGTATTTTGCGTGATCCGATATTTCTGTGGCCCACCAACGACTCCGCCTGGGGCCGGAATTGGCTCAAACTTCAACTCGTCCAGGGCACCCACGACGTAAGACTGGGCCTCGGTAATCAGCAGCTTCGCCCCCGTGAAAGTCAGGGCCAAGCACGCAACTGAAACAATCGCAAACCGTTTCATAAGTCAGCTCTCGGTTGAAGGCCGTATGCATACTATCTGGCATTGTACCGTCTGAATGGGCTACGCTGCTGGGACACACTTTTGGAGTTAGTCTTCACCTTCCGCTTAATTCAATCATGTCCCTCCTCCCAAATCAGCGCTCGTTAAGCATCGCCATGATGTTCGTATTGGCCACTCTCGCGGCATTCGTGGACCGAGCGAGCGCTCGCCCCAATGTGATTTTGGTGATGACCGATGATCAGGGCTATGGCGATTTGGGAGTGCATGGCAATCCTTTCATTCGCACTCCACACATTGACGGCATGGCCAAGAAAAGCGCCGTGCTGTCGAGCTTCTACGTCAGCCCGGTTTGCACGCCCACCCGCGCGAGCCTGATGACCGGGCGCTACAACTATCGCACTCGGGCGATCGATACGTTTCGTGGCCGCGCGATGATGGATACTGCGGAAGTTACCATTGCCGAATTGCTAAAATCAGCCGGATATGCCACGGGGATTTTTGGCAAGTGGCACCTGGGCGATTGCTATCCCATGCGGGCAATCGATCAAGGGTTTGAGATGGCGTTGGTTCATCGTGGCGGCGGAATTGGCCAGCCCAGCGATCCACCCGGCGCGGAAGACAAGTACACCGACCCCGTGCTGTTTCGCAATGGCCAGGCGGAAGCGACGACAGGCTATTGCACCGATGTTTATTTTCGCGAAGCCCTCGCCTGGGCCGGCAAACAGGCCGAGCAAAACCGCCCATTTTTTATCTATTTACCCACGAACTGCCCGCACGGCCCCTTCGGTGATGTGCCGGCCGCGGAATACGCCTATTACAAAAGCCTGAACCTGTCGGCTGACAAATATCCCAAGACATCCGGCAACGCCATTCCGCGCAACTATGATCCCGACATTCAAGCCCGCGTCAGCGCGATGATTGAGAATACCGACCAGAATATGGGTCGGCTGCTGCAATGGCTCGACGACAAAAAACTCGCCGATAACACGCTGGTCATTTTCATGACCGACAACGGCCGGGCCACGCCGGGCTATAACGCCGGAATGCGCGGGAACAAAAGCACCGTCTTCGAAGGCGGACTCAAATCTCCTTTCTTTGCTTATTGGCCGGGAAAGCTTCAGTCGGGAGTGGCTTCCGACAAGATTGCCATGCACATCGATATTGCTCCGACGCTGATGGAGATCTGTGGCGTCAACAAGCCCGCCGATCTGAAGCAAGACGGCCGCAGCATTTGGCCGCTCTTATCGCGGCAGGTCGCCGCTTGGCAGGAACGAACATTGTTTTCACAAGCCCATCGCGGAGATGCGCCGGTTTTGTATCACAACTTTGCCGCGCGAAATCAAAAATGGAAACTAGTCAGCGCGACAGGCTTCGGGCCAGAATCTCTTCCGGCTGGTGGCCCCAAGTTTGAGCTATTCGACATTCAAGACGACCCCTACGAGCAGCGTGATGTTGCCGGCGAGCACCCGGATGTTGTAACCAAGCTCAAAGGGGAGTATGAAGCCTGGTTCAAGGAAGTCGGCAGCACACGCTCCGACAACTATGCTCCGCCTAGAATCATCGTCGGTTCACCCCACGAAAAGACAGCCGTGCTTACGCGGCAAGATTGGCGCGGCGCAGCCTGGGGACCGAACGACGAAGGACATTGGCTGATTCAAATGGCATCAGCCGGGCCGTTCGACGTCAAGCTGATCGTCGCACCCGCTGAAACCGAACGAACGATTCACTTGCGTTGCGGTTCGCTAGACGCTACGGCCACTCTGCCCGCCAAAGCCACGGAGCATGTGTTCCAGCAACAGCGGCTTCCCACTGGCGGTCAAAAGATCGAAGCCTGGATTGACGGCAATAGCCGTCGCGTCGGCGTGCGGTTTGTCGAACTGTCGCAGTAGGCGAAATCAAACCGCAACGACCGCCATTCATTGGCCCGGAATCGGCTGGCTTCGTTGCTTGCACACAATCAGTTCTTGATAGCGGCTGATGGCAAAATTCCGGCCATCAATCGCCTTGGCGAATACAGCAGAAGCTTTACCAAACATCGAGTCATCATGCAATTCGATCACCAGATTGTCCACTCGATCGATCCACGATTGATAATTCCGAGCGAAGATCACCGCCTCAGCTCCTTCCACATCAATTTTAAGAATGGAGATGCGAGGGCAGCCTGATAGAGCCAGAAGCCCGCCGATGTCCACCGCGGTGAATCCTCCAACTTCCCCTGGCTGGCATTCGCGAACTTGCTTGGCCCATTCCCGTCCATCTCGATAGGTTTTCTCTTCGATGGTGAGCCTCGCCGCATGCGACCAAACACCCGAGTGCAGCGTGATTGCCCGCTGGCCATACGGTTCCATATTTTTGCACATCAGTTGATAGTTCGAAGCATCTGGCTCAACGGCTATGACGCGGCACTCAGGAAATCGCGACAGAAAATATGCCGCCGAGTACCCTACATTTGCCCCGCAATCGATCACCAACTCGGCCTGGGTAACATCATCCAGGCAGGCATATTCCCGCGCAATGAAAATCTGAAAAAAGACATTCGGGTCCGACGACTTCACCCGACAACGGAGCGGAAAACTGGCGTATGGCGACGACGTCACGAACAAGTCGTTCTCGTAATGCCCCTCCAACGTGACCGTGCGTTCTGCCATCGGTGGCTCCGTCGCAATTGCTTATGTATGAATTCAAATCTAATGCTTCAGCAGCGGGCGAGGATCGAGGCAAAATCCGGCAGGTCGTTGACCACTGCCGGCCAAGTTCACATCCCCCAGCTCGCGCCTGGCCACTTCCGCTAACTGAGTTAGCCGTCGAACAACCTCCGGCTGCTCGGCCGCCGCATCGTGTAATTCTGCAACATCATCCTGCACATTGAAAAGCTGCTGCGCTTCGCGTGCTGTCTTGCGACCGTTGTTCACAAATTTCTCTGCCAGCGGCAGATACAACTTCCATGATCCGGCTCGCACCGCCTGAAGCTGCTCCATGCGATAGTACATGAATCCTAGCTCATCCCACGGCGACTTAGCCCCCGGCTGATCAAACAGGATTGGACCCAGATCGTGGCCGTCGATTGGTTTCGGCGGGAGGGCAGCATTTGCCAAATGGGCAAACGTGGGCAACATATCAATCGTCGTCACGATTTCGTCGCACACACGTCCTGCCGGAATCTTGCCGCGCCATCGCATCACACACGGCATCCGCATGGCGCCTTCGGATGTATCGTAACCCCAACCTTTATAGGGAGTAGAACTCCCTTGCGGTGGACGACGCTGTACCGCGCCATTGTCGGATGTCCAAATTACGAGCGTGTTTTCCGCCAGCTTCAGCCGGTCCAGCGCCGCCACAACTTGCCCCGTGGACCAATCGAGTTCTTCGACCGAGTCCCCGTAGTCACCATTCATGCTTTTGCCTCGGAACGCGGGACTCGAAAACGGCGCGGGCGTCGAACCGGGCATCGTATGCGGTATGTACGCGAAAAACGGCCGGTCGCGATTCCGTTCGATGAACGCAACAGCCTCTTCCGTGCAACGCTTTACCAGAAAATCGCGATCAACAGGTGCCTCGATCACCGTTTCATTACGCAGCAGCGGCAGCTCAGGCCACACCAGCGGCTGCTTGTCCATCGTCTGATCGTCGCTATAGGGAATGCCAAAGAAGTAGTCGAAGCCTTGCCGCGTTGGCAAAAAATCCGGCTGATCACCCAGGTGCCATTTGCCAAAAATGGCCGTTGCATATCCGACACCTTTCAACACTTCGGCAATCGTCATCTCGTCAGGATGCAATCCCTTCGTGTCGAGCGGCCGAAGCACCGGCAGGCCAACACCGCTGCGGTGCATGTTCACACGCTGAGGATAACAGCCCGTCATCAAAGCGGCCCGACTGGGCGTGCAAACGCCGCTGGCGACATAAAAGCTGGTGAACTTTGTCCCTTCGGCGGCAAGCTGGTCAATATGCGGCGTGCGATGCAACTTTGAACCAAAGCAGCCAATATCACCGTTGCCGAGGTTATCGACGAAGAAGAGAACAATGTTCGGAGTATGTTCCGCTGCTGATAACGGTTGAAATGCTAATAGCCAAACGATTGCGCCGATGGTCCACGAGCGAAGCATGGGTTAACTACAGCAAGCGACATGAGTGATGTTAACCCGAATTATTCTAATCGAAATGCATGAGCGATCGGCGCTGAGTCTGCGAAGAATCACTTACCAAATGGCTTCCACGCCAAAATTCAGACCGTGGGCAAAGAAGCCGCCCGAAGTGCTGACATCGCTGCTGGTGCTGGGGGGATCGGCAAAATCGAGTTGGCTGGTGGCGAGTGCGACGCCCTCGATCCAGAACAGGTTGTAGCCGGCGCGGAGCGACCACGTTTCATCCAGATGGATCACTCCCGAGAAATTCATGTCCGCCACGAATGCAACATTCACGCCACGCTCTGGCCCCGCATCGCGCAAAAGAAATGGCGGTGGAAAATCGGACACGATCTGCCGCTGCTGGGCGTCGTTGCCAAAAATGCCGGCCTTAGCTGTGGCGGACCAGTCCCACATTCCACGCGTGCGCGACCAGCGGGCACCCACTTGGCCACCGAAAAGATTGTTGCTGGTTCTGATGTTGTAGTTGCTCATACCGGTATCGAGATCGGTGGAGCGCAGATTAAATTCCTCACCCAACCCAACATAGCGAAAACCACCCAACAACCAGAAGTCGTTCGCAATCAGCCGCACGGCATTGAATTCCGCATTGTTGAGCGTCGAATGGTAATCGACACGCATCCTGTCGGCGGCGAAAAAATCGAACGAAGCCAGGCCCAGATCGCCTGGTATCGCCAGATCGTTATTACCGGTGGCCACGGCTGAGCCATTCCAGTTGTAGATGCCAAAATACGCCAGCTCCCAGGCCCGGCAATCATCAACCTGCCAGCCGAGCAGCGCTGCAAAACTTGGTTGCAGATTGAATTTTGCGCTGCCTGTGGTCAAAACGGTTGTGCCCGGCGTTGCGTCCCCTTCGTCGGTCACGCGAATGACCACTGGCTGACTGCTGCTGTTCGTGCGATGAAGCAGGAGTGCATCCAACTGGAAATAGAAGCAGCCCGTGTCGATGCAGCACTCACCGCAACCACAGCCGGGGCAATCGTCGGGCTCAAGAAAGCGCAGACCGCATTCGTCCGCCCAAAGTCCAGGGACAACCAGTACACAAAGAAGCAACCAGAGCCTTGAAAAGGCGCGCCCCATTTAACTTCCTTGTCAGCAGCGGGCAATTCACAAAAAACGTCCTGATTCCTCCATG
>JANNTN010000383.1:0-5246 GCA_031394445.1 Anatilimnocola sp.
CAAGTTCTGTCGGGGCTGGCGGGGGCATTTTGGGCAACGGAAGGGGACCGATCTTGTTGAACGGCTGAGAGTTACGGTGGTTGGTGTCGAGGGTGACATGAGTGAGGAAGTTGAGAGGGTGAGCGCTCATGTTAAGGGGCGAGTGACATAGTGAAGTGAAGGGTTTGTGATCGCGTGACGGTACAGCGCGGGGGCAGCAACGCGCGCCCCAGATATCTATTGCAATCGGCGCGAAAAACCGGGCGAGAATTCGAAAAATATTCTCGGAAGGAGGGGGCTGGATCAACGCTGCCAGGCTTTGGAGATGGTTTCCCAAGTGGGAGTCTGGCTGGTTCGGTCGGCGGCGAGGCGAGGGGAGCGGGCGACGACGGCGGCGAACATGTCGGCGATGGCTTCACCCGTTTGCCAGCAGGCGCGGCGGAGCTTGGCTTGCTTGGCTAGGTCAATCATTTGGGTGTAGTTCAGCCCGGTTAGCTGGCGGAAGGTGTCGTTGCATTCGGACTTGCCGTCGGCGGTGGTCAAGAGTTGCATGTCTCGCAGGACGTCTTGAGCATGGAAACGGCACCAGCGGCGATTCTCGGCCAGTACGGAGCGGAGGAGTACCGCTTGATCGGCCTGCCAGTCGTGCGGGAAGTAGCGGGCGAGTTGTCCCCGCGGCTCGGCGATGCGCATGTAGTGGAGTTGGGCGGGCTCAACGGGAGTTTCCGCCAAGTCCGCCAGGAGGGCCGGCCAATCGAGATGAAACTCCTGCACGCCGATTTCGTGGTACATGAAGAGGTCTTGAATGGGCCGGTTGCGGGGCGTGTACTTGCCGTCGAGCAGTTCAAGGTCGATTCCGGGTTGGATCGATTTGATCAGGCTGTCGCTGACGACGTGAGCCATCCAGCCGAAGGTGTAGGCGAGCGTGCGCCGGCTGGGGCCGAACAATTCGTAAGCGTCTTCTACGACGGCGGCGAGATAATCGGGCAAGTGATCCCAGGGGAGGGCCATTTCACGCTGTTGGCGCGGCCAGCCGAAGACGACGTGCGAGCGGCCGTAGAACAGTGCATGAATTTCGCTCGGCCGGTAGCTGCGATCGCCCACCGCGAGCGACCAGGGACGCACGGGGCCGCCGGTGAAGGGGCTTTTTTGTACTGGGACGGTGCCGTAACCGCACTCGCGGCCAGATTCGACACAGACCGCCTCGGGCATCGTCTGAATATCGCTGCCGAGATACGCGCCAGCGAGGTAACTGGCTTGGTGCTCAGCCGCGATGGTGGCGACTGGCAATTTTCGCGCGGCGGCGGCTTTTAAGCCGAGAATTGCGAATAGAGAATGGCCGACTATGCCGCTCATGGTATGTAGCAATTCCGATCAAGGCGTTGTGCCGCATTGGACCAGTCGAGGCAGCTTGGGCTTCGCATCACCCTTGCAATATGCCGCTGGTTATTGAATATGCTAATGGCTGCGTTTCGAAATTGCATGATTGCGATGCTATTACCCTGAGAACTGAAAAATAAAACTGAACCTATGCAGCACGAAATTGAAATCCGCGTTCGGTATCAGGAGACGGATGGACAGGGGCGTGTTCATCATGCGAACTATTTGACGTGGTTTGAGTTGGGCAGGGTCGAGCTGTTGCGGGCGGCGGGGCATAGTTATCGGGAGCTGGAGAATGGCGGCATTTTGTTGGTCATCGCGGAGGCGCAGGTTCGATACTTCCTGCCGGCGCTGTTTGACGATGTGCTGCGGCTGGTAACGACGACGGTGAAGGCGAAGGGGGCGAGGATTGAGCACCGGTACGAGATTTTTCGCGGGGATGAGTTGCTCGTGGAGGGGGAGACGACGGTGGCGTGTGTCGATCGGCAGGGGAGGCCGACGCGGCTGCCGCTGTGGCTGCGAGAGATGGCCCAGAGTTCGCAAAGTGCTTCTGAATAAGGACTTGCGGCGAGCGGCGAATCTTAACACGACCTTAACATGTGGCTGGTAGCTTTACCGCTGTATCTATTGATAGAGAACCGCGTCGCAATCAGGTGGATCATGGTGAGAATCTGGGCAGCTTTACTGCTCATTGTCGGCGTCGCCGGCTGTCAGCCTGCCGCGACTGTCACCGGCAAAGTCGAAATCGACGGGTCGAGCACGGTCTTTCCGGTGACCGAGGCGGTCGCGGAAGAATTTCAAAACGCGACCAAACAGGGTGTTCGGGTCACGGTGGGGATTTCTGGGACCGGTGGTGGATTTAAAAAGTTTGCACGCGGCGAGACGGATATTTCAGATGCGTCGCGACCCATTCTGAAAGACGAGATGAAGGCCGCGGCAGATAACGGCATTGAATTCATCGAGTTGCCCATTTGCTTCGATGCGTTGACGATCGCAGTGAACCCAGCCGCGAACTGGGCCGATTCGATCACCGTTGAGGAACTCAAGAAAATTTGGGAGCCGGAGGCTCAGGGCAAGATTACCCATTGGAACCAGATTCGGCCCGATTGGCCCAACGAGAAGCTGGTGCTGTTCGGCGCGGGGACAGACTCTGGCACGTTCGACTATTTCACAGAAGCGATCAACGGCAAGGCGAAGGCCAGCCGGGGGGATTATACGGCCAGCGAAGACGACAACACGTTGGTCCAAGGCATTGAAGGAAACAAGTACGCTTTGGGCTATGTGCCTTACGCTTATTTCGAACCGAACCAGCAGAAGATGAAGGCCCTGAAGGTCGTTCCTGCTGGCAAGACGGACGGCGTGGCACCAAGTGCCGAAACGGTGATTTCGGGATCGTACACTCCGCTATCCCGTCCCCTGTTTATCTATGTCAGCAAGAAGTCGGCGGAGAGACCTGAGGTTAAGCAATTCGTCGAATTCTACCTGAAGAACGTGCCAACGCTGGCGCAAGAGGTGAAGTATGTTCCTCTGCCGGAAGGAGCCTATGCGATGGCTTTGGATCGGTTTGCGAAGCTGGAGACGGGTTCAGGCTTTGGTGGGGTGCCCGAAGTGGGTTTGTCGATCGAGGAGATTCTAAAACGTAAGCCGGTACACTAGAACGATCGGTGTTAGCGATAGGTTTGAATTCGTTGCGCAAGCAGCGGGGATGAGAGTGTCGATCTTGAGCCAGCCGCCACCAAGTAGCCGCATTCAGCGACTGCGCCCGAAAAGGCTGCACGACGCTCGCCGCTGGAAACGAGAGTGGAAGGAACGGATCATCCAGGCTCTGCTGTTTTTGGCAGGATCGTCTTCCGTGGCGATCACGCTGGCGATTGTTGGGGTGTTATTCTACGAATCGTTGGGTTTTTTCCGGCATGTATCCATCGTCGAGTTCCTCACGGAAACAACGTGGACTCCGCAGTTCGCAAATCCCAAGTATGGGATTTTGCCCTTGGTGGGTGGAACGCTCGTCACGACGGCGGTCGCTCTGTCCGTGGCGCTGCCGATTGGGACGATCGTTGCCCTGTATCTCAGTGAATTCGCCCATCACTCGGTTCGCGAGACGGTCAAGCCGGCTTTGGAGCTGCTGAGCGCCGTTCCCACCGTTGTTTATGGCTATTTCGCCCTTGGTTTCATCGCGCCCGCGATGCAGCACATCATTCCCGGCCTGCCGATGTTCAATATGCTGAGCGCCGGGCTGGTGATGGGGATCATGATCATTCCTTATGTCAGCTCGCTCAGCGAAGATGCGATGCGAAGCGTTCCCATGCTGCTCCGCGAGGGCTCCCATGCTCTGGGGGGCAATAAGGTCATGACGGCGATTAACGTGGTGGTGCCCTCGGCACTATCGGGCATCGGTGCCGCTTACATTCTCGGAATCTCACGAGCTATCGGCGAAACGATGATCGTCGCTGTTGCCGCAGGAATGCAGCCCAGTTTGACGCTGAACCCGACTCAGCCCGCGGCCACGATCACTGCCTTTATTGTGGCGGTTAGCCTGGGGGATCTGCCGCATGGCAGCATTGGCTATCAGTCCATTTTTGCGTGCGGATTGGTGCTGTTCTTCATGACGCTGTTTTTTAATTTGATCGGGCATTTCCTCCGCCGCCGATTTCACCAGGCCTACTAGTCATGGCAGACGTCGCCCAGCTCATTCGCTATCGTAAACGGCAAGATCTGCTATTTAACATCATGGGCATGGTCTGCACGTTGGTCGGGCTGCTGACGCTGGCCCTGCTGCTATTCGACCTGGCTTATGAGGGTTTGACGAGAATTGACTGGCAGTTTCTTACGAGCTTTCCTTCGCGGAAGGCCGAGCGGGCGGGGATTCTCTCGGCCTGGGTGGGTTCGCTGTGCATCATGTTCGTGACGATGATGTCGGCGGTGCCGCTGGGTGTCGCCGCGGCCGTCTATCTCGAGGAATATGCCCCGAAGAATCGGTTTACGACGCTGGTCGAGATTAATATCGCCAATTTGGCGGGAGTGCCGTCGATTATCTATGGGCTGATGGCGTTGGGCTTGCTCGTGTACGGACTCGGTTTGTCCCGCAGCATCTTAGTGGGAGGACTGACGCTGGGCATGCTGGCACTGCCGATTGTCATCGTTACGACACGCGAAGCTTTGAGGTCGATACCATCCACGATTCGCGAAGCAGCCTATGCCGCCGGCGCGACGAAATGGCAAGTCGTTCGCTATCACCTGGTTCCTTATTCGTTGGGAGGAATTGCCACGGGAACGATCATTGCCATGTCGCGAGCTGTTGGCGAGACTGCTCCGCTGATTACCATCGGAGCGCTGTCCTTCATTGGGTTTTTGCCACCATCCCCCTTGCAATCGAGTCCGCCTTTCGTGAACTTCGGTTGGCTCGGCTCTCCGTTCACGGTCATGCCCATTCAGATGTTCAATTGGGTCTCGCGCCCCACCGAAGATTTTCATCGCAATGCGGCGGCAACGGGATTGGTGTTGATGCTTTTTACCCTGTCCATGAATGCCGTCGCGATCTATGTCCGTTATCGCGTTCGCCGGAAGATTCATTGGTAACTGAGGTCTCCTTGTGTCTGCCGCGACTACGAAAGCTGCTGCTCCCACCATCGCGACGCGCGCGGGCGCTGTGGCAGCGGCGCGGACGGATTATGTTTCTGCCGGCGGGCCGCTGAAGGCCGAGGTGCATAATGTGAGCTTTCACTACGCCAAGCGGCAGGCGCTGCATCATGTGAATTTGCCGATTCCCGAGCGAACGGTGACGGCGCTGATTGGGCCGTCGGGATGTGGCAAGAGCACGCTACTGCGGTGCTTCAACCGAATGCACGACCTGTATCCTAACAATCGCTATGAGGGGGAGATCGTGC
>JANNTN010000427.1:0-5256 GCA_031394445.1 Anatilimnocola sp.
ACACGATCGATTCGCACAACATCCAGCGCTACATCACGCCGGAGGGCTATGTTCAAAACGAAGGGGACATTGGCGTGCCGACCAACGGCCCGTATGAGATTGCTTATGGCTCGCTCGTGCCGAAAAAATCCCAGTGCGAAAACCTGCTCGTGCCCGTTTGCCTCTCCAGCACGCACATTGCGTTCGGCTCGATCCGCATGGAACCCGTCTTCATGATCCTCGGCCAATCAGCCGCCACTGCCGCTGCATTCGCGATCGACGCCAACCAGGCGGTGCAGGATGTTCCCTATGCCAAACTGCGAGAACGATTGCTGGCCGACGGCCAAGTGCTCGACTACGCAGCCGCGGCCGCTCCCGCGACGGAAAAATCCAGCCAGCGCGGCGCGATCGATGGCAAAAAACTACCGGGCATCGTCATCGACGACTCCGAAGCCAAACTCATCGGCGAATGGAAGACCAGCCGGGCCGCCGGCTCGTTCATAGGCGAAGGCTACCAGCACGATCACGACGCCCGCGACGGCAAAGCCAATGCCCGCTTCGAGGCCAAGCTCCCCACCCCCGGCCGCTACGAGGTTCGCCTCGCCTACACACCAAATACCAATCGTTCGAGCAAAGCCAACATCGAAATCGCCCATGCCACCGGGAAAGAAAGCCTGACCATCAACCAGCGTCAGCCACCGCCGATCGAAGGAAATTTTGTCTCGCTGGGTACGTTTACCTTCGCCAGCGGCAAACCCGCGGTCGTCACCGTTTCCAACGGCAATTCCGACGGCTACGTCGTCATCGACGCGGTCCAATTCATGCCCGCGACTAACCCGTAACGGCAGGCTCAGGTATCAGCCAACTTTCAGGTATTAATCTGGCGAATTGACATCGCCCCGCCGGGCGGCCGTGAATAATCGGTTGACTCAACACGACGACAAGTTTGAGGTTATTCAGCGCAATGGCACGCAAAGAAAAAGTATATGTCGTCGTCGATGACGCGACGACCTCTTCGGGCGATCCTTGGGCGGTACTTCATCCGGTCTGGTGGACTGCAAACATCTATGACGGTCCTGCTCTCTACGAACACAGTTTCCAAGCGTTTTCTCTAGCCCAACGATGTGTATTTGCCGTCCTCTGGTACAGGTCCGAAGTCAATAACGGCGGCCACAAGCAGTTTTTCTTCAACTCGACCGGCATCGTATGGCCGGATGCACTCGCAGGGCTAGAGAGCATCGGAATTCCCAAAGCTGCACACATTCTGCGGCTATCAGCCGATCGGTTCGGTGGGTCACCACCACTTGAACATGACGAACGTCAGGAATTGCTCGCTCATCTAAAACCGGCCTTCGATGACTGCGACGACGCGTTTTACAAGCTACAGAAGAAAGTTGATTTTGACGCGAAGATAATGGAATACATCCAGTCGCAGCCGCAAGACTTCTATTTCTCTGGAACGATCGAGCGGGTTGTGTTGCCTCGCCGCCCACCTACCGTGAATTGACATCGCCCCGCCGCAGCTCACAATGGGGCAAACTACCTAGGTCATCTCTCCCAGGGATCTGCTGTGAATCGTCGAACCCTCTCGCTGTCGGTGTCGCTCCTCGCGCTGTTGGTTTCAATTGGAGTAACACAAGACAAGCCCACTTCCAACCCGCTCAATGAGCCGCTGAACAACCCCGGTGTGGTCCCCGCCGGGGCGGACGGCAAGCCGCTGAACCTCAACTTCGAAACTGGCACGCTCGATGGCTGGACGGCTGAGGGGAAGGCGTTTGAAGGGCAGCCGGTCAAAGGAGACATCGCCGAGATCCGCGCGGCAGACAAGAAAAAATCGGAGCACACGGGTCAGTACTGGATCGGCAGCTTCGAAAAGGTCCGCGACTTGCCAGTCGGCATGCTGACGAGTGCGCCGTTTGAGGTGACGCATCCATTTGCCAGCTTCCTCATCGGCGGCGGCGGCAGCCGGCAAACGCGGGTTGATATCGTTACGGCTGACGACAACCGCGTGTTCTATGGAGCCTCGGGACAAAATCAAGAGAATCTGCGGCCGGTGGTTGTCGATCTGCAGCCAATCAAGGGGAAGAAAATCTTCATCCGCATCATCGACCAAGGGACCGGCGGCTGGGGGCATATTAATTTTGACGATTTCCGTTTCCACGCCACTCGCCCGCGATTCAAGTCACTGACGAGCGAACTGCCAACGCCGGACGCCACGGCGCTGTATCCCCACGCGGGGCTGTCAGCCGAGGAAGCGGCGAAGGCAATGGTGGTGCCGCCGGGCTTTAGCGTTCAAGTCGCCGCGGCGGAACCGGATGTCCAGCAACCAATCGCCATGGCCATCGACGACCGCGGCCGCGTCTGGATCGCCGAAGCCTTCGAATACCCCCGCCGTGCGGAAGGCGACAAAGGCCGCGACCGCATCCTCATCTTCGAAGACACAGACCTCAACGGCACCCTCGACAAACGCACCGTCTTCTACGAAGGCCTCAACCTCGTCAGCGGCATCGAACTCGGCTTCGGCGGCGTCTGGGTCGGTGCCGCCCCCTATCTCCTCTTCATTCCCGATAAGGACACCGACGACAAGCCCGACGGCGAGCCGGTGAGGCTGCTCGACGGCTGGGGCTATGAAGACACGCACGAAACGCTGAATAGCTTCATCTGGGGGCCGGATGGCTGGCTCTACGGCTGTCACGGCGTGTTCACGCACAGCAAGGTTGGTAAGCCGGGAACGCCGGCCGAGAAGCGACAGCCGCTGAACGCGGGCGTCTGGCGGTATCACCCGGTGCGGCACGAATTCGAGGTGTTTGCCCACGGCACGAGCAATCCGTGGGGGCTCGATTACGACCAATACGGCAATTTCTTCGTCACGGCGTGCGTTATTCCGCACATGTATCACATCATTCCCGGTGCCCGCTACGAGCGGCAGGGCGGGCTGCACTTCAACCCGTACACCTACGACGACATCAAGACCATCGCCGACCACCGCCACTACACGGGCAACCAGTGGAACGACGGCAACCGCCGGCAAAGCGACACGCTCGGCGGCGGCCACGCCCACGCCGGCTGCATGATCTATCAAGGCGGTGCCTGGCCCGAAAAATACCGCGGCGCCCTCTTCATGAACAACATCCACGGCAACCGCATGAACGTCGATCTGCTGGAGCCAAAAGGGAGCGGCTTCGTCGCCCGCCACGGCCAGGATTTTCTCTTCGCCAAGGACCAATGGTCGCAAATGCTCTACATGACCTACGGCCCCGACGGCCAGGTCTATGTCATCGACTGGTACGACATGCAGCAATGCCACCTCCGCGAACCCGGCAAGCACGACCGCAGCAACGGGCGCATCTATCGCATTAGCTACAACAACGCGAAGCCGGTGAAGGTGGATTTGGCGAAGCAGTCGAACGCAGAACTGTTAGGGCTCATGAAGAATGAGAATCAGTGGTATGTGCGACATGCGCGGCGATTGATTCAGGAGCGAGCGGCTGCTCAGACACTTACTCTCGCGGACCTTGAACGGGACGCGCGGAAAGGCCTGGATTTCAAAAATGCTTCGACTTCAATTACGACGGGGTTTCCTAGCCAATTCTTCGCCAGCACTTCAGCTATAGCATTGCCTGATCTGCTCCGGGCAGACGCAAAAAACAGCCCAGGCGCGGACGTAAATGCATTAGCGGCCGGTTATTTGCTCGATCAGAGCCTTGCTGGCGGAGACCCTGAACGAGGTTGGATGATTCGCTTAATCTCAGAAAGCTCCAAGCCATTTGAAGGTGCGTTTATTGATGCTCTGGCAAAACTGTCACTAGGGAAAAGTAATCCCGCTCTCAGACTTCAAATCTCTATAGCACTTCAACGACTACCTCTCGCCTCCCGTTGGTCCGTTATTGAGGCGCTAGCGAGCCATCCCGAAGACGCCACCGACCACAATCTGCCGCTAATGTATTGGTATGCGATGGAGCCGCTGGCGGAGGTTGATCCGCCGCGTGCCCTGGCCCTCGCCATCAAAGCCGGCGAGAACATTCCGATCCTCAAGGAATTCATGATCCGCCGCATCGGCGCGGGCGATCCGGCCAAGTCGCTCGATTTGCTCGTCGATGGGCTTTCCAAAGCCAAGGACGACGCGACCCGGCTGACGTTCTTGCGCGGCCTGTCGGAGTCGCTCAAGGGTCGCAAAAGCGTGGAGCTGCCGAAAGCCTGGCAACAGGTGAAGGCGGAACTCGCGAAAGTGGAAAGCGGCGAAGTCCGCTTCGAATCGACCGTGCTGGCTGCCGGCTTCGGCGACGCCGCCGCGGCCAAAACGCTGGCCGCAACGATTCTCGACGCCAAAGCACCCGGCCTGCATCGCCGCCAGGCGATTGCCGCATTGGCTCGTACACAATCGGCCGAGCTACTGCCCGCGCTGCTAACCATCGTCGGCCGGCGCAGCGCCAACGAAGGCGTTCCCTACGGTGAAGCGCTCCGCGGCCTGGCTGCTTATGAAGATGCCCGCGTTCCGACGACTATTCTCGGTATCTACGGCGAGTTGTCGCCTGTCGAACGCCGCGACGCCCTCGCCACGCTCTGTGCGCGGACTGCTTTCGCCACCGCCCTGCTCGACGCCGTCGCCGGTGGTAAGGTGCCCCAGAACCACCTGACGGCTGACCTCGTCACCAACCTCCGTAACCTCAACGACGCCCCCCTCAACAAACGCATCGAGCAAGTCTGGGGCATCGTCCGCTCCTCCCCCGAAGAAAAGCAAAAACTAATCGCCGATTACAAACGACTTCTTCAATCTCCACTCCTCACGCCTCACACCTCAAGCCTCAAGCCTTCCCCCGAACTCGGCCGAGCCGTCTTCGCCAAAACCTGCCAACAATGCCACCTGCTCTTCGGCACAGGCGGCAAAGTCGGCCCCGACATCACCGGCTCCCAGCGGGCCAATCTCGACTATCTCCTGTCGAACGTCCTCGATCCCTCCGCCGTCATGGCCAAGGAATATCAACCCACCGTCGTCCGCTGTGCCGACGGCCGCGTTGTCACCGGCATCCTCAAAGAGGAGACCGCCGCCGCGATCTCGCTGCAAACGCAAAACGAATTGGTCACGATCTCGAAGGCCGACATCGACGAGTCGAAAATCAGCGACAAATCGATGATGCCCGACGACCTCCTAAAACCGCTCTCCCCCCTGGAAGTCCGCTCGCTCGTGGCCTACCTCGGCTCCGAAACGCAATCGCCGATGACAGCCACGCCCGACAACGTCGGCAGCTTCTTCAATGGCAAAGACCTCACCGGCTG
>JANNTN010000451.1:0-2041 GCA_031394445.1 Anatilimnocola sp.
AACAACTTGGCCTTAAAGCTGGCCGGCACGACTTCTTCTAAAATGCTCGCCGCCGACGGCAGGAATTCGTACATCGAATCGCTGCCTTTGCCTTCGTCCTGCTTCGTACCGGCTCCTTCCAGCGAACCCAGCGGCAACAACGTCTCGACGACGGCCATTTGCTTGCTGCTGGAAACAAATTTTGTATAAGCGACATCCAGTCGATCGAGCTTCTGCGTGGCGTAGGCCTCCAGATACCGCGTGGCGATTGCATCGACTTCGGCAAACTGTGGCTGATCGTTGAACTGAGTGTAGGCTTGGGCCAGATTGACCTTGCGGAACTTGGCCGCGGCGATGCCGCGCTTACCGGCAATCTCGACTTCTAGATGCGGATAAGCCTGCTTCAACTCCTCGTAGCGAGCGACCCCGGCGCGAAACACCGAGCCGTTGTAACCGCCGCAGAGGCCACGGTTGGCCGTCAGCACCAGCAAAATAGCCCGGTCGTTCGTGTCGTGGGCTTCCAGCAGCGGATGACTCACCTCCAGCCCGGCGTTGGCTAGGTCCGCGACCACTTGCGTGATCCGTTTGGTGTAAGCCGTGGCTGCGGTCGCCCGGTCCATTGCCTTCTTAAAGCGCGCAGTGGCGATCAGCTCCATCGTCCGCGTGATCTTGCGGATGTTACGGATACTCTTACGTCGTTTATCGAGTGCTCGGGCCTTAGCCATCGTTTTTTCTGTAGGGTGGGCTATGCCCACCTGCTATTGTCTCGGTGGGCACAGCCCACCTACGGACCTTTGACTACTTCTTGAAACTCGCCTTGAATTGGTTGATTGCGTCGGTCAGTGCCGTCTTCAGTTCCGGCGTCAACTCTTTCTTTTCCATCAGCTCCGTGCGAACCGCCGCTTTGTGATCTTTCATGTACTGCAAAAATTCCTTCTCGAACGCCTGCACGCGGTTGGCCGGCAGGCTGTCGAGCGCTCCGCTATTCGCCGCAAAAATCACCATGATCTGATCGATCACATCCAGCGGCTGATACTGCGGCTGCTTGAGGATTTCGACCATGCGATAGCCGCGGTCGAGGCGGGCCTGCGTCGCGGCGTCCAGGTCGGTACCGAGTTGGGCGAACGCTTCCAACTCGCGAAATGCGGCCAATGCGAGCCGCAAACCACCGGCGACTACCTTGTCCTTCATCGCTTTGATCTGAGCGGCACCACCGACGCGGCTGACTGAGATACCGACGTTCATCGCCGGGCGAATGCCCTTGAAGAACAAGTCGGGCTGCAAGTAAATCTGCCCGTCGGTAATCGAAATCACGTTGGTCGGAATGTAAGCCGAGACTTCGCCTTCCAACGTCTCGATAATCGGCAAGCTAGTGAGCGAGCCACCACCCAGCTCCTTGCTTAGCTTGCACGACCGCTCGAGCAAGCGGCTGTGGCAATAAAACACGTCGCCGGGAAACGCCTCGCGTCCCGGCGGACGCCGCATCAGCAAGGAAAGTTCGCGATATGCAACCGCTTGCTTCGACAGATCGTCATAGACGATCAGGGCATGGCCGCCGTTATAGGTAAAATACTCGGCCATCGACGTGCCCGCATACGCCGCGACATATTGCAGCGGCGCGGGGGCACTGGCCCCGGCGAGGATCACAGTCGTGTAATCCATCGCGCCGTTTTCTTCGAGCACTTTGATCGTGTTGGCGACGGACGATTCTTTCTGGCCGATCGCGACATAGAAGCACTTTACGCCCGAGTGCTTCTGGTTGATGATCGTATCGATCGCAATCGTCGTCTTGCCCGTCTTGCGATCGCCAATGATCAGCTCGCGCTGGCCGCGGCCAATCGGCGTCATCGCGTCGATCGCCTTGATGCCTGTTTGCAGCGGCTCGCGCACCGGCTGACGGCCGGCGACGCCCGGTGCCAAAAATTCGACGGGCCGCGACTCGCTCGTGGCGACCGGTCCTTTGCCGTCGAGCGGATTGCCCAGCGGGTCGAGCACGCGGCCCAGCACCGCTTCGCCCACCGGCACGGAGAGCAGCTTGCCGAGCGCCTTGACCTCGTCGCCC
>JANNTN010000454.1:0-4620 GCA_031394445.1 Anatilimnocola sp.
CAAACCTTGCCTCGCAACCAACTGCACAGCTTCCTGCTTAAATTCAGCCGTAAAAGCTCGCCGTGAACCGCTCATGCCATTCGCTCCTTTCGGGAGAGTTTACACTCTCCTCAAAGCGCCCACGAAACGTGGGTAAGTCCAGTTCGCTGACCTAAGCGCTAAGGACTTGTCTGCGTTCAAGGCTCCAAAGCTGTCTATCGCCGACCGCCAGCGTTATGCGCTCGAGATAGATGGCAGTCCTTTGCGAATTAAGAAGGAGATTTGGGCCGATCGGCTCGCGGTACAAGATCGTCGTGCCGATGCGGGCAATACTTCACTTGAAAGTCAAGTCGAAAGCTTCTTGCTTCACAAAGCAACTGAAGCAGAGAAAAAAGACATAAGCGTTGGTCGTTTAGCAGCGCTGGAATTACATCTACACTGGTTCCAGGATTGGTTTGGGAAGAAGCATTCCGTGCATGACATTGACAGCAAAGCGATGATGAAGTGCCGTCTAGATTTGCTGGGCAAATGCGGGAAGCAAAAATTTGGCCGACACTCGGCGAGACATTACTTCACAAGCGTAGTTTATTTTGTTCGTTGGCTCTGGCGGAGCGAAGTAATCGAGCATCTTCCGCGTGTTCTGGACAAACGCGGCGAGGACGAATTGTCCATTTCAGTTCCCGCATCGCGGGCGATAGTTTTCACCAAGGAAGAAATCACTCGATTGCTGGACAATGCGCCCGATCGCACAAAACTGTTCTTGTTGCTCATGCTGAATTGTGGCATGACCCAAAAAGATGTAGCCGACTTACTCGTGACCGAGGTCGATTGGATAGCTGGAAGAATTATTCGCAAACGGTCGAAAACGAGCCGCGAAGAAAATGTGCCAGTCGTAAACTATGCCTTGTGGCCCGAAACTTTTCGCCTGCTGCGGAAATTCAGGGCCGAGGAAAGCAGTGATCGCGTACTGCTGAATCAGAATGGCAAGCCACTTTGGGAAGAGTCGCGGACGAGCAGTGGAGGACTTCGAAAAAATGACAATATCAAGAATGCCTACGAGCGGTTGAGGAGCGATTTGGAAATTAAAAAATCGCTGAAATCGCTCAAGAAGTCCTCGGCCACGCTAATTCGAGATAACGAGCGATTTAGAGGTCTCGAAGGTTTATTTCTGGGCCATGCGCCGCAGTCAATGTCCGATAAGCACTACACGGCAATTCCGCAGATCACATTTGATGAGGCCGTCTTGTGGCTTGGCAAGGAGTTTTCGATTGTGACGTCTGATTGCGAGTAGCTAAGTCTGCCTCTGTACATGACGCGTTTCGGACCGATCTTTAGGTGGTAAGTGCGTTCGTGTTTGGCTCGACGTCACTTTACGCCGCAATTGGCCAGGGAACGCGATTTAAACTATTCGCGTCCGCGGGATTCTCGCGCAGTACTCGCACGTGTCGGCATCGTCCGGCAATTACAAGTGAAGCCATATCGGTTCCGAACCTCTGATTGACACGGGAAGCCTTAGCCTTGGCGATCAACCCGTTCACCTCCGGTTTGTTCTCCGTCGCCTGCTTACCATCGAGAAGGAGCGTCGTCTCCGCCAGCTTCGTCGTGACTTCGGTGAGGCGGTCTTCGATGGGCTTGCGGGTGATGGTGACCGCGACGATTTGGTTGATGTCGAAGCCAGCGTTCTCGAACTCAGTAGTGTGATCGGCGACAAACTGCTGGTGGTAGGAGTCGAAGTTGTCGACGTGGCCGGACAAGCGTTTGAGCGTCGCCTGCTCGGCGACGAGGACTTGGCGTTTCTCCTGCGATCGCTGGATTTGCGTGAGTAGGTCCTGTTGCTCTTTCTTCTTGTCGTCGATCTGCTGGACGAGGGCCTTAGTCTCAACGTCGTTCGGGTCTTCGGTCGGCTGCTTGACTTCCGTGAGGGGATTCTTGTCCAAAGCATCCAGCTCAAGCCGCTTGAGTGCGAGTGCCTTTTCGTACGCGTCGATTGACTCCGCACTCATCTCGTGTTCGTTGCGAAGTATTGCGTCGTTGAGCGTGTGGAGGGCCTGCTGCTCCTGGGCGATCGCTTCCTTGCGAGACTGAACGAGGTAGTCAAGCAGTTCGTCGAGTGAACCATGGCCGAGTCGGTCCTCCTCCTTCACATGATTGAAAATGACCTTGCGAAGTTCACGATTGAAATTCGTGTTGTCTCCTTTGGTGATCTCGTTACAGAGCTTCTCGATGAAGTGCTGCGGGAGATAGCGGAGCCGCTCGGGTTTGTTCGGATCGAAGTCATCGTTGAGGTTGACGGTGACCGGCGTTTCGTCCGCCCACACGAGAGTGGCCTTGAATTGTGCGGCCTTGTTCCCCGTGCCGCGGAAGCGTTCCTCCGTGAGGAACTCAAGGTCGGCACAGTGCGAATTGCCGGCGAGAGCGAGGATGTCGGCGAGGGCACTCTTGCCGCTGCCCTTGTTGCCGATGATCGCGATGAGGCCCGGGTTCAACTCAACACTCTTGCCGTCGAACCAGTGCTCGTCCGTGAGCGTGCAAGTGGCCGTCTTGGCCAACGTCAGGCTTTTGATGTACTTCGTCGGGTTGTTCTCGATGTGGAGGAGCTTCTAGTCGCCGAGGAAATGCGTTCGCCGTTAACCGAAGCTCCGCCAAATATGTCGCTGACCAGTTTCTCGCTCGACTTGATCCTGAGAGGCGGCTCGAGTATTGCAGGATCGATCTGAAGAGCTGGAAAAGGCGGCCGAAGTGATTGCGGGCTCCGTTAAACCGACGGAAGTTAAAGGGCTGCTTTCCACGGCGGTCAAGAAGCGGAATAGGTGTGGCGATGCCGGACGAGCGCTAGTACTGCCGACGCGCTCTAGCACCAAGGCGATCACCGGAAAAACAGCGAACGGTAGCTTAGGATGTGCCCGCGAACCAACATGACGTAGCGACGCAAGCTGTTGCCCTAACGCAACTTGCGACACTGACAATTCCAAAAAGGCGTAGCCGCGTCTTTCTTCCGAGAGCCGTTGGAAAACCTTGATGGCATTATTTGTAAGAGGGACCTCGTTTTGCCGGCGTCGATCCGCTTTGCCGTTCGATCTTCAATAGGTAAGAAAAGTGCCAGCGGTCCCTCCGCAGGCAGACCGCCGACGTCTCGTGCTACGGTGTCAAAAAGGGTCGATTTCTGATCGATATCGGAAACCTGTCGGTCTGACGGGTTATCGGGAAGATACCGCGATCCTTGCGGTGCTCGGCGGTGCAAGAAACAGCGCGGCGGCGGAGAGCGTGGTCCGCTCCCGCTGCCGGCATTTGCATCGGTTCGCCACGTTGGTCGCCTGGCGGTCACGGCTTCTCGGGCAGTGGCGTGGCGTCGTAGATTCGAATTACACCGCTGCTGCAGTCCGTCACGGCTTGTCGGTGGTGTCGATTGCTGGCTTTTCGACGTTTTTGTGATCATCAAGTTCCTTGTGCCACTTGGCGGCTTCATCGGGCTTGTCCCAGGCGGTGTAGAGGTCGATGAGGCGCTTAAGGGCTTCGGTCAGGCGGAGGGCGCGGAGCGATTCGGGGATCGTGGCCTCGCGCTGTTTCAGGCCTTCGTAGCCGGCCAGGAGGAGCGGCTCGGCTTGGGCATACATTTTCTGAGTGGCGAGCGCGCCGCCGAGCAGTGACTTCGCGTTGAAATTCAGATACGAATCGGGCAGTGCCTTGGCGTACGATTGGGACAGGCCATTCAGCGTCGATTGGAGGTAGGATTGGTTCGCGCCGACCTTGGTGGCGAGAACATGGCGAACTTGCTCGAAAAGGTCGATCGCTTCTAACGACTTCCCCGTGCGTTGATAAGACCAAGCCAAGCCATTCAGCGCGTCCAGCGTGTCCGTATAATCTGCTCCGAACTTTGCAACGCGCTGCTGATGCACTTCCTCGAAGAGTTGAGCAGCTTCGGGATACTTTTTGGCGTACCAATAGGCCCAAGCTAGGTCTTGGCGAGCCTTCAAAGCGGACGCATGGTTCGGCCCATGTTTGGCGACCTGCTGATCTCGCAAATGTTCGCGGAGCGGAACGGCTTCCTGGAACCTTCCGGCGTTGCGGTAGGCCGTGGCGAGGCTGGCGAAAACGCTGAGCGTTATCGGATGAGTAAGGCCGAGATTGGACTTGGCGTTCTCAACAGCCTCTTCAAGCAGCGCTAGCCCCTTTTCTGGTTGGCCATTGGCTCGATACCAACTGGCCAGTGCTGAAGCCGCGCCGACTGTATGATTATGCCCAGCGCCGAGCGCGGTTTTTGATCTGGCGAATGTCTGCTCCATCAGGTCCAACGCCTTTTCGGGCTGGCCGTTGCGCCGATATGCCCAAGCCAAGTTATGCATGCAGTGCAGCGTCCACAGGTGGTCGGGTCCAAGAACCACTTTCTTCCTGGGAAGTGCATTTTCCAACATGGCCAAAGCCTTTTCCCTGTCCTGCTGGCCGCCGCCCAAGTAGAGCTCCGCCAGGTTGTCAATGCTGTTGAGCGTCTCAGGATCGTCGGGACCAAGCACCTTCCTGCGCTTTTCAAGTGTTTCCTCATAGAGTTGGCGGGCCTTGTCGCGCTGGCCGGTGGTCTGGTAGCAGCCCGCCCGCAGGGTGATCCAAATAAACGTGTCGGGATGATAAGGGGCCAGGAGCGTG
>JANNTN010000463.1:0-8239 GCA_031394445.1 Anatilimnocola sp.
CACCGTCAGCTTCACGATCTCGGAAGTCAATGATGCGCCGACAGCCGGCAATGATCTGTTGGAGACAATCTCTGAAGATTTTGGCCCCATCAACATCTCCCTCAACGACCTCTTGGACAACGACAAGGCCGGTCCAGACAACGAGTCGGATCAAACGCTGGAGATATTTGAGCTTCTCAACATCATCGGCGGCGCGGCCCAGATCAATGGCGCGGTGATTTCATTCACACCGGCTGATGACTTCAACGGTTTGGCCAGTTTCGTCTATCGCGTGCGGGACGATGGCACCACCGACGGTGTGCTCGTCGCCCAAGCGACCACCGCTACGGTCACTTTCACAATCACCGAGACCAACGATGCCCCCACCGGCCAAGATGACCCGCTGGTAAGCATTGCCGAGGATTCGGGGGATCGGATCATTCCGTTTGCGGACTTGCTCACCAACGACGGCAAAGGTTCCGCCAACGAAACGGGCCAGACGCTCTCCATCATCGATGTCTTGAGCGTTGTCGGCGGCAGCGTCGATATCGATGATCTCAACCAGACGGTGATTTTCACTCCCGCGGACAATTACAACGGTCCGGCCAGCTTCGCCTATGTCTTCGAAGACAACGGCACGACCGCAGGCTCCCCGGATTTCTTGTCCTCCACCGCCACCGTCACGTTCAACATTACCCAGGTCAACGACTTGCCCACCGGCAATGACGACACGCTCGGCGACATTTTAGAGGACGCCGACCCGATCACGATCCCCTTCAATGCACTGCTCAATAATGATTCGCGTGGACCGGCCAACGAAGCAGGCCAAGCGCTGACGATCATTGCAGTCGAGGATCCCATCGGCGGCACGGTCGCCATCGATGGTACGAACATCATTTTTACGCCCACGCCCGACTTCTTCGGTGCGGCCGGCTTCGCCTACACGCTTCGGGACAATGGCCAAACCAACGGCGTCGATGACTTCCTCTCCGACGACGCCGTGGTGAACTTCCAAATCACGCCCGTCAACGATCCGCCCAGCTTCCAAGTCCAAGGTAACGGCGATCAAACAGCCACGGACGAGAATCATCTACTCAAAAAGGGCCCGGCGCTCGAGCAGGTTGTTCCCGGCTGGGCGCTGGGCATCGATCTGGGCGCTGCCAACGAGGGCGACACTCCCTCGTTCGCCGTGAACAACGACAACCAAGATATTTTTGCCACGCAGCCTTCGGTTGATCCCGATGGCACGCTGCGTTACAAGCCCAAGCCGAACACGCACGGCACGGCGAATGTCACCGTGCGGCTGTTCGACGGCCAAGATAATAGCGATCCGATCGTGATCACGATCGCGATCACGAAGCCGCATAAGTTGCACAACGCGCTCGAGTCGGGGAAACGTACCGGTCTGGACGTCACGGGATCCACCACCTCCCAGCCGGATGGTTTCATCGTAGCCGGTGACGTGCTGGGAGTGATCAACTACATCAACGCCAAGGGCTCCGGATCTGTGCCAGGCAATACACCCTTTGGCCCGCCCTATCCGGACACCAACGCCGACAACGAAATCGCGGCCGATGATGTCATTGCCATCATCAATTATCTGAATGCCGGCAATTCGTCGCAGGCTGAAGGTGAAGCTCCGCAGGCAGCGCCGGACAACATGGACGCAGAATGGGCCATGCTGTTCTCATGGGAAGAGTCTCCTTCAACAATATCAGACACGGCAGACGATTCTCTCTCCGATCTCTATAGCCTGCTCGCCGTTGATACCGCTTCGATCGCATCGAAGCGCCGGCGGATGAGCGTGTAAACCAAAAGTCGAACCCGCGAGGCGAATATAACTCACGAATCGATCTTCAAAGTGATTGAGACTGGGGTAGAGCGCATCTACCATGTGAGGATGCAGAAAGTCTGCCGGAGCGATTTCTCACGCCGCAATGGAGGTTGATCCCGCAAGGCAATGTAAGCAAAAGCAAGGGATCATTCCGCGCGCCAGGCAACCGCCATGAAATTGTCAAAGAAACACAGCGCCCGTTTGCGGAATCGCCAACGCTACCGACTCGCTACTTTGGAGCAACTGGAAGCAAGGCATCTGCTCGCCTCCGACTTCACCAATCCCTTCAATGAGTACAACGTAACCGACGACGGCTTTGTCGTGGCCAAAGATGTGTTGACCATCATCAACTACATCAACGCCAAAGGATCGGGCCAGCTTCCTGAAGTCAACAACACGCCAGCCAAGTTCATCGATGTCAATGGCGATAGCCAGGTCGTGGCGGACGACGTGATCATCGTCATCAACGCGATCAATGCCGGAAGTTTTTCTGGTCTGCTCGCACTGACCGAGCAAGGGTCATTCGTCGAAGAACAGATCAAGTCGATCGACTTGCCAGCCTTTGGGGGCGGTGCGAGAACGATTCAATTCGACCTGGCGACACGCTTCGATGCCGGCATCAGCGGCGCGACGCCGGACCGATAAGTTACCACCACGCAGGGACGCTTTCCAACTACCATTGGACACCGGAGCCATGCCTTCAAAATCCTAAGCGCAGCTTGACCTTACGCTCGCGCACGTAAAAAACGGATGAGCCAAATACTTTTCGATTTCGACCAGAATTCCGTCCGGTTTTTTCGCCAAATCGCATGTAGCTAATAGCGACTCGCTGCGCCCGAACAAACTACATTCACGCCTCGCGATAACATGGCCGCAAACGCTCACCTCAGCTCTTATTCTCGCCAGGTCTTGTAACCGGGCTGCAATGTTCCTCACCCGCTGGCAACTAGCAAAGTCGAGCGGGTGAAAGAAGCGATTATGTCCTAACTCAACTCAGCACGTCGATCATTTTGTGGCACGCATCGGCCCCGCACTTGCTAACGAGTTCCTTCATCGCCAACAGTGCTGCCAGTTCGATCGAGGCATTCATCGCAGCGGTTGCTCGTTTCATACGGGCCTTCGGTCCACGACGCTTTTTCTTTCCGGCACCCTTTGCCTGCGTGAATTTCACATTCGAGACGTAGCTCGCCGGCACTTTTTTGCCGACAATTCCGCTGATTGCTTTGGCAGCGTCGGTTGGGCCAACCGTGGGATTCGCTACAAGATATTCTTTGATTGCCGCACTGACGTTGATTTTCTTACGGGCCATTGGTTCCTCATGGGTTGGTAGATCAACCAACAATAGTTCGGCCAATCTCAAGAGTCCATAACTCGATTCGGGAATGTAATATCATCAGCGCTCAGCCATGAGCCGGTAGAGTGGGGCATGTCGCGGATAGACGCCACGATACTCTCTCAATTTCGTCACCTGTTGTCCGAAGGCCGGGAACGGAGGCAACGACGGCATCGTCTATAAGGTGGATTGCCGAAAACTCGTTACGCCGGAATCTCAAACCCCTTACGTTGCTCTCGCCGCAGGAAGGAAGCTGCCTCCGAATCGTGGACGATTTGTTCGGCCGTTGGATCCCATTGAATTTTCCGCCCCAGTCGAATCGCGATATTGGCCAGATGGCAACTGGTCAGCGAGCGGTGATGGGAGAACGGATCACTTACGCATTCACCGCGCGATTTTACGCAATGGAAAAAGTTTTCCATATGGCTCGTGGGAGCGTTCCCTTTGTACAGCCGGGTGAACAGTTCCGGGGAAAGCGGATTCTCCTTCAGAGCATCCACCGGCTGGCCGGTTAATTTGCTCCGGTTCACGAAAATTCGCCCCTGATCTCCTTCGATCAGAATCCCGTTCTCGAACTTGTCGGATCCCTTGTCGGATCCATTGTCCCACCGATCGCAAATCGTCATCTCGATGCCATCGGCGAAGAGGCACTTGATGTTGAATTTCAAAGCCGTGTTGTACCTGTCGTCCGCCAAGGGATACCCTTTTTCGAACGAACAGCCGAGTTCGGCTGCTCCCTCGAAGGAGACTGGTCCCGAAGCATTCGCTCCGATCGCCCAGTGGGCAATATCGACGTGATGCGCGCCCCAGTCGGTCAACTTGCCACCGCTGTATTCATGCCACCAGCGGAATGTGTAGTGGCAGCGCTCTTTGATGTACTCGACCTTTGGCGTCTGGCCGAGCCACATGTCCCAGTCGAGGTTGGCCGGCGGTGTTTCTTTTTTGAACGGGCCCCCTTTGGAGCCGCCGCCGATGGCGACCGTCAGTTTTTGAATCTTGCCGAGCCTACCCGACTGGCATAAGGCGACCGCGGTTTGGAAGCCTGTACTGCTGCGCTGCTGCGTTCCCACCTGGAACACGCGTCCCGTTTTCTGGACATGTTTGCAGATCAACTTGCCTTCATCGACCGTGAGCGTGAGCGGCTTTTCGCAGTACACATCTTTGCCCGCGAGCATTGCCTCGATGGCGATCTTCGTATGCCAGTGGTCGGGCGTGCCAATCGTGACCGCGTCGACGTCTTTCCGATCGAGCAGCTTGCGGTAATCAGTGTAGGTCTCGGCCTTCCCTTGGCCTTGCTTGGCTTTCGCCGCATCGGCCCGCCCCTGATCCACATCGCAGACGGCGACGAGATCTCCCAGCGCTGCCGCTTGCGTGGCAATACCATTTCCTCGCCCGCCGCAACCAATCTGGCCGATCTGCAAGCGGTCACTCTTTGCAGCGGTCTTGTCTTCCGCCGCGGTTGTGTTGGATGGCGCAAAGAAATACGGCACCGTGCAGGCGCAAGCACCCACGGCCAAAAATTGTCGGCGCGAAGGAAATTGTGTCATGGTTGTCATGAATGAGAGGCTTTGTTTTTTACGAAGTGTCGATGAACGAATCGTGGCTTCAGGAATGAGCATGTGCTACTCGGTCGCAGTCGCCCTGCAAAGCCTAACACGAGTCATCAGCATGCGCTATTTGATCTCACATTGTAACGGGCTTCGGCTTGGCTTTCGCCTTACGCTTGGGGGCCGCCTTGGCTTTCTGCCGGCCTTCGTTCTCGGGCTGATAGGCGGCTGGATTGAAGGCAGGATTGGAAATTGGCACGACGGCCTTCGTGTCAGTGAGAAACTTCTCTATCAGCGCGTCGAGTTCCGAGACAAGCTCACGCCGCTGCGCGGCAAGATTGTTCTTCTCGCTCAAATCGTCATGCAGATTGAAAAGCAGATAGCGATGAGCGCCATTATCGCCGCCGTGAAAAATGCGGATCAGCTTCCAATCGCCTCGATGCACCGAAACAGCGGGTGGCAACCAGTCGGGTACGCCGGGACTGTGCGGAAAGTATTGGAAGATGGCCTTATCAGCTACAGCGTCACCGTGCAGCGCGGAAAGGATGCTTGCGCCGTCGAATCGCTGACCTTCGGCTGGCTTCAAGTTCAGTCCGGAGAGCAATGTCGGATAATAATCCTCGCTCTGGATCATCGCGTCGCTCCGGCTACCGGCATTGGTGACCCCCGGCCAGATTACGACAGCCGGGACGCGCGTGCCCCCTTCAAACATCGTGGCCTTGCCGCCGCGCAAGGGGGCGTTGCTAGTGGGCGTGGTACCGTCGATCTCGTTGTACATATTCCCGCCATTGTCGGACGTGAAGATGATGATCGTGTTATTGGCGATCTGCAGCCGGTCGAGTGCATCCAGCAATGTGCCGATAGCGTCGTCCATGCTCTCGACCATCGCCGCGTAGGTGGGGCTGTGCTGCGGATCGGCGGGATTCACGCGGGCACGATGTTTTTCGATATTCGCCTTTTTCGCATCAAAGGGCGCATGCACGCTGAACATCCAGTAGTTCAGATAGAACGGGCGGTCTTTGTTTTTCTCCATCCAGGCGACCGCTTCATCCGCCATGCGGTTCTCAATGTGTTCGCCAGGCGTTCTCTCCTTGAAATTCGAAAACTTCCACGGCGCGACAAAGCTGCCCGCGGGGCTTGGGCCCGGATGATGCGGCACATCAACGTCAAAACCCTGCTGGAGCGGCGAATACGGCTCCGAGCCGAGGTGCCATTTGCCGAAATGCCCCGTGGCATAACCGGCGTCCTTCAGCGTCTCCGCCAGCGTTCGGTATTCTGGCTTCAGCCGCGTCGGCGGATCAGGCATGATCGCCTTTTGATCCGGCGGCGCTTTCTTGCCTGTCGTCGCCTCCAGCACGACCTGCGGCAAATGACAGTTCGGCGTTGTGATGCCTGTCCGTGCCGGGCTGAGGCCGGTTAACAATGCCGATCGAGTTGGCGAACACAGCGGACTGGCCGAATAGGCCCGCGTGAACGTCATGCCCCGCTTCGCCAGCCGTTCGATGTTCGGAGTCAGGTAATACTTCGTCGTGCCATAGAGGGTCGTGTCACTCCAGCCCAAGTCGTCGGCGAGGATGATGACGACATTGGGCTGCTTGGCCGCAATCGTCGAAGTGCAAAGTGCGAAAACTAAAAACAGGGTCGTGAAAAATTGGGTCATAGCAAAACAGATTCAAAATGAGTCAGCGATTATTTAGCTCAGCATTTTCGACGGAGTATTTCTTCCACAAGGAGTCCAGCCGGGCGGCGAGATTCGCTTCGGTGCCGACGACCAGCCAATAGCGGTAGCGAAAAGATGATTTCGGTCCGAGGTTGACCCGATCAATGGGGGCCACGTGGACACAGGGACCGGCTGCCGGGTCTTCGCTGGTGCCGCCGGCGTGCGGGCCGAAATTCCACGGCTGCGTGGCGGTGGGGCTGAAGATTGCCACGCCCTGGCCGTTCGCGGCAAAGCAGGCCATCGCCTTGAGCGGCGGATCGGCTTTGCCCCACGGTGGACCGGGCGGCTGGCTTTCCGTGCGCCATTGTCCATCGCCCAGATAGCTCTTGAACACATTGAAATTGCGAGTGAAGTAGCAGGCAGGAACTTCCTGCGGGGAAAGCTTGGCCGGACCCCAGTGGTCGCCGAGCTCTCGCTGACAATCAAGTTCGCAGCGCACGACCACAACGTCAGGCATTTCCGCCTCGAAGCCCGTCCACTGACGCATGACCGCGGCCGCTTCCTCATTGGGCATGTCCCACAGCTTGGGGATGGTCTCGCCAAAAAGCGTGTGACCGTCGAGGCGTTTGAACTCCGTCACACGCGCCCACGAACCCACCCCACCGCCTTGAATGGGATTCCACGACCACGGACTCCACGCCTTGTGCTGGCCTTCGGGCCGGCGGTCGAGACGCAAGCCAGCGTAGTAAGACTGTTGGATGAGGCGTCCCGGATCGGCCGAGTTGACAATATTGTTGGGATAGCCAGCCCAAGACAGCCAAGTAAACGTCGCACCTTTGGCGCGATCAATGCCTACTTTTACCGTGCCGTTGTCCGCCATTAACAAGTCCTCGGCGCGGGACACGGCAGGGGGCGGAATGTTCGGGCTTTTGGCCGCCGCGTCAGGTTCAGCCGCAAGGATTGGCCCGATAAATAACAGCAGCGCCGCGACGACGATACGAATCTTCATGGTTTAAAAGTTAAGAATTTCGCCGCGTCAGAAATCTCGTTATTCACTTCTGTTTGGCTTTGGTCTTTTTGGCCGTGGCTTTGGGACGAGATGCCTTCGGCCTGTCATCGCTGGAAGTAACGACAGTCTTGCCTTCGAGATAATGGTCGAAGTAGTTATTCCAGGTTGGGGCCATCGCGCCGAGAGCCAGACCGGGCGGATTTAGTTCTGCGCTCCAGGCCGTTAGCTTGGCGCGGAGGCGGGAGGCGATTTCCGGGTGTTTGGTGGCCAGGTTGTGTTTTTCTTCCAGGTCAGTGCCCAAGTCATAAAGATATTCACGCTCTCCGCCGCGGAGGAGTTTCCAATTCCCCTCGCGAATGGCCGACTGGGCGGCCCAACGCCAATAGAGCGCGTCGTGCGGCGGGGTTAGAATGTCACCCTTCAGGTGCGGGAGCAGGTTCACGCCGTCGAAGTCGCCAGGTTTGGCCGGAAGACTGGCCAGAGCAGCGGCAGTGGCAGCCACGTCGAGCGCGCTGACCGGATGAACATAAGTCTGGCCCGCGGGAATAGTGCCGGGCCACGCGATAACGAAGGGCGTGTGCATGCCCCCCTCGGCCAGCATCCCTTTCTCGCCATTCAGTGGTTCGTTCAGACTGCCATCCCAGCCCGCGCCGCCGCCCGGCTCATCGGCCTTCGTGATTTTTAGCGGGGCACCATTGTCGCCGATGAGGAAGAGGAGAGTTTTCTCGGTGAGGCTGTGTTTCTTCAACGTGGCGGTCAGAAGGCCAACGCCGTCATCGACAGCGGAGAGCATGGCAAGGGCCTGACGGCGACGCTCGGGCATTTTCTCGGGGAACCGGCCCAGGTACTTCTGGGGCGCATCGAGAGGAACATGCGG
>JANNTN010000467.1:0-9011 GCA_031394445.1 Anatilimnocola sp.
CCATGTAGCCGTAGTTTTCGCTGGCCATGCGGGTTGTGGAGATCGAAATGGTGACGACGGAGGCGTTGGGCTCCAGCAAGTCCTTCAAGGCGTTGGAGATGGCGATGAGGGAATAGCAGGAGATATCGACGGCGCGGAGGAAGGCACGTTTGGGCGTTTCGTGGAAGGGCTTCATGCCGTCTGTGTAATCGGCAAAGGCGATGGAGTGGAGCAGGCCGGCGAAGCGATGGCCGCGGCTGGCAAGTTCCGCCTGAAGGCGGGCGATTTGATCTTCGTGCTCGACATCGCAAATGTGGATTTCAGCGTCGGCCAGAGTTTTGGCCAGGGATTGCCGGCGTTCTTCGTTGCGGACGACGTAGATGACGGTGGCACCGGCTGCGGTGAGCGTCTTGCCGACGTGGTAGGCCACGCTTTTTTTGTTGGCAACGCCGAAGACGAGGAGTTTTTTACCGGCGAGGCCGAGGAAATCGTTCATTCCACAAATCAAGGTGAATGGTCGTTTGAAGGGTGTTACAATCGCGAATGAGATGAATACTACCATTTTCAATCCGTGGCTTCGAGTTGTCGCACTTCTCTTGGTGGTCGCAGACTTCGCTTGCGGGCAAGCGGAAATTGCGCGACGGCCGCCGTGGGTGGGATCGCGGGTTGTCGGATCGCCGGAGCCGCCGCGGCCGTATGTAACGGAGCGTGTGTTTCCGGCGCTCGTGTTCACTAATCCGGTCGAGCTGGTCGCTGTGCCGGGCAGCAACCGCTTGGTAGCGGTGGAGGTCGCCGGGAAGATTTACTCGTTTGATAATCGCCCGCACGACGAGACGCTGCCGCGCGATTTGTTTGGCGATATTAGCCTGCGAGACAAGAATTTTGGCCGCCTGTACGGCCTGGCGTTTCACCCGCGGTTTGCCGAAAACCGCACCGTCTTCATTTCTTACGTCCTCAAGGAAAATCAGCAGCCGGATGGCTCGCGGGTTTCGCGGTTTCAATGCACTGCTTCTGAACCGCCGCGGCTAATTCCCGAGAGCGAAGAAATGGTGCTGACCTGGGTGGGTGGCGGCCACAATGGAGCGAATCTGCAATTTGGCCCGGAGGGATATTTGTATATATCGACGGGGGACGCCGGTGCCGCCTTTCCGCCGGACGGCCGCGGCACGGGCCAGGACATCACTGATCTGGAAGCATCGGTTTTGCGGATCGATGTCGATCATCGAGATCCCGGTAGGGCCTACCGCATTCCAACTGACAATCCATTTCTCAGCATTCCAGGAGCGCGCGGCGAAATTTGGGCGTATGGCTTCCGCAATCCGTGGAAGATGTCGTTCGATCGCAGCGACGGCTCGCTGTGGGTGGGCGATGTCGGCTGGGAAAAATGGGAGATGATTTATTGCGTGGAGCGGGGGAGCAATTTTGGCTGGTCGGTGGTCGAAGGTCCGCAGCCGGTGCATCAAGAGCGGCAATCTGGCCCGACGCCGATCAGTCCGCCGGCCGTCGCGCATAGCCACATCGAATCGCGTTCGATCACGGGCGGATTTGTTTCGCAATCCGACCGCCTGCCCGATCTGCGCGGCACTTATGTTTATGGCGACTACGTCACGGGGAAAATTTGGGGCCTGCGACACGATGGAGACAAAGTCACGTGGCGCGACGAGCTAGTCGATACGCAAATTCAGGTCGTCAGCTTTGGCCTCGACCATTCGGGCGACGTGCTGATCGTCGATTATCCCACGGGAACGCTGCATCGTTTGGCGCCGAATTCCCGCCGTGGACAAAACGTTGATTTTCCGCGGAAGCTGAGCGAGACGGGCATCTTCTCCGATACCGCCGAGCACGTTCCGGCCGCTGGCGTCGTCCCGTATGCCATCAACGCCGAACCGTGGGCCGACGGCACGACCGCCGAGCGCTTTATCGCCCTGCCGAATAACTCCACGCTCGACACTTACAAGCGGTCCGATGGCATGATCGGATTTTTTGCCGGCGATTGGCATTTCCCCGATGGCGGTCTGTTGGTCAAGACTGTGGCGATCGAGCTGGAGCCGGGAAAAGTCGTGTCACGCAAGCGGCTGGAGACGCAGTTGCTGCAATATGAAATCGACCACTGGAACGCTTACAACTACATCTGGAACGACGAACAGACCGACGCCACGCTTGCCGATGACAGCGGTGTTGATCGCGCGCTCTCGATACGCGATGCGGCTGCGCCCGATGGCCTGCGGAGGCAGACGTGGCACCATGCAAGTCGGACCGAGTGTTTGCTGTGTCATACGTCTCGTGTCGGTACGGTGCTGGGCTTTCGACCAAACCAGGTCGATCGGCAAGTCGCGTTTAACGGCACACAGGCAAATCAGCTTACGGTCTTGGAGGGCCTGGGGGTGTTCGGCGAAGGAATTCCCAACAAGCGCGACCCGTTGCCCAATCCCAACGACGAATCCGAACCACTCGAATCTCGCGCCCGCGCGTATCTGCACGTTAACTGCGGCCATTGCCACAGTCGCGGTGGCGGCGGTGCTTCCTTCTTCGATATTCAGTACCACATCACGCTGCCCAAAACGGCACTCATCGGCTCGCGGCCGACGCAAGGCACATTTGGCATTGTTGACGCGCAGCTAATCGCCTCCGGCGATCCTTATCGCTCGATGGTCTATTACCGGATGAGCAAGCTGGGACATGGACACATGCCGCAGTTTGGAACCAACCTCATCGACACCGTCGGCACCAAGCTTATCGGAAACTGGATTGCTTCAATGAAGCTACCCGACAGCGACACCGCAGCGAAGAAGCTGCTTTCGTTGCACGAGGGCCAAGTTGCGGATCTCACAATTGCCTTGTCCCAGCCCAAACCGTCCGTCGATGAACTCTCGAAGTATCTCTCCAATCCGAGTTCTGCCCTGATGTTGGCGGAATCTCTCGCCCCGCAAACTGGCCTCCAATTTCAGGCTTCGATACTTGCCGCTGCCTATTCGCATTCTGACCCTTCGATTCGCGATTTGTTCGAACGGTTTATTCCTGAAGAGCAGCGCCTTCAGCGGCTGGGAGGTTCGATTAAGCCGGCGGATATTTTGGCGCTGAAGGGGGATGCGGTTCGTGGGAGGGCGTTGTTCTTGGAGACGGCGGGGGTGCAGTGCAAAAACTGCCACAAAATTGGCGAGCAGGGACAGGGGGTGGGGCCGGAGCTGACGCTGATTGGCAAGAAGCTGGATAAGGCGAAGATTTTGGAGAACATTTTGGAGCCTTCGAAGACGATTGAGCCGCAGTTTGTTTCGCACTTGGTGGAAACAACAGGTGGCGAGGTGCATACGGGGCTCTTGGTGCGCCGCAGTGATACCGAAACGGTGCTGAAGAAGGCGGATGGCAAGGAAGTGTCAATCGCTGCGGCGGAGATCGAGCGGTCGGTGCCGCAGCAAAAGTCGCTGATGCCGGACTTACTGCTCCGCGATTTGGCTCCGCAGCAGGCGGCGGATTTGCTGGAGTTTTTGGCGGGGTTGAAGTAGCCCGACGAGTCAAAAGAGTTATGCTGAAGCGTTCCCTACGGCTGGGACATTAAGTTCGGCTGAACGCTCGATCGTGGGCCTCGAACAGGAGTTTTAGAATGCGTCGCGAGTCATGTTGGTTGACGTTCCTATTTCTCACGGCCTTTCTGTCGTTTGCCGAGGCCGCCGATCCGGCGGGGTTCAAGACGCTGGAAATTGGCGATGCGGCACCGGACTTCAAGCTGCCGGGGGTGGATGGAAAGGACTGGTCGCTCGCGGATTTTGCCAAGAGCAAGCTGCTGGCGATTTTGTTTACGTGCAATCACTGCCCAACGGCGCAGGCCTATGACGACCGGATCGTTCAGTTGCACGCGGATTACAAAGACCAGGGCGTGGCACTCGTGGCGATTTCGCCGAACGATGCGCTGGCTGTGCGGCTGGATGAGCTGGGATATACGGAGTATGGCGATTCGCTGGAGGACATGAAGCTGCGGGCAAAGGATCGCGGTTTCAAGTTTCCGTATCTTTACGACGGCGAGACGCAAAAGACTTCGCTGGCGTATGGCGTGTTGGCGACGCCGCAAGTGTATTTGTTCGATCAGGCGCGGAGGCTGCGGTATGTGGGGCGGATTGACGATTCGGACGTGAAGACAGTGACGAGCCACGACACACGGAACGCGATCGACGCGCTATTAGCCGGTAAGCCGGTGCCGGTGGAGAAGACGCGGGTGTTTGGCTGCTCGACGAAGTGGGCCGACAAGCGGGCGGACGCCGTGAAGTGGATGGAACGGGCGGATGCGGAGCCGGTGGAGTTGAAACCGATCGATGCGACGGATTTAGCCCGGCTGGCCAGGAATGAGACCGACAAACTGCTGGTGGTGAATCTGTGGGCGACGTGGTGCGGGCCGTGTGTGGCGGAAATGCCCGAGTTTGTGACGATGCACCGGATGTATCGCAAGCGGAATTTTCAGATGGTGACGATCAGCCTCGATCAGCCGGAGCAGAAGGACGCGGCGCTTAAGTTATTGAAGGAGAATCATGCGTCGATGACGAATTACATTTCGGCGATCGACAATGTGGATAAGATCGCTGAAGCCCTCGACAAAGAATGGCGGGGGCCGGTGCCTTACACGCTGCTCATCGCGCCTGGTGGCAAGATTATCTACCGCCACACGAATGCCATCGACCCGATTGAGGTGCGGAAGGCGATTGTGGATTTTATGGGGCGGACGTATGCGAATCGGTAAGTCAAATCGTCGAGAATCGTGACGACATTCAGCACTTTACGGCGGCGAAGGCTCGTCGGGGAGCTGCTCGAAAATGACGGGCTCTTCGACGATGGAGGGGGCCAAGCCGAGCTGGACGAGGCGGCGGAGAAGGCGTTGCCGGGTGAGGCCTAGTAGCTCCGCGGCGCGGGATTTGTTTCCGCGGGCGCGGCGGAGGGCACGCTGGAGGAGTTCTTTTTCGATTTCGGCCAGGAAAGCGTCGAGCTGGATGGGGTTTTCTTGGCGCGGGGCGTGAGCCGAGTCGTGCTGGGCGAGATGGACCCAGTCGGGAAAGTCGGAGCGTGTGACGCGCGTTCCGGTGGCGCGCTCGTAGGCTGCGTGAACGGCGCGGGAGAGCTCGTCGATATTCTTTTTCCAGGGGAGGGCGGCTAAAAGCTCGAGCGCGGCCGGTTGAAAGCCGGTGAGCTGCTTCGCGCCGGCGGCGTTTTGCTCTTCGAGGAAATGCTGAGCCAGGAGGGGAATGTCGCCGCGCCGCGCGGCAAGCGAAGGGAGGCGGATCGTGAGCGTGGAGAGCTTGTGGGCCAAATCGGGACGAAAGCGACCCTTGGCTGCGAGGCGCTCCAGGCTGACGCGAGCGGTGGCGAGCGTTTTGAGATCGATGCGGGGAAGCTGGAGAAAGCCAGCGAGCTCTTGCTGGGCGGCGGGGCGAAGACGATCGACTTCCAAGAGGAGCGCGGCGGGGGGGCGGTCGGTGGGATGCTCGTGCTGGCCGCGGAGGAGCGAGGTGAGCTGGGCTTGCAGTTGCTCAGCATCGACCAGGCGGCAATCGATGGGGACGAGCAGGCCGATCGACGCGGCGGGCTGGCTGTAGTGGATCGTGCGGGCCAGATGCTCGCGGCCGCTGCCCGGCGGGCCGAGAAGAAGCGTGCGAGCGCCGGAATCGGAGGCGAGGAGGACTTGCTCGCGGACGCGGAGAATGGCGTAGCTTTCGCCGATGAGCTGGCCGAGTGAAAATCGTTGGCCGAGCTGGCTACGGAGTTTTACAAGCAGTGCGTGAAGTTGTTCGCCGCTTAGTCCGTTGATGGGTTGTGGCGTTTCGTGATGATTGGCCGCCAGCACAACCGTCAGGAGGAGGTTTTGCTTGGGATCAGTAGAGGTGAGAAGTACGTAGCGGGCGGGGCGGTGGTCCGAAGGCTGGTTGTTCGCGGCTGGCCGGATGACTTCACCGGTACACGAAAGGCCGGAGAGAGCCTCTGCGGGCGGGCAGAGGCCGCCGCAGAGGGCCGCGAGGTCGTCCGGGCTGTTGGCAGCGTAGTTGCATTGCTGGCCGAGGAGTGTTTGGGCGTCGATGCCGAGCCAATCGCCCAAGGCCTGGTTCGCGAAGACGATGCGGCGTTCGCTATCGAGGGCGTAAACGGGGAGAGCAGTCCCATCCAGCAGGCGCGCGACGAGTCGGGCGGGTGCGAGCGGGCGGGGCATGGGAAAAAGAGCCTAGGACGAGAAGCAATTAGAAACGTGCCTCTATTATAGTCGGCCTTGACGCTGGTCTTGGCGAAAAATGCTATCGCGGCTGGTCAACGTGAATAGCCAGGGATTTTTCGGTTATTGGCTCGATCTGACGAATACGCTTGGTTTGCCGAATTCGCTTGGTTTGCACTGTGCGGCTGCTGGGGCGGAGGATCTTTTCGGACTGCGCGGCGACATCGAGGAAGCAGCCGGGCAGGGCACCGGCGATGACGACGAGCAGGGCACAGGCGGTGGCGGCAAAGGCGGCCGCCTTACCCCCGCTGGCGGGAACTTGCGAGGCGGCTGGCTGAAAATACATAATGGAAACAATGCGGAGATAATAGGCGGCGGCGATGGCGGCGTTGACAGCGGCGACGAGGGCCAGAGCCGCAAACCAGCGAGCCAGACTCGTCGGGCCGGAGGTGGCCAGCTCGACCGCGCTGCCAAAGAGGCTGAGCTTGCCCCAAAAACCGGCCAGCGGCGGCATACCGGCGAGGGAGAACATGAACACGGCGATCGCGCCCGCGGCGACCGGCTGATAGCGAGCCAAGCCCGAGAGATCGTTGACTTCATTCACGTCGCGACTGGCGGAGCCGAGATAAGCCAGGGCGGCGAAGGTGCCCATGGTGGCCAGCGAATAGACGAAGACATAGAAGAGCATCGCGGTTACGCCACCTCCGTAGGCACCTTGCGGCGAGGCGGCGACGGCTGAAGCAGCGGCCAGGCCGATGAGCAGGTAGCCGCCGTGAGCGATCGAGGAATAGGCCAGCAGGCGGCGGATATTGCGCTGCCAGAGGGCGCAGACGTTTCCGATGGTCATCGTGAGCATGGCGAGGACGAGAGCCAATTGCCAGGCGAACTCAGCCGTGGCGGGCATGGCGACGACGACGAGGCGGATGACGGCGGCGATGCCGGCGATTTTGGGCGCGACGGCCAATAGGCCGGCGTTGCCGCTAGTGGTGCCTTGATAGACATCGGGAGCATAGAACTGAAGCGGAGCAATGGCGAGCTTAAAGCCGAGGCCGGCGATGACGAGAATGAGTGCCAGCGGCGCGAGCGGGGCGAAGACACCGAGCGACGCGGTGGAGGCGAGGGCTTCGCGAATGCCCGGATGGGCGGCGGTGCCGGCGATGAGCGTGGTTTTGCCAAGTCCGAAGAGGAAGCTGAAGCCGTAAAGGAGCAGTCCCGAGGAGAGGATGCTCAGGAAAAAGTACTTCATCGTGGCTTCGCTCGATGCCTGATCGCGGCGGCCGAGGAAGAGCAGCACGTAAGTCGGGATCGAAATCAGCTCTAGGCCGAGGAACAGCAGCACGAGCTCGTTGGCCGAGGCAGTGATCATGACACCGGTGGCGACGAGCATCAGACAGCCGAAGAATTCGCTGGCGAAATCTTCGTCGGCAAGACGCGAAGCGATGAGCGTGAAGACGAGGCCGACGAGGAGGCCGAGCCAGCGGAGGCCGAGGCTCATGGGATCAATGACGACGGGGCCCGTGGCAATGCTG
This sequence comes from Anatilimnocola sp., assembly GCA_031394445.1. Lineage (GTDB taxonomy): Bacteria > Planctomycetota > Planctomycetia > Pirellulales > Pirellulaceae > CAYLLN01. Next base: position 7,696 of record JANNTN010000467.1, read on the forward strand.
ACGGCGGAGGCAGGCCAGGCCTGGCCGGCGAGAACGACGGCGGCGGCCACGTAGGTGACGATCGAGGCGAAAGCCCACCAGGCGCGATTGCGCGTGAAAGCACCGGCGACAAAAATGGCCGAAGCGGCGATGACCAGCAGCACTTCAGGTGCGAGAACCTCAATGGTTTTCCACTCAACGAGCACGGGCGATCTCCGGGGAAGAGGGTGAGTGGTGAGTGGGTGAGTAGTTGAGTGGTGTGTGGTCGGCAGGTGATTGGGATGTGAGTTTGTCGAAGGCAGCGGCCGCGGGCTTCCGGGCGAGTTCAAGCGTGGGCTGCATGGGGGTTAGAAAGTCGCCGGGGCGAAGGCCGATCCAGAGGACGAAGACGGCGAGGGGAGCGAGGGCGAGGATTTCGCGCCACGAGAGGTCTTCAATGTCGTGATGGGCGACGTGCGGCTCTTTGAGCGGACCGAAAAAGACGCGTTGCACGAGCCAGAGCATGTACCACGCGCCGAGGACGACACCGGAGACGGCGAGAACGGCGATGGTGGTGAGTTGGGGCCGAAGTTCCGGCGACGAATCGACCCAGCCGCGTTGGAACATGCCGAGCAGGATCAGCAACTCGCCGGCAAAGCCATTCAAACCGGGAACACCGATGCTGGAGAAGGTGAAAAAGACAATGAAGAAGGCCAACCAAGGCATGCGGGCGGCCAGGCCCGATAGCTCGGCGATTTGCCGCGTGTGGTAGCGCTCGTAGATCATGCCGACCATCGCGAACAGAGCACCGGTCGAGAGGCCGTGGTTGACCATTTGGAGGACGCTGCCTTGGACGCTGATGGCGTTCAGGGCGAAGAGGCCGAGCGTGCAATAGCCGAGGTGGCTGACGCTGGAATAGGCGATGAGGCGTTTGATGTCGCCTTGGGCTAGCGCGACGAGAGCGCCATAAACAATTCCGGCGACGCTGAGCCAGAGGAGCGGCGTGGCGAGGAGGGCCGTCGCCTCCGGGAGCATTGGCAGACTGAACCGCAGGAAGCCATAGACGCCGATTTTCAGCAGGATGCCGGCGAGGATCACGCTGCCGGCTGTCGGCGCTTGCACGTGGGCCAGCGGGAGCCAGGTGTGTAGCGGGAAGAGGGGCACTTTGATGGCGAAGCCGGCGAAGAGGCAGAGAAAGACAATGACTTGCCAGTTGACGGGGAGCGGATGGGCGGCGAGGCCGCGGGTGAGAGCGGGAATCGAGAACTGCATGATGTGCTCGCCGTTGTTTTGATAGTCCCACAGGACGATGGCGAGGAGGCCGAGGAACGTGAGCATGCTGCCGGCCAGCGTGTAGA
>JANNTN010000479.1:0-19006 GCA_031394445.1 Anatilimnocola sp.
GGCAACGATGCCGATTCCGAAGCCATCAAAAACGCTCTCGTCTTCGTCAACCGCTGCCAAAACCTCGAATCCGGCCACAACGACACCCCCTTCGCCAACAAGATCAACGACGGCGGCTTCTACTACACGCCGATTCCGGGCCGAGGCGACGACGCCGACAAAGCCGGCGGCCTCCGCAGCTACGGCGCGATGAGCTACTCCGGCCTCAAAAGCATGCTCTTCGCCGGCGTGAAAGCAGACGACCCGCGCGTGAAAGCCGTCGTCAAATGGATCGGCAAAAACTACGACCTCAAAACCCACCCTGGCCAAGGCGGTTCCGGCCTCTTCTACTACTACCACACCTTCGCCAAAGCCCTCGACGCCTTCGGCCACGACACCATCGAAGACGACAAAGGCCAACAGCACGCCTGGCGCAAAGACCTCATCGAAGAACTCGCCACCCGCCAACGCGACGACGGCTCCTGGGTCAACCAAAACCAACAATTCTTCGAAGGCGACGCCAACCTCTGCACCTCCTTCGCCCTCCTCGCCCTCAGCCACGCCGGCCCCAAAAAGGCCAAATAATGTAGGGTGGGCTCTGCCCACCATCCCCGCCTTCTTCGTTTATCTCTCGTGCGAATGACTGCTGCACACACTAACCCGACGCGCCAGCGAGGAAGAGCGGCTTTCCATCAGATCTCCGTTTGAGCTTTGAGCTTTGTAATTTCTCAGCTTCCTGCCTTGCCCTCTTTGCGCCTCTGCGCCTTCGCGTCTCTGCGTTCACAGCGAGTAACCAAATTCCCTCATCGCATCCGGTTCATGCTAACCATCACTCATTAGCGAAGATCAGCGACGATTAGTGTTCCTTCCGGTATTACGGGCCTACTTCACATCCTCCCCCCGATACCTCCGCAGCCACTCAATCTGCACCTCCACTGCCGCCTGCGCGCTCGCCGACTTCTGCTGCTCTAACAACGCATCCTGCCGCCGATGATCGGCCCACCACGCCGCCCCCATCGCCAGCAGCGTCATCCCCCACATCAAATCCCGCATCGAGTATCGCATCATAAATTTGCCTCTCTCCGGCAGGCCGGCGAGCAAATCGCAAGCCAACCCCTCCACATCATCTCCCTTAACCCCGCCAAACTATTTTCCAAATTCCGACCCGCTTTTTCACCCCAATCGCTATGTATCTATTGGGAAGATCCCATTCCTCTCACCTCACCTGCAAAATGACCAAATTGCCACCCCGTATTTGCCTAAACATGAGCGCCCGCCCCCTCAACTTCCGTCAAAACCCTAAACATGAGCGCGACTGATCACGTCACAAGCCTTTATTCACAATCGACTTACGCGAAAAACACTAAATAAAAGAACTCCTCGCCCAAACCCTCAACTTTAGGTTTTTGCCCCCTCAAAAATCCACCGAACCACTGCTGATTGCCCGGCCTCTTTCGGCGTCCGTTACCATGACGAAGCAGCCATGACCACCCAACTCCTCAGCACCGACAACCGCGAGTTCTCCGCCCGCGCCGTCCTCGTCGGCCAGCGGATCGACCTGCGGGCCCTTGGCTCCACGCAGCGCCTCGGCGGAGGCCCCCTCGCCGTCAGCGTCCGTGGCGGCGGGGCAGCGATCATTTTCCGCTACGGAACGGTAGTCCTGTTCGACGTTCAGCCGCTGGAGCAAGACGAATTCCTCCGCCAACTTCAGCCACGAATCCAAAATCCCAACGCCGAGCGTGAGGCCGAAGAAATCGCCGTCCGCATCGACCCCGACGCCAAGGAAGTGCTCGAAGGCAGCACCGTCCTCCTCAAAGATACGCACACCGAACGGCTGGAGATCGTCGCCGACATCCTCAGCAAAAGCGTCGTCCTCGCCCACTACGAATCGACCGTCGCCCAAACCTTCGACCGCATCGAGCCCTTCGCCGCCGAGCTCACCAAGCAAAACACCGGTAGCCGCGTCGCCGGCGAGATGCTCGCCCACCTCGGCAGCGCCCTCCTCATCGAGCAACAGATGGTCGGCCGCGTGCTCATCGACGATACCCCCGAAATCCTCTGGGACCGCCCCGACCTCGAACGCCTCTTCGCCCGCCTCCGCGACGAATTCGAGATCATCGAGCGTTTCACCGCCCTCAACCGCAAGCTGGAGCTTGTCTCCCGCACCGTCGAAACCGCCCTCGGCCTCATCCAAGCCCGCCGCTCCCTCCGCGTCGAATGGTACGTCGTCATCCTTATAGTCTTCGAGATTCTATTAACCCTCTACCAAATGTTCTGGCTCGGCCGGTCCCACTAGAGGGCTTCCCAATTCAGAATTCAGAATTCAGAATTTAATCACTGCAAGTTCTCTCGCTTTCATCCTTCATCCCTCAGCATTCATCCTTCCTCCATGTCTCGCCGCATCATCATCCTCACCGAAGGCCACACCGAACCCCACGCCGGCAAAACCGCCGCTTGCATCATCCGCTATAAGGGCGAAGAAGTCCTCGCCCTCCTCGATGCCACGCAAGTCGGCAAAACCAGCGGCGACCTGCTCGGCGTCGGCAAGGTGCCCGTCGTCGGCAAGCTCGACGACGCGCCCGAGGCCAACACGCTCCTCCTCGGCATCGCCCCACCGGGCGGCAAAATTCCAGCTCCCTGGCGAGCCATCATTCTCGACGCCATCACCCGCCGCAAAATGAACGTCGTCAGCGGCCTCCACGATTTTCTCAACGACGACCCCGAGTTTTCCAAAGCCGCCAAGGAAGCCGGCGTCACCCTGACAGACGTTCGCAAGAACACGGAAAAATCGATCGCCCGCCGCCAAGGTCTGCGTCCCGATTGCCTGCGCGTTCACGCCGTCGGCCACGATTGCAGCATCGGCAAAATGGTCGTCTCGGTCGAAGTCACCAACGGCCTGAAAAAACGCGGCCACGACGCCAAGTTCATCGCCACCGGCCAGACCGGCATCATGGTCGAAGGGGACGGCTTCCCCATCGACTGCATCGTCGCCGATTTCGTCAGCGGTGCCGCCGAGAAAATGGTTCTCGCCAACCAGCACCACGAAATCCTCGTCGTCGAAGGCCAAGGCAGCCTCGTCCATCCCTCCTATTCCGGCGTCACGCTCAGCCTCCTTCACGGCTGCGCCCCCCACGCCCTCCTCCTCTGCTACGAAATCGGCCGCGAGACGGTGACCGGCGTCGAAAGCGTCAAGATTCCGCCGCTGGCCAACATCAAACGCATGTTCGAGCTCATGTCGAACATCCACCAGCCCTGCAAGATCGTCGGCATCGGCATCAACAGCCGTCGCGTCGATACCGCCGCAGCCGCCGAAGAACGCAAACGGATCAAAGCCGAATTCGGCCTCCCCGCCTGCGACGTCATCCGCGACGGCCCCGACGAGCTCGTCGAAGCCGTCCTCGCCTTCAAGAACACCTCCGGCTGGCACAGCCCCTAACGTGGGGCGGGCCTCCGGCCGGCCCAATAAATTCGCGCAATCGGCGAATAACCATATAAACGGTCACCCAGCTCCGCATAACCTACTTCGAGGAGCTCGCATGCCGCCGCCCAAATCCGTGCTGCCGGCCACTTGGGATTTGCCTGCCGAATTTCGCCAGCGCGTCGGCGAAAAAGCCGGTCGTCAGCGCGTGATGGCCGCCGATGGCCACTTGCTGCTGATCCTGCATCGCCCGCCCAAGCACAACGATACCGATCGCGCCGGCCGCTTCATTTGGCGCAAGCCCGACGGCACCTGGCAGGCCAGCGACCTGGGCAGTGGCTCACAAGTGTTGTCACGCCATTTGACTGAGTTTTCCGAGGTGATCGAGCGCTACGATGGTCAGGAAGATAGAGCCACAACCATCGCGGAATACTACAACGTCCTCGAAGGCATGTCCCCCGTGCATCGCGCCGTTCGCAACCTCCACACCGCCCTTCAGGAAGCCCGCGAAAAAAACCCGACCGACCGCGACCTCATCAACGCCCGCGACCGAGCCTACGACCTCGAACGCACTGCCGACCTGCTCGTGACAGACGTTCGCAATGCTCTGGAGTTCGCCACCGCCCGCAAGGCCGAAGAGCAAACCGCGGCCGCGCATCAAATGGCGACCTCTGCTCATCGCCTCAACATGTTTGTCGGCTTCTTCTTCCCCATCGCCGCCCTCACCGCCATTTTCGGCACCAACCTTTCCCACCCTCTCGAAAAATACCTGCCCCCGCCGTACGCCTTTTTTACCGTCATCGGCACAGGATTCATTCTCGGAGTGATTCTCGCCAGCTACATATCCGGTGTTTCCCGCTGGCAAAAATCACGGATCAAGCCCTAGCCCGCACGAAGCGTGCCAGCAATCATGATCCTGGGCTAAGGCTGGATTTCATGACGGACGACATTCAATTCGGCGAACTGGAACATACCGAGCCGCACCGCGCGCTGCGGCCCGATGCGAACCGCCAATTCGCCGTCGCACCGCTCGGCAACCCGAGCCAATCCGACCTTCCGATCTTCATCGACCTCGATGTCCATGCCGAACTGGACCGCCACGCCGACTCGGATACGTCCGTCGAGCTAGGCGGCGTCTTGCTCGGCCGTGCCTGTCACGAACCTGGCGGACGAGCGTTCGTCGTTGTTACAGACTGCATCCGAGCTAAACACTATGAGAGTACCCAAGGCTCGTTCAAATTCACTCACGACACCTGGTCTGCCATCACTCGCGAACGCCAGCGGGCCGCTCCCGATCTGCAAATCGTCGGCTGGTATCACACCCATCCCGGCTGGGGCATTTTCCTCTCCGGCATGGACCTCTTCATCTGCGAGAACTTTTTTAAGCAACCGCTCGACATCGCCTACGTCATCGACCCCTGCCGCCGCGACCGCGGGATGTTTCAGTGGACAGACGCCAACTCACCTGACAACGATCGCTCGGTCCGACCGGCCAGTGGCTACCGCCTGTTCACTTCACGATCTCGCTCAGCCGAGCTCCGCGACTATATCGCGGAGCTAAGAAACAAGCCCGCCGTGCCATCAAGCCGGCAACCGCAACCGCCGGCTTGGCCCCTCTCGGTCCTTCTCGGCATGTTGGCCGCTCAGCTTCTACTGCTCGCCATCCTCGCCTGGAAAGTGCTGTGATTCGCCGTGGAATGCCTCCTCGTTGCCCTGTTTCTCGTCGCCAGCTTGTTTGGGCTCATCATCGCCCTGATTGCCGGTGCCGGTCGCAGTCCGTGGAACGATGGCTTCCAGCATGTCGCCAAGCGCTTTCACGGCACGCTCCATTCCGGCGGCTGGTTTCAGCCCCCCACGGTCTGGTTCAAACGCGGTGCTGCTCAAGCCCGCCTCACAATCATTCCGCTTCGCGACAAGAGTGGCGAGAACTGCCTGATGCTCGCCATCGAGCAACGTGAAATCACAACCCGCATCGAAATCTGCCGCGTCGGAACGCGCGAAGCATTGCTGCCCCTCCGCCGCAACCTGCAAGCCATCGAGACGACAACTAACGACTTCAGCCGCCATTGGCAGGTTCTATCCGATAACGCTGAAACAACCCACAAACTGCTCACCGACGGCGTTCGGCTCACGCTCGACTGGTTTTGGCGGCAGCCGGCGTCGGCCGAAACCACCGTGAGCCTCTCTCCCACCTGGTTCGTTGCCCGCAAAATTTGGAAATCGCCGCGCGGCGAAGATTTGGAGACCTTCGTCGAGCGGGCCTGTGCGCTTGCGGATCAGTTCAATTTGGCCGCGGTCGTGGGCGTCGAGTTCGTCGCCGGCCAGCAGCCACAACTGGTGGAGGAGGCCCGCTGCGGCGTCTGCGGAGAGAATCTCACCAGCGAAATCGTCCTCTGCCGCCGCTGCCAAACACCCCATCACGCCGATTGCTGGCAATTCACCGGTTGCTGCTCCACCTACGGCTGCGGCTGCACCGATTTCGCACGACCGACTGCCGCTAACTCGCAGTGAATTCGGCCAACGCGGCGAGCAGCGGATCGACGGTTTTTTTCTGAATCTGATGCGGCGGCTGCCAGTTGAACCATTCGTGGCCCACGTGCTCTGTCGCAGCGATTTCGACATCCCGTTTCAGCCGCGCGAGAAACAGCACGAGTGTTTTATCCAACTGCCCACCGCGACGTTTGTCGAAAACCGGATATTCGCTGATGAACCGAAAACCTTCGACAACCTCAATGTCGCCAGCCGAAATACCCGTCTCCTCCCATAACTCCCTAAGCGCGCACTCCATCTCCGTCTCGCCCGGATCGACATGCCCCTTGGGCAGATCCCACCGGTCATCGTGCCGCATCAGCAAAAATTCACGGATCGGATCGCCGCGAACAATCAGGAAACCACAAGATTTGACTTCAGCCATCAGAATCATTCCGGCAAGCGAAAATCGGCAATGAACAACTGGCTGCTGTGGTCTTCGCTCCGAGTGCTGGTCCACATCAGCTTGCTGCCATCGGGCGAGAAGACCGGCAACACATCAGCGGAGGCGGAGTCGGTCACGCGAATCGGCGAGCCCAGCGAAAACGAATCGCCTTGCACCTGATAGTGAGCCATGTACAGGTCGTAGTTCGGACGGGCGCTCGGATCGGAATGGTCCGCCCCCGACCAGGTGATCAACTGCCGCTGCGGATGCCAATACGGTCCCCAGTTCACACCTTGCGTATCTGTGAGCGCCGTTTCATGCTTGCCGTCGATGCCAATCACATACAGTTGCAGCCATTCGGGCTTCTTCCGATCGCTACGAAATACGACCCATTTGCCATCGGGAGAAATAAATGGCCCGCCGTCATAGCCGGGAGCATTCGTCAATTGTCTTACGCCAGTACCATCAGCGTTCATGACGTAGATGTCGGCATCGCCATCGCGATCGCTGCAAAACGGAATGAGCTTGCCGTCCTTGGAATACGCCCCCTCCGCGTCGTAACCAGGAGTCTCTGTCAGCCGTTTCAAGATGTTACCGTCTAAGTCGGCCTCGAACATTTCCGTGTACGGGTCAAAATCCCATTTGTATCGACGCCGCACTCCCGCTTTCTTATCCTCTTCCTGCTGCTTGCGTTCCGCCGCTTCGGTCTCGCCGATTTTGGGATCGAGATGACTCGACGCAAACAAAAGTCGCTTGCCATCAGGTGAGAAAAAACTGCATGTTGTCCGCCCGCGTCCCGTGCTGATGCGCTTCGGATGTCCGCCATCCAGCGACTGCGTATAAATCTGGTAGAACGGGTAATCAAGCGGCTGAGCCTGATAGACAATCTGCTTACCATCTGGCGAAAAATACCCTTCGCCGGCTTTGACCATGCCGCTGGTTACTTGACGAATGTTGCTCAGAAACTTGCCTTCCACCGAATCCTGCCCGCAAACCACCGTGGCAGGCACAGCCAGCAAGGCGATTATCGTTAACGCGCATTGCAACATTCTTTGTTCCCTTTGCTACCTTCAGTGTACTAACCGGTGATCGGAGTGCCGCCTGCATGAAAATTTACACCAAAACGGGCGACGCCGGTGAGACGGGCCTCTTCGCCGGCAGTCGAGTGCGCAAAGACGACGCACGGATTGAAGCTTACGGCACCGTCGATGAGCTGAACGCCGCCATCGGCCTGGCCCGTTGCGAGGCATTGCCGAAAGAAATCGAGCAGACGCTGGAGCGCGTGCAAAGCGAATTGTTTTCGGTCGGTGCCGAGCTGGCGACACCCGAGCCAATAAAGCATGGCACCGCGCTCATTGGCCAAACCCATGTCACTTTGCTGGAGCAGGCGATCGACCTGCTCGAAGCCGGGCTGCCTCCGCTGAGACACTTCATTCTCCCAGCCGGCTCTCGTGGAGGAGCTTTGGTGCATGTTGCCCGGGGGGTCTGCCGACGTGCGGAGCGGCGGGTCGTAACGCTGGCCAATCTGCCCGGTGTCCAAATTTCCAGTTTCATCATTACCTATTTGAATCGGTTGGGTGATTACCTCTTCGTCGCCGCTCGATTTGTGAATTACGAGGCAAAAGTCGTCGAAACCAAGTGGCAAAAGCCTGTTTCCTAGCGTCTCTGGATTCGGTCGGCTGATTTTACTGCTGCCTAAGTTCATGGTTTCTGCTTTCGCCTCTTTACGAGGCTAACGCCAGCAAGTAACTTTTGCTTCGGCCCTTTCGCCCCAGGCAATCCGCGAATCCTCTGGTGAGCGCGAAGGTGAAAAGTGCCCAGCGAGCGGCGTGGATGGTCAGGCGGCCATCAGGCGACATGACTGCTCTTCAGGTGTGCGTTCTGTCGCAAAGGTTATGAGTATGCCCAAGCTGTTTTTGTCCATGGCGCGCTGCTGTTGCGCGCTGGCGCTGGCGGTGTCGTTTTCAACGGCTCTTTGTGCTCAAGACGCACCCGCCGCGCCGCCAACGCTGGAAGAACGGGTCGCCAAGGTTGAAACGGGCGTTGGTGACGCGGCCCTCGCGGGCCACAACGCCTGGATGCTCACATCCTCGGCTCTCGTGCTGTTCATGACCGCGCCGGGCCTGGCCATGTTTTATAGCGGCCTCGTTCGGAAGAAGAATGTTCTCGGCGTAATGATGCAGTGCATCTTTTTGATGGGCCTGATGACGGTATTGTGGGGCCTCTATGGGTACTCGTTGTCGTTCGGCGGCACGGCATCAGCAGCCGATGCTCCGGACGAAGAGAAAGCCAAGAACACCTACTCGCCCTACATCGGCAATAGTGATTACCTGTTCATGCGAAACGTCGAGCGCCAGCTAAAGATCGAAACGGGCCCCGATGGAAAAGAGGTTCGTACGGGCCCTGAAACGCCGCTGGAAGGCGTGATTCCGCGATTGACCCACATGCTCTTTCAAGGCATGTTCTTTATCATCACGCCCGCGCTGATCTGCGGCGCATTTGCCGAGCGGATGAAGTTCAGCACGATGGTCGTGTTCATGATTTTGTGGGGCACGCTCATCTATTGCCCTCTGGCGCATTGGGTTTGGGATGGCGGCCTGCTTGCCTACGGATCGAGATACGCCTTGGCCGGCGGCGCTATCGACTTTGCCGGGGGCACTGTGGTTCATATTAGCTCCGGCGTCTCCGCGTTGGTCTGTGCCCTGGTCATGGGCAAACGCCTGGGCTACGGCAGCGAACCAATGCCGCCGCATAATTTGACTTACACCGTGCTTGGTGCCGCGATGTTGTGGGTGGGCTGGTTCGGCTTCAATGCCGGCAGCGAGTTGGCTTCCGATGGTTTAGCTTCCAGCGCCTTTTGTGTGACGCATTTTGCCGCTGCCGCCGGCTGCCTATCCTGGGCCGGCATGGAGTGGATCACACGCGGTAAACCCAGCGTCCTCGGCGCTGCCTCCGGGGCGGTCGCCGGGTTGGTTTGTATTACGCCCGCCGCAGGATACGTGCAACCGATGCCCGCGATCGGCATGGGCGTGGCCGTCGGCATCGTTTGCTTCTTCGCCTGTACCAAACTTAAATCGACGTTTGGCTACGACGATTCGCTCGATGCGTTCGGCGTACACGGCATAGGCGGCACTCTCGGTGCAATTTTGACCGGAATTTTCGCGACGCGGCACGTGGCTGATCCCGTGCTCGTCAGTGGCGGAGGGAATCCCGTGGGCTTGGTGGATGGCAATTCGAGCCTGCTGATCGGCCAAATCGTCGCGGTAGGAGTTACTTGGGGTCTGGCGATGGTCGGCACATTCATTCTGCTCAAGATTCTCGACGCCACGATGGGCCTCCGCGTGAAGCGAGATCAGGAAATGCAGGGGTTGGACGTCAGCCAGCATGGCGAAGAAGGCTACATCTTCCTGTAGGCTTGGTATCGACCTCCCTGGCACGATAGACTACGTATAGGTTGTCGTCGCGGATAAACAAACGCGGGACCACTCGTTCCCGCAGCGTAATTCTGTTCCACAAACACAAGACAAGCCTTGGCTCGGAAGATTCTGGAGCCTCTCATCATGAAAAAAGTTGAAGCCATCATTCGCCATTTCAAGTTGGAAGACGTGAAGAACGCCCTGACCGAACGTGGCATTCACGGGATGACCATTTCCGAAGTTCGCGGCTTCGGCCGGCAAAAAGGGCACACCGAAATGTATCGCGGCACGGAATACGCCGTCGATTTCGTGCCCAAGGTCAAGATGGACGTGATCTGTTCGGATGCCAATCTGCCGCTCGTCATCGATACGATCATGCGGTCGGCCCAAACCGGCCAGATCGGTGACGGCAAGATTTTCGTTTCGGAACTGAAGGATGTCGTCCGCATTCGTACTGGTGAAACGGGCGAAGACGCGCTGTAGAGTGCCTTTGGTGCCTACTCAATCTCCAACCGTACCAATCCGAGGTGGCCGCTGTGCCCCTGGGTTTGCGTCGGTGCTGGAGAGGTCAACGTGATCGCCAGTAGATTCCGCGGTTTAAGCAATTCGGTAATATCAAACCGCGCAGGGCAGCGCTGATCGTTGCTGCCCTCCACAGCTTGGCTGCTAACAATCTGGCCCAGAACCTGATCGTTCAATTCAACGCGGGCTTGCCAGCTCACATCTTCTACGCCCAGCCACACGCGCGCGGCGGACGCTACCGATTCCGGGCAGCGAAAGCTTCGCGTAAACAGTACAGTGCCCTGAAATTCGGCAAGAGCAGCACTCCAATCGCCCGGCACCGAAAGGATTCCCGCATCGGGCAGGTTGTCCGCCACCAACTGCCAATCGCCGCTGGCTGCAGGTAGCCAACGGCCAACCGGCCGATAGTTCCATGGCCCGCGCAAGCGAATGAAATGGGGCATGGATGTCAGACCGCCTCACCTGAAATACTCGTCGGGGTTATTTGCCTTCGAGGATGAGCTCGACATCCGTCTTGAGGGATTTCATGTAGGACCGCCATTGCTCGTCGAGCTTGTCGCGATTGATGCCGACTGCTTCGTCAAAGATCTGATTAACGATTTCCTGGCTAAGAAAAGTATCAGGCGGCAATTCGCCCAGCCGGCGATAGAAAATCATGAACTTGTCGAAATGTTTCTCCAGCATGAAGTTAGTAAAGGCCCAGGCTTGGCCATAACCGTGCAGTGTGGCACCGAGCGAGGCGGCGTAATCGAAAATCTGGTCTCCGACGATGAATCCGATATTGGAATGAGCCCGGTCGCGTTCGAGCGCGCGATACCAATCGAGCCGCTCCTCGTTGACCGCGCCAACACCGGCCCAAGTGGCCCCGTCGGGCGTTTCAAAATAGGTCGCCAGCCCTTCATGCACCCAACTAGGGATGCGCACGTGCCGTGGCAGCAGCCCCGTGTTGCCGGCCAATTGATGCGTGGCTTCGTGGCTGACGACGCTGATGTCGCTGTTCTCTCGTTCGATTTCAATCAGCATTTTGAGGGTGTCGGCCAATCGCACGACGGAAGCAGCATTTAGACTACGATCGCGAACGGCGTCTTTCTTTTGTGCTTGCAGTCGATCGGAAAACTCTTTGAGCTGTTTGAAGGTGTCGTTGGTGCCGTGATCGAAAAAGACGCTCGTGTTTTGCTCCGGCCCCCAAAAGCCCGACGCGCTGGCCAGGGCGGGGCTGAGTTTATCGGCAAACAGTCGATAGTCCTTGTATTCGTTGAAGAGGACAACTTTGAGCCGCTCTTGAGGAATCTCCAGCTTCACGCCGTAGGCATAAAACCGCAACAGAAAGCTTTCATAGACCGCTTCGAGGAGCTCGATGCGTTCGTCGGCCCGCGTGAGTTTTCCGCGGGTCTTGGTATCCGGCGTATCGTGCAGCAAGAGGAAGTGCTTGCTCTGCTTCACTTTCATCTCACTTTTGCCGATCATGGCCTTCATTTCCGCGACTTGTTTCGAGGAATCGCCGAGCGGCTTGTCCATTTGCTCCTTGAGTTGCTTAACGAGCGATGCCCGGGGATGATTGGGATCGATCTCCAGCACCTTGTCGATTGCCGTATAAAATTGCGGTAACAGTCCGTTCCGCAGCGCCCACTGAGCGACGGCCATGCGTTGTTCGGCGTCTTTACCAGCCTTGCCGAGCTGGCGATTGAACTGGACCTCCAGCGTCGGGGCTTTTTTGATATCGACGCTTTCCAGATCGAAATAGATGCGGCCGTAACGGGGATGTAAAAACGTGACGGTGCCGCCGGGATTCACTGTCGTCTCGCCTTCGAGTACGGCGGTGCCGCCGCTCGTTGTGGGCAGGCGATAAAAGATGACATCGGCCCGGGCGACGTTACCCAGCGCGATGCACAACATCCATACGAGCAACAGCCGGTGCCGGAAAATTGCTAAGAGGATCTTCATTTTTTTGCCTCGCGCAAAGATTGCAAATCGAATGGCTTGCTGTCGCGCTCCAGATCGACCGACTCGGCCCCGTGAATCGTACACATCGCTTTGAAAACACGGGGATCGACGTTCGCACTGATTTGCCGCACCGAACCGTCAGCCATCACCACCACCGTGCCGCCGCCCGCGATGCCTTTGGTGCCGAAGCCGCTGGTTTTGTCGAAGATTGGCTCGCGAACGCCACGAATCGTGGCACCTCCTCCAAAGACCCAGGGATTGGTCAATTCCCCCGCGCCGGCGACCATGATCGTTTGGCTCTTGCCGTCGGTAATATCGTCGGGTCGGGCGACTTCGTCGTAGCCAAAAACGCCGGCCCGCGGATCGCTGCGCGGGAGCTTGGCCGCGACGACGTTGCGGGCATCTTCGACGCCCGAAATTCCGACAAAATGAGTGAGCGAGATCCCATCGAACGGATAGCCGCGCCAGCGCTGATGGTCATCGAGCGGATTCAGGAACTCGGGAATGAGCGTCGCGCCGACCTGAATATTGCGTTTTTCTTCCAGCGAGACCTGGAAATCGAATTGCTCGTAGATCTTTTGATGACCTAAGAACGGCAACAAACCAGTGAGCCAACTGAATTGAGCCAGCGGCGGATCGGTCGCGTTCACGCGGCGAATCCCCGTCAGTTTTTCACCGGGTCGCGAGTACCAGTCTTGAACCCCGGTTGGCAGTTTTCCAACGGCGACGGGAGGCAATTTTTCGGAGGTAATAGGGACGACCGGCGTTTCAGTGGGCGATTCGGCAGGTGCGGGAGGAGGGGCGGGCGGGGGTGCGGAAGGTAGGCCACTGCTGCTGCTGCTAGGCTTGCTGGATGAAGGGCTATCCGCAGCTTTGGGAGGAGCTACTGTTGGCACGGCTGGTTTGGCCTCAGCAACCTCCGGCTGCGGCCGCATCGCATTCAAGATCGAGATGGTCGCAATCACCAGCACCAGCAGGATAGCGCCCACACCACCGATCAACTTAAGCGTGTCCCACGGGATTTCGGGCTCACGAGTTGGCAAAGGAAGCGTTGTGGGGCCAAGCGGCCCATCCAAACCAGACATTCCCATCGAGAAGGGATCGACGGGGACGGAATCTTGACCAGGAACTTGAATAGCGCCGCCACAAGCCGGACAGCGTGCCCGCCGACCGCGCAGCGATTCCGGAGCCGAGAATGCCCGTCCGCAGCCGCAAGTGACAACCACGCCCTGACTGCCACCGAGTCCGGCCCCGATGGACAGCACATTGCCGCAAGCCGGGCAGGGCACTTGCTGCCCCAAGAGCTGTTCGCTGGCGGCAAATCGCTGACCGCATCGACACGAAACAACAACCGGCATAAAAAAGTCCGCACGACGGAAAATGGTTCTGCAATAGAATACTCCCATTAATTGTCATCCAGAACCGCACCGCTTGAAAGCCGCCGAATTTCAAAAACGCATGATGATGACGGACTCATCCATTCAAGATCGTGTGCGGGCCATCGCGGCGGAGCTAGCGGCGGCATTGGCTGGCATGGACCAGCGGTTACGTCTCGAAGACAACTCTGATTCGCTGTATCCATCGCTGGCAAAAACAATCGACGACTGCCTCGGCTCTCTCGGCGAACTCGAGTTGTGGGGGCCAGAAAATCGTTTGCTGTCTTCCGAACTGTGGAACGCCGCCGGGCAATGGCTCAGTCGCGGCTGGCTGCAAAACCAGGCCCGCACCAAGCCGCGCGGCTATGCGGGCGATCACGAGATGCTGGCGCGAATTTACGATAACGGGCTGTGCGATGATCCGCTCGGCAGCCTGTTCGACCGGTATTTTCAGGCTCAAGCCGCACCGCTGGCTGTTCGCAATCGGATGAAGATGATGACGCAGTGGATCGTGGATACGGTGAAACTTCGAGCAGCCGGCAACGATCCTGACCGAAATGTGGCACGCACCAAAATTGCGATATTTGGCTCCGCGTTTGGGCTGGAGTTGCGCGAGGCGTTGGCGGTGATCGATGATTTCGGGCGGCAAACCATTCAAGCGACGCTGCTTGATCTGGATCCCGACGCCCTGGACTTTGCCCGCGTAAATTTAATACCACCACTTTTTCCCGATCAGGCTGCATTCACGAATGCCAACCTGTTTCGGCTGCCCGATCGGCCGCAGTTGGCGGCCGAACTTACGGGTACAAACTTGTTGCTTTGTCCCGGTCTGTTCGATTATCTCGATAATGCAGCGGCAACGAGCATGATTCGTTGCCTCTTTGGCCAGCTCGCGCCGGAGGGCCGTCTAATCGTGTTTCAGTTCTCGCCGCATAACCCCTCGCGAGGTTACATGGAATGGTTCGGCAATTGGTATCTGATTTATCGCGACATGGCCGCATTCAGCGCCTTGCTCGAGCAGGCCAATCTGACCGACGCCAACATTGAATTCGGCAGTGAGCCGCTCGGCATCGATCACTACGTACAAATCACGCGAAACGGTTAAGCCCGCTTCCGCCCCACGAAGAGATAATAGGGAACGCGGCCGAGGGGCAAGTAAGGCACTTTGGCCCGATGTTCTTCAAAGTGCAGCACATCAAAATGCCGGTGCAGAAACGGTACATGATCGGCCGACGGAAAAACATTGTCCATCGCGAACCACGTGGGCCAAAAACTTCGTGTCCACCAGCCGTGACGGGCCGACGCGCCCGAGGTGTATTTTCGCGAAACGTAGAAATCGACGACGCCAATCGTTCCGCCCGGCTTCAGAATCGTCAGCGCATTCTCGATTGCCGCGAACCAATCGGGAATCATGGTCAGCGAGTAGGAAAACGTCACCACATCGACAGGCCCGCTCGGCGGTTGAAACGTCGTCGCGTCCGCCTCCACCGTTTCTACATTCGTCCAGCCGGAGGCAGCGATTCGTTGCTTGGCGATTTCTAGTAGCGAATGCGACAAATCAAGCACATAGATTTTCTCTAACCCGGCCAGGCGTTCAGAGCTTTCCCCTGTTCCTTGTCCTTTGAAATACTCGAGATTCGCGCCCGTTCCGCCACCCATATCGATCCACGTGCCGCCCGCCGGCGGTGGGATCAAATTCCAGAGTTCCTGCCGGCCTTTCAGCAGCCGTTTGCGAAAGTCGTCGTAGGCCCCCGCCTGCCCGGAATAGAAATTCTCCATCCGCGCCGCGTGGTCCTTGCCGCGGACGGGCTTGAGGGCGAGGTGATAGAGGATGCGGAGGTCGGAGAGGAAGCTCAAGTTGCCAAATCCGCGATGTAAAAGCTGCCGTAGGTGTGAACGCGGTCCTTCGGATGAAGTTCGGCGGCCAGATCGTTGTGAAACATAAGCAACTCGGGCAGCGAGCGCTGCTTGCCACTGATGTTGACGTGTACGCGGTCGATAAAGTCGGTCTTCAGCCCACCACTGCGCCAGATGATACGCGTGCCGGGAGCGGCGCGGCGAATGATCGCTTCCCACTCCAGTTCCAGCAGCGGAAAGAACTTGTCGCTCAACCAATCCATGTGATCGAGCAACACATAGCGCGAAATGTCGCCGTTGTGCTTGTCGAGAAATCCCTGCACCGAGTTGGTGTGGGTGCTGACGCGCTCGATCAGGCCACCCTTCAGCCGCTCGAAGTTGTCGGGCTTCAAATACTCCGGGCAGCAGGTGCGGGAATATTCTCCTTTCAGATACACACGCCAGAAGTAATTGTCGGAGAGCGGGAGCTTGCAAAACACTGCTTCCACGGCGTCCTGAACGAACTTGACGATTCCCCCCTCGTACTGCGTCTCGACTTGCTTGCGCTGGGCCTTGGGCACGCCCACCATTGAAAGAGTTGTGTCACGATTCATCGCGAATCGCATCGACCGCGACCAAAACCGCTCGCACAAATGCTTGTCATAAATCTCGCGCTGCTCGGCGATCGTCTTGGCGTCGAGGATCGCGTCGATGTGCGGCCGCACGCGGATCATCCGGTCGATATAGGTCTTAATCAGCCGGGCGAACGCACCGCTGGTGCCGCGATAATAAAACGTGCGGCTGGGGTTCTCGAAGAACTTGATCCATTTATCCCACCAGGCTTGTGACCAGGCCGGCAGCGCGGGCCGCATCTGCCGTTGGTACAGCCGCTTCGCCTCGGGATGAAAACCGTAGCCAAACAGGCGAAAGAAATCTTCGTAATCGAGTGTCTTGATGCCGGCGATTTTCAGGTCCAGCAGGGCGTTTTGCCGCGGGTTCATATCGACGGCAAACACATGCTGCGGGCTGCACAGGGTGTAATCGAGTGCGTTGCAGCCGGCGGAAGTGATGACCAGGATGTTGTCGGTCGGTCGAATTTCCAGGGCGGTGCGGTCCAGCCGGGGATCTTCCCAGCAGGTGTTATAGACAAGGTTATTGCCGTGAACGAATTTGAAGACTCGGGAGCTAACCCAATCGAGCACCGACATCCGCTTTTGCCCCGTTTAACGTATTTGCCCGCCGAAGTTCTGCATCTTACCGGCCCGCGTGGCACGGGCAAAGTATGGCGCAGCTTCACACAGTACTGTTGCCAATCGCCGGGAAAAACAACCCAACTCCTATCCCCCAAATGGTGATGACTCAGTAATTTGCTAGAGCGGTTGCCGCCTGGTCCGAGCGACCGGGGCTTCCGGCCGATGATATAATCAGGGATTAAGTGAATAACCGGTGGTGCTAGCGGTATATTAGACGAGCCGGTTGGTGGGCTGCGGTCGGTCCGGGGTTTCATAAGTGCCGTCTGGAGGGCTTGATGATGCGTCGATTCAGCAAAATCTGCGTTGCGGTGGTAACGGCGGTTTCGATGGTCGCTGGGAATCTTTCGCAGGCTGCCGCTTGCCCCTTCTGCAGCGCGGCCTCGCAGACCTTCAGCGAGGAACTGGGCACGATGGACGTGGCGGTGCTCGCCAAACTGGTGAAGGTTCCCGAGCAGTCGAACAAGGCGGGCGACGAAATTCAGAAGGCCACGTTCGAAATCGATCAGGTCATCAAAGGCGAGGGACTAGCCAAACCGAAGGAAAAATTCGAGACGCTCTATTTTGGCGACGGCACGGTGGGCAAGTCGTTCCTGGTGATGGGCATTTCGCCGCCGGCCACCATGTGGTCCACGCCGCTGCCGTTGACCGAACGCGGCATCAAGTATTTGACCGACATTGTGAAGCTCCCCAAGGATGGTGCCGAGCGATTGGTCTTTTTTCAAGAATATCTGGAAGACAAGGACGAAATGCTCGCTCGCGACGCCTATGACGAATTTGCCCGGGCTCCTTACGCGCAAATCAAATCGATCAAAGACAAGCTGCATCACGAGCAAGTCGTCGCCTGGATTAAGAATCCTGAAATCCCGGCCAGCCGGCGGCGGTTATATCTCGTGATTCTCGGTGTCACAGGCACGGAAAAAGACCTCCCCATGATTGAGGAGTTTTTGAACTCGAGTGACCGCAAAGCGAAATCAGGTTTAGATGCTTTGATCGCTTGTTATCTGACGCTGAAAGGTGAATCCGGTCTGCCGCTGGTCGAGAAGCTGTTTCTAGGCAACGACAAGGCTGACTATGCCGATACCTATGCCGCAATCATGGCGATTCGCTTTCACGGCACGGAAGGTGGAATGCTCGACACAAAACGGCTGGTGAAGGCGCTCCATCCCATGCTCGACCGGCCAGAGTTGGCCGACCTCGTGATTCCCGATCTGGCCAAATGGGAAGACTGGACCGTGATGGATCGGCTGTTCGAGCTGTATAAAACGGCCAATGAGAAAAATAGCTGGGTTCGCGTGCCGGTCGTGAATTACCTCCGGGCCTGTCCTTTGCCGAAGGCGAAGGAACTGCTCGCCGAATGTGAAAAAATCGATCCTGCCGCGGTGAAGCGGGCCAACACGTTCTTCCCCGGTGCTCCCGCTGCTCCGGCACCTTCTCCAGAAAAGGCCTCGCAAGTCGCGCCCCCCGCACCGCTGCCCGCAGTGGCCGACGCCTACCCGATGCCATCCGGAGGAGCGGCATTGGCCGATGCGGGGCAAGTTCGCAGCGGACCGACTGCCGCCGCCCTGCCTACCCCCCCGGCTGACGATGAATTGGCAATGGCTCTGAACGAAGGCGTGCAGCCGGCAGCCGCACTCCGAAAAGACACCCCCCAGTCGAACCTTTGGGCCGTTTTGGGCGTACCGTGGGGAGTTGGCCTCGCTTTGCTCATTGCCCAGTGGTCGCTCCTTCGCGGCGACCGGTAACGCCTCTTGATGATGTTGGTTGCATGTCTGCCGTGATGAAAGACGCTGTATTTAACGACCCCGCGATTCCGCCGGGTGAAGAATTAGCGCCTTACCGTGCGATTAGCCGCTCTGCGGTGCTTTCCGCGCTATTGGCTGCAATCAGCCTACCGCTCGTGGTTCTCGCGCTGGTTTCCATGCAATCTCAAATTGGCGATGCCGTGCCCCTGGGAATGCTGGGTGCCGTGTTCGCTGGCGTGGCGTTTATTCTCGGTATCGTCGGTGTACGAACGGTTCGCCGTTATCCTTCGGAATATACCGGCGGCAGATTGGCTACGACGGGGTTGGTGGGCGGCTTGTTATTGCTGATTGCCGGCAGTTCGTCGGCGGCAATCACTTATACGACGGAAGTACCTGATGGTTATAGCCGCATCGGCTTTTGGGAATTGCAGCCCGATCCTGACGAACCCGAACTACCGATCGCTCGCAAAGCAATCGAACTGACGGGAAAACCGATCTTCATCAAAGGCTACATGCATCCCGGCGTGGCGAGCATGGGCAAGGTGGACCACTTCATTCTGGTGCCCGACATGGGCACCTGCTGCTTCGGCGGCCAACCCAAGCCCA
>JANNTN010000499.1:0-5845 GCA_031394445.1 Anatilimnocola sp.
CGAATGATGGGCCGGGGGAGGCGAGGGAGATTGCGACGCCGGGTGTGGCGACGGGGAAGATTTTTGTTGACGGCACACGGAGTGTGCCTGCTACAGATCAGGATCTATTTCGTTTCGAGGCGAAGGCAGGCGAGCAGTGGATTGTGGAGACGAAGGCGGGGCAGGATAAGTCGCCGCTGGATTCGAAGGTGGAAGTGCTCGATAAGGACGGTCAGCCGGTGCCGCGGCTGCTGCTGCGGGCGGTGCGCGATTCGGTGATTGAGTTTCGTGGGATGAACAGCGAGCAGCGGGGGGTGCGGCTGGCGAATTGGGATGAGATGCTGCTGAATGAGTATGTCTATCTCAGCGGCGACGTCATCAAGCTGTTTCAACAGCGGCGCGGGCCGGACGCGGATGCTCAGTTTTATCCGGAGAATGGCAATCGGTTCGCGTATTTCGAGACGACGAGCCGGGCGCACAATTTGGGCGAGCCAGGTTACATCGTGGTGCCATATCCCGTGGGGACGGAGCTGCCGAATAACGGGCTGCCGGTGTTCACGTTGTTTTACGAGAACGACGACGAGCCGCAGCGGAAGCTCGGCAAGGATTCACGGCTGACTTTCGTTGCGCCGACGGATGGAACGTATTTCGTGCGCGTCACGGACGTGCGGGGATTCTCTGGCGAGGATTATAAGTACGAGCTGACGATCCGGAGGCCGGTGCCGGACTTCAAAGTGGCACTGACGGGTAATAACCCGACGATCAATGCGGGCAGTGGCAAGCCATTCACGGTGAAGGCGGAACGAATCGACAATTTCAATGGGCCGATTCGCGTGGATATTTCGGAAATGCCCCCGGGATTTCAGGTGACGACGCCGATTGTGATTCAGGAGGGGCATTATGAGGCCGCGGGGCTCATCAATGCCCTGCCGGACGCAACCGCGCCGACGGAGGAGCAACTCAAAGCGATCAAGATCACCGCGACGGCCACAGTGTGCGGCACCGAGCGGACGAAGGACGCGGGCAGCTTAGGAACGATCAAGACAGCGGCTAAGTCGAAGGTGATTGCTCATTTAACGCCACTCAATCCAGCAGCTTCGGGAGCAGGTTTGCTCCCGGCTGAGGGGGTGGCTCAGTTCCCGCCAATGCAGGAGTTGACGATTGCTCCCGGCGGAAAGATCGCGGTGAAGCTGCGTGCCGAGCGGAACGGTTTTGAAGATCGAATTGCGTTCGAGGTGGCTAATCTTCCGCATGGAATCATCGTCGATGACATCGGCTTGTCAGGTGTGTTGATTCCCGAAAAGCAAACCGAGCGAACGATCTTTCTCCGCGCCGAGCCGTGGGTGCGGGAGCAAACGCGGCCCTTTTTTGCCACGGCCCAGGTCGAGGAGAATCAGTGCTCGTTGCCGATGCTGTTGACGGTTGAGAAAGCTGGCGGCAAGAACGAGGTAGCCAAGGGCAAATAAGCGAGGCAGGCTGGAAGCCTACCCCACGTCTAATACGGTGCGGCCGATGATTTCGCCTTTGAGCATGGTTTGAATCTTGGATTCTAAGTCGTTTAGGCCGATGGTGGTGGTTAGCTCGTCGAGACCGTCGAGCTTCCACTCGTGGCCGAGCTTGCGCCAGATTTCGAGACGGCGGTCGTGGGGTAGGAGCGAGGAGCCGATGCCGGCGAGCGTGACACCACGGAGGATGAAGGGGTGGACGGTTAACGGCAGGTCGGTGCCGCCGACGAGGCCGCAGGCGGCGACGACGCCGTAAGGTTTTGTCTCGCGAACGATCGTGGCGAGCGTCGAACCGCCGACCGTATCGATCGCGCCGGCCCAAAATGTCGAGAGTAGCGGCTTATCGCTGGTGCTGACGGCTTCTTCGCGACTCAGCACGCGGGCCGCGCCCCATTCGTAAAGCTTTGGTTTCAATTTTTCTTTGCCGGTCAACGCAACGACCGCATAGCCGAGCTTGGCCAATAGCCTGAGAGCAAGGCAACCGACGCCGCCGGTTGCGCCGGTGACGAGAATTTCGCCGTCATCGGGCGTGACGCCGTTTAGCACGATGGCGTGGACGCACTGGGCCGCGGTAAAGCCAGCCGTGCCGAGAACCATCGTTTCCTTGAGCGACAGGCCGGAGGGGAGCGGCACGATCCAATCGGCCGGCACGCGAATCAACTCCGACCAGCCGCCCCACCGGGGCGCGCCGAGTTCGTAGCCGGTAACCACGACTTCCTGGCCGGTGCGAAAGCGAGAGTCGCTGGTTTCAACAACCGTGCCCGCAGCGTCGATGCCCGGCACATGCGGCAACTTGCGGACGACACCGGGATGCCCCTCCGACGCCAACGCGTCCTTGTAGTTAAGCGATGAATAGGCCACTCGCACAATCACATCGCCCGGCGGCAAATCACTTATCGAGCGTTCGGTGACACCGCGGCGGATGTTACCAGCGTCATGCTTTTCGACCAGAAAGCAGGAGAATTTCGTGTCGCTCATCAAAGTCATGGAATCGTGTCTTTTGCAAGTGTCCCGGCTGACAAAGGAGGCAGATATGCTGCCGTTCAACGTAGGTTGGCCACGCCGCAGACACAAGCGGCGTCGGGACTTACGACGAGCGGCCGCACAACCGGTACATTGACGAACGCGGCCCGACGTTCCTACAATCGGCGACGCACTTGCCGAAGACCGATAATTACGACGCACCAATAACGCAATAACCCAAAATCGAAATAAGGAGAATGGAAATGGCCGCTGCCAATGTGATGGAACTCACGGACACGAACTTTCAAGCGGAAGTGCTCAACAGCCAAGAGCCGGTGCTGGTCGATTTTTGGGCTCCCTGGTGCGGCCCCTGCCGGAAGATCGCCCCAATGATTGACGAATTGGCGGCCGAATATGCCGGTTCGGCGAAGATCGGCAAAGTGAACATCGACGACAATCAACAGTCGGCAGCCACGTATGGAATTGATGCGATTCCCACGCTCTTGATTTTCAAAGGTGGCAAACCCACACAACGCTTTCAGGGCATCCCAACGAAGTCGAAAGTGCAAGAGGCTCTGGACGCCGCCAAGGCATAATCGGCAAATTCGACAAACTCAGACGGTTTAAGGGCAAGCTTCGGCTTGCCCTTTTTTTTGCGCCGCTCGATTGGAGCAGGCCGTAACTACACTGCGACCCAGGGCCCCATCTGCCTCCACCGAGCTAGTCGATCGGGCGAAACCCGGCTTGCACGTTGCTCGTCCCTGCATTTTACCATCGTCACTTGCATCATGCATTCCCCCTCTTCTCGCCGTCCACGTTCTCGTCTGCTGCGCCTCGAGACGCTGGAAGCGCGGCTGCCAATGACGCTGTCGCCGTTCATTAACCTTGCAACTGGTTCGCCGCCGCGGCCCGGCAATACCTCGGGCACAGATAGTCCATCCGTCAGCGTTTCAACCGGTGAAAAACCCCAATCGAAGGTCTGGGAAAAATCCGGAACCTGGTTCAGCGTTTTGCCCGATAACACGGGCACATGGGTGCGCCGGCTGGATGGCGCAGAATGGACGAACCTTGTAAAGTTGACCACCGACTTGAAAGTCCAAGCGGACGTAAAAACGGCCGACGACCTGGTCCATGTGCTTTTGTTCGACGGAACACAGTCACAACTTGCGTCGCTGGAATTTTTGGGCGGAGAAACGCCAACCTATCAGCCGTGGACGTTGCAGCCCTTGGTCGTCGATGTGCTGCTCAGCGAAGGAGTGGAAACGGCGACCATCGATTTCGATTCCAAGGGACGCCTGTGGCTGGCTTCGGACGCCGAGACCACGATGGAAGTGCGTTACAGCGATTTTCCTTATATGAATTTCAGCGAAGCGATCACGATTGCCGCCGACACGACCAAAGATGACATCTGTGCCATCGCGGCCATGCCCAGCGGGGAGCTCGGCGTGATGTGGTCCAACCAAAATAGCCGAGCGTTTGGATTTCGTACGCACGCCGACGATACCGATCCGGCCGCGTGGTCGGAATCGGTGTCGATCAGGAACGATACCGTCAAGAGTAAGAAGGGGGGCTTTGCCGACGATCACATCAATCTGGTCGTGGCCCAGGATGGCACGCTGTATGCTGCGATCAAAACCAGCTTCGACAAACGCGGTGCTCCGCAAATCGGATTGTTGGTGCGGCGCCCCAACGGGACATGGGATCCGCTGTATTCGGTCGATACCGCGGGCACGCGGCCGATCGTCGTGCTGAATGAGGCGACGCAACGCTTGACCGTGATTTACACGAAAGCCACCAGCGGCGGCGGCGACATTGTGTATCGCGAGTCGTCACTTGGCGCAATCGGCTTTGGGGCTCGCAAAACGCTGTTGAAGGGAAAACTTAACGACGCCACGAGCACTCGCAAAACGCTCGGCTCGGAAATCGTCGTGCTTGCTGGGGGCAAGAAGACCGCCACCGGCAGGTTGTCCTTCTGGAACCCGGCAGCCTTGGCCGGGCAAACTCGCTAAGCGGCTCGTGAGGCCCTGAGGCGGCACGCGATCGTCGCTTATACTGGGCGGCATGGCTGAAACCACCCACGACCCGCGCTACTTGGAGGGGATCGAGCACTTCAACAAGTGCGATTTCTTCGAGGCCCACGAAGTGTGGGAGGAGTTGTGGGCCGACACTTCCGGCCTATCGCGGCGGTTTTTTCAGGGACTGATTCAAGTTGCCGTTTGCCTGCACCACTTTGGCAACGGCAACATTCGCGGGGCGAAAAAACTGTATCACGGCAGCCGCGGCTATCTGGAAGATTACCGCCCCAAATATCTCGATCTCGATCTCGATAAACTATTCAGCGAGTTGGAAATCTGCTGCCGCGAGATACTGGAGAGCCAGGAAGAGTTTCCCCGGATCGAGATCGTGCCGGATTTGATTCCTGAGATTCACTTGCAGCCATAAGCGACAATAATACGGGCGGCCCCTCGCTGACGCATCGGGTTGGTGTCGCGGCACCTAGTCAGTCCAGCGGCCATTCGCCACAATATGGCCGTCTGCTGACTCCTGTTCCCTGACTCCTGCCTCCTGAATTCCCATGAGCCTGATTGCCGCCGTTCACGGACGCCAAATTCTCGATAGCCGCGGAAACCCGACCGTTGAAGTGGAAGTTACGCTTTCCGATGGCTCGTTTGGCCGGGCGGCGGTGCCCAGCGGGGCCAGCACGGGCGTGCATGAAGCGTGGGAGCTGCGCGACGGCGACAAGAGCGTGTTTCTGGGCAAGGGCGTGACGCAGGCGGTGGCGCATGTCAATTCGTCGATTGCCGACGCCCTGATGGGTTGGGACGCGATCGACCAAATTGGCGTCGATCAACGGCTGATCGAGCTCGACGGAACGGACAACAAAAAGAACTTGGGCGCGAACGCGATGCTCGGCGCGTCGCTGGCGGTGTCGAAGGCCGCGGCCAATTTTTGCCAGCAGCCGTTGTATCGGTATCTGGGTGGCGTGGGAGCGAATCTGCTGCCGGCCCCGATGATGAACATCATCAACGGCGGGGCTCATGCCGATAACTCGGTCGATCTGCAAGAGTTCATGGTGATGCCGCTGGGCTTTGAGCGGTTTAGCGACGCGCTGCGGTGCGGCGTCGAGATTTTTCACAGCCTGAAAAAGGTTTTGCACGATAAGAAGCTGAACACCGCGGTTGGCGATGAAGGAGGTTTTGCCCCGGATCTGAAGAGCAATCGCGAGGCGCTCGACCTGATCATGACGGCAATCGAGAAGGCCGGATATAAGCCGGGCGAGCACTCGAACGACGGCAAGGCCGTGCTGAGTCGCTACCGCCCGCCCGCTCGCTGGGAGACCGAGCTCGGCTACCGCCGCATCGAGGACCCAGAGTTCGCTTACCGCGACTTCTTGGTCG
>JANNTN010000506.1:0-4416 GCA_031394445.1 Anatilimnocola sp.
AATGGGATCTGTCCAGATACCGTTCTGCCTCATCTTCACGTTGAGCGGCGTTTTGATTTCGCCGATAACCTCGGCGTTGGTCAAAAACCTTCCTCTCTTGTTGTCGTACACATAGGCGATGTCGAGATCGGATCCCAGCCATTGCTTGGGGTTGTGTGGATTCTTGAGGAACCCGAAAGTGGATTTCGCTTTCACGTATTCCGGTTTTGCCGCCAGACCGAGCCTACTGGCCAATCGGGTGCCGGCTCCCGAGATCGGATCGGTGGCGCGGATGCCGATCACAAACCTGTCCCCGGCATGGTCTTTGATGATCGAGCGCATATCCGTGGTGGCACCGCTGACTGGCAGATACTTCTGTCCTAACTCCTTCACTTTCTTAATGGCCTTGTCAATAGTGCTCGTGGCTTTCTTCTCCGCAGCGCCCTCTGCTTCCCGCACTGTCTTTCCGCCGAAAGAAATCGGAGAACCCGTCAGCTTCTCGAACCAGTTCGCAACCGTGATCACCGTGTTAATTGCTTGAAAGCCCGCCATTACATACATTTTGCCTGCTTCCCGATCGGAAATCTTGTCTCCCTCGAAGGTTTCGCGATTCCAGGCTTGGACTGCGTTCGAGACCCCAGTTCTGTCCATTACGAGCAGGAGCAAGTTCGTCGCCGGGTCGGCACCGTGCTGAGCGCGCTTTTCGATCGCCGCGGTGGTTTCCTCGCCCAGCACGCCGATGGCCACTGCACGGGTGGGATCGTCCCCTTTCATGTACGCCTTTTCGACTGCTTTGGCCCAGTCGTCTTGCTCTTTTCGGTGCTGGGCAAGGCGGTAGTCGGGATCGAACAGCTTTGGGATCGCCTTCGCGACCTCTGGCACGATGTCGGCGACCCCTTGAAACACGCCCCACGAATACAGCTTGTCGGACCAGTCTTGGGCTTCCTCATTGGCGTGCCCGGTGGGATCCACATAGCGCAACGGGTTGGAGAAAGCATACAAATAGCGGTGCAGGCTCGGCGGTACGTTCGCCTGGCCCATGTTCGAGTCTTGCGTAAGGAAGGTGCCCGTGGTGGAGTCGTAGTAGCGGGCGTTGGCATAGAGCAGCCCGGTCTCAGGATCGAGCTCGTAGCCCGTGAATTGCTTGGGATTGCTCGTGGAATCCACCGTGTCGCGAAGGTTGCCCCAGGCGTCGTATTGATACGTGGCCTGGACGGCACCGGCCTCGTTCACGAGTTCGGAAGTACTGGTCAAGCCATCGTAGAGGTAAAACAGATTCGCGCGCGAGTCGGCGGCAGACGCATCGACCTCGGTTCGCGACAGCAGGTGATAGCCGTAGTTGTACTTGGCGGTGGTTTCGCCGTCGGCATCGTATTCGAGCAACGTGGACTCGGCGTCGTACAGATAGCGTGTCTCACCGTCAGCGGTGATTTTCTTGACGCGCATGCCGGCTGCGTCGTAGTCGAAAGTTACGTCTTCCCCCGCTTCGTCAGCCGCCTTGGCGAGCTCGTCGCGAATGTTGTAGGCAAATTCCGTGGAGGTGACATTGGTGCCAGCCGTGATCACAATCGTGCCGCCGGGACCCGCCGCCGCGGTCACGTCGCCCGAATAGCGGGCGATGCGATTTCCGTTGGCGTCGTAGTCGTAGGCCACATTTTTCGTCGAATCGAGCTGATTGACGACCTGGTACAAGTGGTTGAGCCGGTCGTAATTGTACGTGCGATGGATCGGCTGACCGGTGAGCGGATCGGTTCCGGTTTCGCTGGTGCGATTGCCGATGTTGTCGTACCCGTACGCCACCGACCCAGTCGATCCATAGTTGACTTGGGTCAGGCGGTCGAGAGCGTCGTAGCTATAAATCGTTGTTTCCGGCGCGCCGCCGTTGATGTCGCGGTGGCTTTCCACCTGCCGCGCGCGATTGCCGTTGGCGTCGTAAACGTACTCATAGCTGGAGGCAATCTGGCCGCTCGGCAACGTGTTGACGACGTAGGTGAGCCGATCGGCTTTGTCGTAAGAATCGGCAAAACCGTAATCCGCCAGCGTGCCATTGGGATAGAGAATCGACTTGAGCAAGCCGTTTTCCCAGTAGCCGTAGAGAGTCTCACCGGCTTCGGTGGCAACCTTCGTCAAACGGTTGCGCGCGTCGTACTCGTAAGTCGTCAGAAAATCGTCCGGGTCTTTTACCGATTTGCGGTTGCCTGTCTTGTAATAGCGGTACTCGGTTTCGAGATCGTCGTAGTTTTTCGCGGAAACCAGGCGGTTGAGTTTGTCGTTCTGAAATTCATACTCTTCCGTGACGATGTTTAGGCCGACTTTCTTCTTCTCGGTGACGGACGAGGTGCTTTCTTCATCGTCGTATTCGAATTCGATGGACTCAGGCTGATAGTCGAGTTCTTCGTCGGCGTGCAGGGAGTATTCCAACTTCTCGGGCCGGTCGAGATAATCGAACGTGTGAATCACCTGCTGGCCGAGAGGGTCGGTGTCCGTGACCTGGTTTTCCGCGTCGTCAAATTCGATCTCCCAATGCGCGGCACTGCTGGCACCGGGGTCTTCTGGGACCGAGGCGCGGGGGAGCGGAAGATTGCCGGCCAAGTAATGCTGGAACGTGTCGGTAAGCCGATTGAGTCCGTCGTATTGAAAGGTGACCAGGTTGCCGTTGGCGTCCTGCTGGGCGATTTTGTTGCGGTTGCCGTCATAGACGCAGTAAGTAATGCCGCCGCCACGGGCCGATTCATCAACGGACAACAGCTCGTTCAGCTCGCCGGAGGTGTACGTCGTGATGTTCCCCTTGGCGTCGGTAAGCTGCCGGAGATTATCTTTTTCGTCGTACTTGAAGAGCGTGGTTTCTGGCACGGCATTGGTGGTGCTTTTACGGCGATTTCGCTCGTCGTAGCTGTGGGTCACCGTATTGCCGCGGGGATCGGTGACGGTGAGCACGTTGCCCGCGCGGTCGTAGGTGTACTCGGTGGACGCCGCGACCGGCGACTGGTAGCCCGCGATCATGAACCGCACGCGGTTCGCGCCGTCATAGATGTATTGGGTTCGATTGCCTTCGGCGTCGATGGATAGCGTCTTGTTGCCGTTTTGGTCGTATTCGAATTTCTCCAGCACGATTGTCTCGCTGCCGTAGTATTGGGCCAGGTCGGCATGTTCGACGCTGCGCTCGACGAGGCGGCCTACGGAATCGTGCTGCTCGATGGCCTTGGACTCGTTACGGCCGGTTGTTTCCACGCGATTCTCATCGTCGATATACTCGGCTTCGACCGTGGTCCTAATGACGCCGGAATCGTATTCGTTGGTTTTGACGAGGCGGTTGAGTTCGTCGTACTCGAACGTCTTCTTGTGGCCTTTGATATCGATCTGCTGCCGCAAGTTGGCGCCATCGTATTGGAACTTGGCCTCGTTGTCCTCGGCGTCCTTGAGATGGGTGATGCGGCGCAGGCCGTCGTACAATTTTTCCGTTTCGTTGCCGTTGGCGTCGGTTTCGGTTTCTGTGCGGGCTCTGTCGTCATATTCAATCTCCGACACGGTCAACTCTTCGCCGCCGTTGCTCTGGGGCTCCATCATCGTGTTCTTGACGACGCGGCCCACGCGATCGTATTCGGTCCTGAAAATAATTCCACGCTGGTCGGTGTGCTCGATCAAATGATCGGCACCGTCATAAACGTAAGACTCGGTGACGAGTCCGGAATCGTCGGCAGTGGCGATGTACGTCGCCTTGATCTTCCGGCCTAAGCCGTCGTACTCGTAGATCACATCCGGTTCGGTCCCGCGGGGATCCTTCACCGTCAGGGCGTTGCCCAGGGCGTCGTAGGTGTACTCGGTCTTCAAGGCGAGATCGGCGGCATCGAGGGTCTGGCTGAGCAAGCGGCCCAGGCCATCGCTCACCTCCACCATGTCCTTTCCGCGTGGATCCGTGTAGATGACCTTTTTCTCGGCATCGACATATTCATAACGCAATTCGTTCGTGACGGGACCGCTCGCCACGCCGGGGTTCATCAGTTTCAGCGTTACCAGCGTGGGACGCCCCAGACCGTCAACAATCGGGCCGCCATTGTCGTACAGCTTCTCCAGAATCGGCGTGCCGTTGTTAGTGTGGGTTTCTTTGACCAGATGGTTGCTGTCGTCGTATTCGTAGGCGGTCACGTTGCCGACCGCGTCTTCCTGTTCCTTCAAGTTGTAGATCGCGTCGAACTCGTAAGTCGTGCGGTTGCCGTTAGCGTCCGTCTCGAAGAGCTTGTTGCCGACCAGGTCGTAGCCGAACTCCATCTTGGCCGCGGGGCCCGAACTGCCAGGAACAGCCGAGACGGGCAGCTCCGTGTGGACGATGCGAAAGAGACCGTCGTACTTGAATTTCTTCGTTTGCTCGTACAAATCGGTGCCGGTCAGGAGGTTGCCGGCGAAATCGTAGGTGGACTGGCCGATCACTCCGTTGGG
>JANNTN010000553.1:0-1764 GCA_031394445.1 Anatilimnocola sp.
TACGCTCCAACTGACCGTGATTGTGTCTCCGGAGGTGGCCGTATCGGCCGCAATGCTGATGCTCGTGGGCAACAGATCGGGTGGCGAAGTGAAGGTGACGTTCATCGGCCCCGACACACGCGTATTGTTGTTGCCATACACGTGCTCGTACGGCCCGGATGACTCGACGACGATATAAAACGTGCCGGAAATTCCATTGGGCAAAATCACTTCCGCCGTGCGGTCGTACGATCCGCCGGGAGCGAGAAATCCACCATGTGTAAACGCGCCCACGCTTGCGACGATGTTCGTGCCGTCGGCGTTTCGCGCCAGGCGAACCGAATCGGTCCAAGTTC
Organism: Anatilimnocola sp.; assembly: GCA_031394445.1. Lineage (GTDB taxonomy): Bacteria > Planctomycetota > Planctomycetia > Pirellulales > Pirellulaceae > CAYLLN01. The sequence continues at coordinate 336 of JANNTN010000553.1, forward strand.
CCGTGTTCGTCGTGCCAATCCCTTGGTTCGTAACACTCCAATTGACGGTCACCGCTTGCCCGCTCGCGCCTGACGTCGGCCCGCTCACCGTGTTAACGACCAAGTCGGCATACGGAATGAGCGCAACATCAAATTGATTCGCCGGCTCGGCAAAATTGTTCGAGGTCAGGCCGTTCTCAAAAACCACGCCATCGACGTTCGTCAGCACGAACAGATGAAAGCGGCCTTGCAGCGCGGGCGGCAGCAAAAACGTCTCGCTCCGGTCGTACGCTCCGGTCGGTTCCAGGCCCCCGGTTCTCGTAAAGCTGCCCAGCACAATGTCGTCGCCATTGCCGGCAATCGCATCCTTCGATGCCACCACGCGATCGACCCACGACACGTTGCCCGTGGTTTTCGTGCCCACATTGGTCACGCGCCAACCCACCGTCACGGTCGCCGGGTCACCAATCACCAGAGTTGGAGCCGTCACATTCGATACGGCCAAATCGGGATAAGGCGCGAGGCTGACGGTCGTCGTCGCGGTAGCACTGTTGTTGGTTTCACCCGTGTCCGTCGCGTTGTATTCGTAGAACGCGTTGCCCGTCTCGGTGGCGACTTGGAACTGAAGTTGCCCGACCCCCGCGTTCCCTTCCGGAATCGTGAAGGCATACTGCCGCGATCGCGACGCGCCCGCCCCAATCGATCCGCTAACTGCCGCATCGTAGGGAATCGTGAGCGTGGCCAGCGTTTGCCCGGTCGTAAGGTTCTTGACCGTTAAGACATCATTCCAATTCGTGGAAGTGGCAGCCGTCCCCGTGTTGGCATCGTCCCATCGCACGGTCACCAGACTGCCCGATTGCACGGGCGCGGTCACGTCCAAAGCCAGATTGAGCACCTGCAAATCGGGATACGCGGCGAGCGTCGAGGTGAGCGTCGAGCTAGCGCTATTATTCGTTTCCCCCGTGCCGCCCGCGTTGACCTCAGCAATGTTGCCAAAGGTATCGGCTGATACCGAAACCTGAATCTGCCCGACACCACGCCCACCATCGGGCAACTTGTAGGAATACTGCCTCGCCTTGCTCTGCCCCGCATCGAGCGGGCCATTTCCTTCGGGTGCCGCGTTATACGCCAGTACCGCATTCGACAGAATTTCACCCGTCGTCGTGTTGGTGATGACGATCCGGTCGTTCCACGAACTTATCGCCGCCAATGTTCCCGTGTTGGCGTCGTTCCACGTGATTTGCAGCGTCGTGCCCGATTGCACGCTAACCGACGGCGTGACCGTGAGATTCTGCACTTGCAAATCGGCATAGTTGGCCAGCGCGGACGTAAACGCCGCGGTCGTAACATTGTTCGTTTCCGCCGTGCCCCCGGCGTTGTACTCAAATAGGTTCCCACCGTTGTCGGCAGTCACCGTAATCTGGAACGGCCCCGTCCCGAGATTCCCTTC
>JANNTN010000639.1:0-5952 GCA_031394445.1 Anatilimnocola sp.
TGATGAACCTGCTACTAATCGAAGACGACAACGTGCTGGGCCAGGCGATTCATCGTGGCCTGTGCGAGGCGGGCCACACCTGCCAATGGGTCCGCAGCGGCCAGCGCGGGCTGGAGCAAGCCACTTCGCAAAAGTTCGACGCCGTCGTTCTCGACCTGATGTTGCCCGATCTGCCGGGTAAAGAAGTCATGCGGATGATGCGGACCACGGGTGCCCGCACGCCGGTGATGATGCTGACCGCGCTGGGATCGGTCGAAGATCGCGTGCAAGGGCTCAAAGCCGGGGCCGACGATTATCTCGTCAAGCCGTTTGCCTTTCCCGAGCTATTGGCGCGGCTCGAAGCCATCTGCCGCCGGGCTCAAGACCGGCCGGGATCGACGCTGAATGTCGGTCCGCTGTCACTCGATCTGGCGACACGCCGCGTCACCCGTGGCGAAACCGAAATCACCCTGACGCCGACGGAGTTCAGCTTGCTGGAGTTCCTCATGCGGTACGCGGGGCAGGTGGTCACCCGCAAAATGCTGTGCGAGCATCTGTGGGAGGCCGATTGGGAGGGCGTAACCAACGTGGTCGAAGTTCATATCAACCGCCTGCGGGGAAAAATCGACAAAGGCTTCGATGCGGCGCTGATTCAAACGATTCGCGGCCGAGGCTATTTGCTGAAGGCGGGCTAGAGGATATTAGGCTGTGGCTTTTCGGCGTTAGACTCTAGGCTTTAGCATCGGCCACGCGCCGCTTCCCAAGGCCTCAGCACGACAGTCCTGCATCCCTCCTGTGTTCTTCATCTCCTTGCCTTCACAGTTTCGATCCCTCCGCACGCGGCTCATGCTGTGGAATGCCGGAGCAGTGGCAGTTACGGGTCTGCTCATTCTGCTCGCGGTTCGGGCCGGCGTGCGGGTGATGTTGATTTCCGACCTGGACGAAGTGCTCCGCGAGGATTCGCTGGAAATCAAGCTGCACTTTGCGAACAACCAGGCTTATGAATGGCCGGCTGTTACCGAAGAACTGAATCGCAAGGCGGAGGGGCACGAGTTTCACCGCTGGTTTGTGTTGTTTTACGACGATCAAGACCGCCCGACCTGGGTCAGCCGCAACACGCCCGATTTGCCGCCGCTAACAACGGAACAAAAACGCCAAAAAGCCTTTAGCGTGAATGAGTATCGGCTGTCGTATAGCGAGCTCGACCCGCCCATCAAGGAAGGGGCTCGCGTCTGCGTCGGCTGCTCCCAGCGATACGTGGCCCGCGACATGGGTACCATCGATCGGTTGGTGGGGGGCGTGGGGTTTTTCGTTCTCTTGGTTTCTCCACTGGTGGGACATGTGCTCACCAGCCGCACGATTCAGCCGCTGGCCGAGATGATTCAAACGACCGCGCGACTCCATCCGGGCGAATTCGGCGAGCGGCTGCCGATCCGCGGCACGGGGGACGAACTTGACAGTTTGGCTAAAACGATCAACGGATTGCTGGATCGGATCGCGACCTATTTGCAGCAAGAGCACGATTTTTTGGCAAACGCGGCACACGATCTGCGCACGCCGTTGGCGGCGATTCGCAGCAGCGTGGAAGTGGCTTTGGGCGTCCAGCGGAGCGATGAGGAGTATCGCGAGATTCTCGGCCTGGTGATCGAGCAATGCTCATCGCTGCAAACGCTCGTCAATCAGTTGCTGCTGCTGGCAGAGACGGATTCCGAGCGGTTGCAGGCCGATTTTGAGCCGGTGCGACTCGACCAAATTGTGGCCCGTGTCGTCGAGATGTTCGAAGGTGTTGCCGATGAACTCGGGGTGGAACTAAGGCCAGGAGAGTTGACTGCCTGCACCGTTCCGGGAAACCGCCACCACTTGCGCCAGGTTATCAGCAATTTGCTCGACAACGCGATTAAGTTCACCGCGATTCGGTATTCGGCTCTCAATTCGGATGCTAAGAATCACGAGAACAGCGGTTATGTTCGGATCGACGTGATTCGGGACGATGTGGCGCGACGGGTGCAATTGCGAGTGGAAGACAACGGCGCAGGGATCGCTCCGGACGACTTGCCACAGGTATTTGATCGTTTTTATCGGGCCGACAAGGCTCGCGGACGCGACCAAACGGCTGGCGGAACGGCCGGTGGAACTGGGTTGGGCCTCAGCATTTGCAAGGCAATCGTGGAATCGCACGGCGGGCAGATTTCGGCCCACAGCGAATTGGGAAGCGGGGCCGTGTTCACGGTGCGCTTGCCACTCTATTCGGACGATTGAGCCGCAGCACAGTTGTCTTAGCGATCTCCGGCGGGCAAAGCGCTGGAGTATTCCGCCCGAGTGAGTGCAAACAAAAGCTGGTTGTGAATTCGCCCGTGCTTGATCGCCGCGCCAAGCAGACGGCCCTCGCGACGGAACCGGGCTTTTTCCAGCACGCGAATCGAAGCGAAGTGATCTTCATCGACGTAGGCAAACAGGCGATTCAGTTCGGAAAATGTGCTATAGGCATATTTCGATAGCTCAGTTAATGCGGCAGTGGCAATCCCTCGGCCCCAGTAAGGCTCGCCCAACCAATAGCCAACCTCGGCCGAGACGCGATGAATGTCGGCCCCCGGCATCAGGCCAATGCCGCCCATAAATTTACTGTCGTGACAGATCGCGAAATTCAGATTCGGCTGCTCCCGTGCCGCGTGGCGAATCCAATTCTCGGCATCGGCCCAGGTGTAGGGTTGCGGAAACAGATCGCGCAGATGTTCTGCGACTTTGGCGTTGTTAGCCAGGCGAACCAAATCGGCTTGATCGCCATCGCGGTATGGCCGCAGAAGACAATTCATTTCCACCTACTCACCGCTCACTTTGCCTTCATCTTTCCCATCTGATCGGCAATCCACTTCTCCAGCTCGGGCATATCCACGGGGGGCAGCTTGCAAAGGTCGGGGCGAAGGCGCTCAGCATCCTTCACGTAGATGTGGCGGATTTCGCTCTGCGGCTTATCGGTATTCCAGTGAATCAACACGCGAACGCAGCGGCGGAGGCTGCCGGGAACATCAACTTCGTAAGTGCAGAGCAAGGGCACATCGAGCCAGCCGAGCTGGCGGGCGGCTAGCGCGGGAAACTCGGCGTCGAGATCGCGCGTGAGGCTAAAAATGGCACTGGCCACGTGCTCGGGCTCGATGCTGTTGATGCGAATCATCAGCGCAAGAAGCTGACGTGTCGCGGTGAGAATCGCTTCCCGCGTGTTGTCGTCAGCCGTCGTTGCACCACGCACGCCGCGGCAGAGCATAGGGCAGGAAAAGGTGAGAGGTCGGAAATTAGAAGTCAGAAAGATAGCATAGCTTACACTTGCATTCGAGAACTACTGCACCGCGAGCGTCGAGTCGCTTTCGAGCATGCGCAGATCGGAGATTTGGCCGACGCGCACCGAGGCGGTGATCCCGCGAAGATCGACGCGGATGCCGGCGTTATACTCGTTGCCGACCACAATAAAGGCATCACCAGCGGAGCCATCCGGATAGAACAGAATGGGACGCGACCAATTGGCCGCACTCGAACTCATCCCCATCACTTCTTCCTCCACGCGTTGCCCGCGACTCGAAAACGCGGCATCCCCTGCGGAAAACTTGGTGCCTTCGGGCAGAGTAGGCTCGGAGTTTTCGGTATTTGTCGTTGCGACCGGTGCTGGCGTGGCACCCAGCTCCCCCTCGGGGCTTTCCAAGGCATCGTCGCCGCCGATCCACGGCTCAATCTTGTATTTCGTACCGCCGCTCTCGTACTGAAAGGCGTGAATGCGGCCCGTGCGCATGGCCATGACATGAGCCCGGGTCAACTCGGCCCGCACCGTGTCGGCAGCCGAACTCAACGACATGCGGCGCAGCGTGCCTTGAAACGACGGCCCGGCCACTACGGCGAGGGCAACAATAATCGCCATCACCAACAGCAGCTCCATCAGGGTGTAGCCGCCGCGCTGCCGGGCGCTGGAAACCCAAGGCCCAACGTCACGCCTGCTTCGCGATGAGTAGTGGACCTTGGACATGGGACTTATGACCTGAGGCTAACGATTACAGCTCCGTGGTAATATCGTCGGTGCTGCCGGGCTGCATGTCGGGACCGTTCGACCAAATGCGGAATTTGCCGTTCGAGGGGTCGGTGACTTCATACTGATACGGCTGATTCCACGGATCTTCGGGGAGCTTTTGCTCATTTTCGAGATACGGGCCGGACCATTTGGCGGGAGTTGACAAATCGGGCGGTGCTTCGATCAGAGCTTGCAAATCGTTCGGCGGAGTGCCGATGTGCAATGTGTACATGTTGACGGCGCTTTTCAGGGTGGCAAGCTGGCTGGTGGCGATGCTCTTCATGGCACCCTGCTGCACCTTGAAGTAGCCCACGCCAACCATCGAGCCGAGCACGACCAGAATGGCCAGCACCAGCAAGATTTCCATGAGGGTAAAGGCGTTGCGATGACTACGACGGCGGTTCATATCAATATCTCCGGGAAAGGTATTCAATTAGTAGGTTTGTAAGGTTTTTCTTAACGAGCAACAGGCCGGCGCTGGAGCATTTCGCGGCTTTACCCCATGGTCTGGCCCATCTTAATAACAGGAACGAGCAGCGCGATCACGACGATCAGCACGATGCCGGCCAGAATCATCAGCATGATCGGTTCGAGCAGACGAACGAACAGGTCGAGTTGACGCGAGGTTCGTTTTTCCAGGTCGTCGGCCAGGCCCACCAGCACCGTATCGAGCGTGTTGGATTCCTCGGCGACCGCAATCATCTCCACGACCATCTTGGGAAAATGCCCGCTCGACGCCAACGGCGCGGCCAGCGATTGACCCGACGAAATGTTGTCCGACGCTTCGGCGATCGCTTCGGTCAAAATCTTGTTGCCAGACGCTTCGCGGCTGATTTCAAGCGCTTTTAAGATCGGTACGCCGTTATGAAGGAGCGTTCCCAGCACGCGGCAAAACCGAGCGACAGCGAAGCTGAGCAGAATGGGGCCGACCATCGGAATTTTGATTCGCAGATAGTCGGCTACCCGCCGGCCCTCGGGCGTCTGCATTCGCAGATAAGCGAAAAAAGCCATGGCCAACAGGCCCGGCAGGATGATGAACAACAAAATCGGGCTGCGGCAAGTTTCAGAAACCCAGAGCAGCATCTCCGTGGCCCACGGCAGCTCGCCCCGCTCGCGCAGCCGCTCAAACATCACGGCGAATTTGGGAACGAAGAACACCACGAGCACACTGACAACCGTGGTTCCAGCCGAACCGAGCAAGATGGGATAGACCATCGCGCTAATCGTGCGGCCCTTCAGGTCTTCTTGTTGTTCGGTGAACGAGGCGACGCGGTCGAGCGCGTCTTCGAGAAAGCCGCCTTCGCCGCCGGCGCGGACCATGTTCACGGCCATTTCGTTGAAAGCCCGCGGAAAACGGGCCATCGCATCCCCCAGCGTGGAGCCGTCTTCGACGCGGCGATAAACCTCATCCAAGATGGATTTGAGGTTTTTATTCGACGATTGCTCTTTGAGGACGGCCAGCGACCGCAGCATCGGCACGCCACCACGCAATAGCGCGGCCAATTGGCTATAGACCGTCGCCATCACCTGGCCGCGAACGCGGAGGTTTGCGCCGGGGGCCATGGATGCCTTCGAAGCGGTGACCTGAACGGGGAAGAGCGAGCGTCCGGAGAGAATGCCCAGAACCTCGCGCTCCGTCGCCGCAGAGAGCGTGCCGCTGACCTTTTGGCCGGTAGCGTCTCGAGCGATGTAGGCAAAGTCGGGCACTGAGTGAACTCAACAGAAAAATGATTCGAGAAACAAATGACCAATGACCAAGCACCAAGCACCAATGACCAACTCAATTTGAACCACCAAGCTAGTCCGAGCGAAGCCGACTAGCTGCATTGGTCATTGGTGCTTGGTGCTTGGTCATTGGTCATTTGTTTCTCGAATCATTTTTCTGTTGAGTTCACTCAGTGCCCGACTTTGCCTACATC
>JANNTN010000712.1:0-2437 GCA_031394445.1 Anatilimnocola sp.
CCCGAGGTGACCCGTTACACCAGAGTACTTCAACAGATTTGTTACCTCCTCTATCGCCCTGGTTGCTTCCGGCCGAGCGACCGATTGGCCGGGCGGGATTCGCACCCGCTGGAAATCGCCGACTTTCACGGCATACCCGATGAGCTGACCGATTTGATTACGAGTTCCGTACGCCCTGACAGTTGGGATGACGTGGGAGGCCCCGGCTCGGTTGTTGCCTTCAACGGCTTGTTCGTCGTCTCGCAGACGCGAGATGTTCACGAACAGGTTGATCGTCTCCTCGACATGCTCCGTCAGGCGGCAGGAATTGATGCGAAACCCGGCCGTGTGGTCCGGTGAGCTACGAGCGATAGTTCTCATGGCACTCCGTGCAGGCCTTGCCGATGGTGGCGCTGGCTTTGGAGGCTTCGCCAAAATCTTTTTGCTTGACGGCGTTGATGATCTGCTTCGCGCCGTCGCGCAGCTTGATGCAGAAATCCTTGTATTCAGCCGCTTCGGCATCGGCCATGCCTTCCTTGGTCAGCACTTCGCCGATGGCCGCGAACATCTCCGCGTCGCGCAGCACCTTGTCGGCGTTGGCGGTGAAAGCGGCTTTGTCGGACAGCGCCGGCTTGAGCCGCGGCTCCCAGACCGTTTCGAGATACTGCATCAGGGGCGCGCGGCCGGCAATTTGTGGCCAGTTCGTCTTGGGCTCGCCCGATTTGCCGCCGAAGGGGGAGCTGCCGCCGATGAGCTCGCCGAGTTCTTGCTTGCGGGCCTTAGCTTCGTTGAAGGCAGCGTCCGTCGCCACTTTGAAATTTCCCGCGCTGCGGCCGAAGGCGTCGCGGGCCACGGCGGAATCTTTTTTCCACCGCACGTCCCCTTCGTACTCGCTGGCGATGCCAAACAGCATGGCCAGCATCGTGTACTCGCGGCGGGCCAGCTTGTGCCCTTTGCCTTTGAAATCGCTGAGCGTTGTTACTTCTTTATCCACTTGCTGCTTGAGGGTCTTGATTCCGTCTTCGATCGTTCCCGGCGAGATGAGGGCCGACCAGCCGCTGCCCGCGGGCCCCGTTGCGGCGCTGCTGCCCGCGGCTGGCGCGCTGGAGGCCGGCCCCGCCGCGGCAATCGCCCCGGCTTTGCCCAGATCAGCCGGACGCTCGCCCACGAGGCCCTCTTTGAAGGCGTCCGCATAGAAAATGTCGCTGCGGAGCTTGCCCGGCTGAGCGCGCTTTATGGTTTTGGGGGCCTTGGTTTGGGCCAAGGCCATGACCACGGGCAAGGAAAGTATCGCGGCGGCAACCAGTAAGTAGCGCATGACTCGCTCCTAATTTGGATTCGAACAACCTATGCCACCGGCTGCAAGATGCGATGCGTCGGCACGGGGCGGCCGGGACGGAAGGATTGCGTTTGATTGAATGCCGCGGTTGCTCCCACGGCGCTGCAGGCATCGTGAATGGCCTGTTCGACGGCGGCGGTGAGCGTTTCCGGATCAGTCGCGACGCGGGCATTCACGACTAGCTCCGCTTCACGCACTTCCCCCTTCGACGGCAACGACAATTCGGGCGGTGAGAAACTGCTGACTAGATTGGCAACGCCGTACAGGCCGTCGGCCATGCCAATCGCCTTCAAGTGGGCCGTTTCGACGTCCAGTTTCGCCAGCGCCGTCTGTAGCCGCGAGATAATGTCGAGCAGCAAGTCGTCCAAACGAAACGGCTTTGCCGCGGCGACCTTCAGGCTGCTATTGAGCCAGCCCAACTCGGCCTCGCCGATGGCATACGTGTCGTAATCGACGTCCATGAGCCGCTGGCCAAAACGCCCGCGTTGATCGACAAACTCGGTCAATGCTTCGAAGCCCGTGCCGGTCTTGGCCGACATTCGCAGGACCGGCGTTCCCGGGTATTGCTCATTCAAAATCGTCACTAGCTCGTCGGTTTCCGCGCTCGACAGCTCGTCGATGCGGTTGATTACGACGACATCCGCTTCTTCCAGTTGCTTCTTGAAGATGTAAGCCGCTTGCGGAGAAAAACCGCCCTTCTCGATCCCTTTTAAGATGCGGCTGCCGTGACTTGGCTTCAGCAACACGGCGTACGGAGCTACATCCAACGTCGCGCTGAAAAGTTGCTGCAAGGGCCGCACGACGGTGGCGACGAGGTCGGTGCAACTCCCCACGGGCTCGCCCAAAATAATGTCGGGCTGCGCGGATTTTTCCAACTGGCCGACAGTTTCCGTCAGCTTGTTGAAGTTGCAGCAAAAACACGCGCCGGGCACCTCGCCCACGTCAAAACCTTGAGCCCGCAGACTATTCGTATCGACCAAGTCCGTGGCCTGATCGTTGGTGACGATGCCGACTTTTTTGCGCCGGCGTTTTGCCGTGGGTAATGTCCTGTCGCTCAGTCGCAATGGAAAACTTTGCCTCCTTGATGGCAAGAGCTTGTGGCCTGCAGCGAAATCAGAA
>JANNTN010000713.1:0-5846 GCA_031394445.1 Anatilimnocola sp.
CGAGCCGGTTCCAGCCGCAAGCCGGCATTGGCCCCCAGGCCAATCCGGCGCAAGGCCCGTTCAGGGCCGGTGGCCGTTCAGGCCACCTCAGGAAGTTTTCTTCGCGGCGCAGCCGCGGCAGCTTCGGTGGCGGGGGCGAAATCTTCGTACTGCGAGAGCAGTGCGAAATTTCGCGGGAGCATCTCCCAAGTGCGAAGCACTGGGGAATGCGCGGGGCAGACGAATAACCGACCTGCCGGTACGGTTACAGAAATGCCGGGCGGAATTCCGCCCGGCAGAGTGCGCTAGTATTCAATCGGCAAGAGAACCGTGGTCACATTTCTATCCGCTTCGGTAATTATCCAGAAGCGGATGCCCTCCTTGGAGTCGTAAACGGAAAACAAGCGGCCGTCAGTATCTAAAGCACGATTATTTTCCAGGCGGTCGTGTTCACAAACATTTCCCCAGTCGCCGCTATTATGTCGGTCGAGCGAGGAAAGAATATCCCACATCGAGAGCGTCTCCAGTGCTCCCAGTGTTGTTCGAACTTCGCCGAGTGGGAATAGGCGGAGTGGTTGCGCTTCGCATTGGTTCAGGTTATTTTCGGTTTTCATTTTCATGGGCTTCATCCTTTGAAAAACCTGCCGCGCAAACGGCAGGTGTTTTTGTTTTCCTGTTAGGGGCCGTTCCAGTTTTGGAATGGCCTCTTTTTCACCAGAACCAGCGGCGACGGCTGCGCCGTTCCGCGTTCTTAATCCACCTTTTCGCCGCATACATTCCACGCATGGCGTCTTGAAGATCCTCGGGGCAATAGCTCCGGGAATAATTCCCCATGCCGCTGTGCAGTTGGCGGGCTTGATCAACTTTCCAGCTGATGTCGCCCCAGTGATTGGGATTAGCCCAAACGCGGGTCATTATTCGGCCATGCGTGAAAGCCATCGCCGGGGGCGGACTCGTTCTTTGCTTCGGCTTCTTACTTGCGGCCGATTTGTCCGCCTCGTTGTTTGCGAATTCTTCCCGCATGTCCGGAAAGAGTTCCTTCAGCTGTTCCCATTTGGCACTTCCGTTTGCTTTTTCCATCGGACTATTTTCCTGATTGGTCGTTAATCACCACCGGCACGGATAATTCCGGCCGGTTCAACTGCCAGGGTTGCCGAAGGCAACTGTTTTCGCCTTCGGGCTGCCCTTTCGTATTTCCGGGAGGGCAGCCAGGAGGCGAAAACAAGAAATGCAGACTGTGGCCGCGACGCGCCAGGAGCGCAGAGCAGCAGTGAGCATGACAGGCGTGTGGCTGAGGGGAGTGCGGGGGGAGGAGCCTGGCGGGCTCATTGCAAACGAAGCGACTAGAGCGGCGTGGTTGCAGTCTGTCGGCCTTGGGGAAGCCCGCTTATCTTTTCCGCGAAGCGGAAATAGGAAGTGGGCGTTTGCGGGGGCAACTCCCGCGAAGCGGGATTGCGGGCGGGCGATTTGTTGGAGTGACCTGCGCGTTTACGTTTCGAATCAGATGGCCGTAGAATTGTAGCGCGTCGTGTTAGCAGACAACCGCGTCCACAGGCCTGCCGCTGAGTAATTCGCCTCCGCCCCTACCAGATTTGGCATGGCAGTCCGCGCTCTTCGCAATCATCGTGAAATGACTGAAGCCGATTTTTCCCGTACTGGCCTCCAAATTCCAGAACGCAGATTGGCCGATTAATATCTGTGCCGAGCAATGCATCGGGCAGTTTCTCGCCCTTCCGCATTGGCGCAAGCATTTCTTCATCAATCCATTGGTGTGGAAGATCAGGGATCGATTTCCAAACTGCAAAAAACATCGCCGCTACGCCCAGATCGTGCGCGACGTGAAAAGGGCGTGGGATAGTGCCCGTGCGACTACCGCCCAGCCAATTTGCTGCCCGAGGCGTTGCATAAAACACTTGGCACATCTGAGGCCGCTGCTTCCACCGCCTGGTTAATTTCCACGCGAGCTCACCAAAGTCAGGCCCCCACTCCCCTGGCCTCCAGCTCGCAAGGGGCGCATTCAGCTCAGGCAACTGAATGGTGCACACACGCGATGAACGAATTAGTCCATTGCGTTTCAAGGCGTGTAACCGCGCGACGGCGCTTCGTCTTGGATCTCGGCATGTGACCCAGTAGGAGTTCGCCAGCTGTTCAAGCGAGGCGAAGCGAATGCACCGGCAAAGTGCAATTAAAAGCGAGTGATCACGCAGGCTGAGCATGTCGTACGTAGGACGCGGCGTCATTGCCGAATGATCCTACGCACCCGCCTCGTAGAAGGCACTTTGCAAGTTAGTGACCCTGAGCGACACTTCAGGTCATACGAGTTAAATGGCGCTTTCGCCGAGTTAGAATTCTCTCGTGAGCACGTTTTCTTTCTTGCCCCGTCGCCAAGGACGCTATCCCAACCAGCTCCTTTCGCTTTCATGCGGCACTGTGCTGTCTGTGTCACTTTGCTGCCTGTGTAACTGTGTGCCACGGCAAGTCGAGCGCACCCTGAGGTTTCGTTTGCCTGCCACTTTCTCACTCAACTGGTTGATCGCAACATCTTGCTGCTTCAGTAGTTGGCTGCGGCGATAGTTCCGTGCGGGCTGCGTCTCTCGGGGCCTGGAAGGTCAGCCAACGTAAACTCGGTCGCTTCTGACGGCCGCGGGCTGTCGTTTCGTTGTTGTTTTTAAGGGAGAAGCCGATGTCTTGCCCCGTATCGGAGCTGATGGAACGGCTCATTGAGAAGTTTGTCACGGTCACCGTGACACGCGTGGAAGCCGCCCTCGACGTGGTGGTCCTGCGGGCGCATGTCGCCCTGCTGGAAGAAGCGGTTCTAAAGGGCGGCGATTCAAAGGTGCTCGGCCAGCTGATTGCTAAGCGGGCGGAGCTAATCGCCAATCGCATGACGGTGCCGGCGGCCAGCACTGCCACCGGAGGTGCCCTGTTGGGCACCGAGAAGAGCAATGAAAGCGCCGGCCGTAAGCCTGATGCCTCATCGCCGAAGCCCAAACGCGGCCGTCCTCGCAAAACCGAGGCCGACTCCGGCGATACTGCGGGAGCAGGTTCTGAGGTCGCGAGCTCGGCTGATCCCACCCTGTTCATCAAGGAGTAATCCCATGGCAGAGCAGATCATTCATGAGATTCGGTTTGGTCTCATCAAGTGCGAAATCAGCTGCAAGACCTCGCCGCAAGGCGACCGCTTCAGCGTCAAATTCGTCCGCTTGTTCCGCAATGGCGATAAGTGGCAGGAATCGGGCCGTTTCGGCCGTGATGATCTCCCGCTAGTCGCAAAACTCGCGGACCTCGCGCACACCTGGATTTTCATCAAGGCCCAGAACCGTAAGGGCCAGTCACAGCAAATAGGAGGAACAAATCATGAATAAGGCAATTGCATCAGCTGCCGGCGACGACGATCGTGCCCGCCGTTTTCTTACCGCTGCCCAGGTGGATCGCATGTTGACCATCTCGCAGCGCACGGTCTGGCGGCTCGTCAGCGCGAAAAAGATTCCCAAGCCTATTCGCTTCGGCGGCAGCAGCCGCTGGATTAATGCGGACATACAGAAATGGATCGACAACGATTGCCCTGACCAAGACGGCGATCAAGAATATGTTTCCAAGGAGTCCCGTATATGTCCTCAATTTACAAACGCTCGGCGGATGCGGATGATAAGCGTTCGCCGTGGATCGTCGGCTACACCGACGAGAACGGCGTCCGCCGCACGGTCAAGGGATTTACCGACAAGCGTCAGACCGAGCTGCTGGCTGCGAAGCTTGAGACGGAAGTCATGCTCCGCAAACGGGGGCTGATTGACCCGGCTTTAGAATCGATCGCCGCCAAACGGCGAAAGCCGCTCACCGAGCACCTGAAGGCTTTTGAAAAGAGCCTCGGCAACAACACCGGCAAGCACGTCAAGCTGACGCTGAGCCGAATCCGCTGCGTGGTGAACGGGCTCAATGCTAAGACGCTGGATGATCTGAGCACTGAGAAGGTCGAGGATTTCCTCGCCGGGCTTGCAAAGACGAAAGATCTCGGCAATCGGACCTATAACCACTACGTCCAGGCGCTCGATGAGTTCTGCGCCTGGCTCGTTGAAAAGAAGCGGGCGGTGAGCAATCCGGTTATCGGCATGCAGCGGCTGAACACCGAGATTGATGTTCGTCACCGTCGCCGGGCGCTCACGGCCGAAGAGATCATCAAGCTCGTGCAATCGGCTCGTGAGAGCGACGAAGAGATTCAATGCTTTGACGGCGAGACTCGTGCCCGCATCTACACTTTGGCGTACCTGACGGGGCTTCGCCGCAATGAGATCGGCTCGCTGACTCCGGAGAGCTTCAACCTGGTCACTGAGCCGCCGACGGTCACGGTCGAGGCGGCATTCTCTAAGCACAGACGCCGCGACGTGATTCCGTTGCACCCCGAGCTGGTCACCTTGCTTCGCGCCTGGCTGCCTGACTATTCCGCCGGCACGGTCATGTTTCCGAAGCTCGGCAAGCGCCGAACGTGGCGGATGGTGAAATTGGATCTGAAACGGGTGGGGATTGCCTATGAGACGGCAGACGGCATCGCCGATTTTCATGCCGCCGGCCGGCACACGCACATCACGGAGCTGCTGCGAAACGGGGCGTCGCTGCCGGAGGCCAAGGAGCTGGCCCGCCACAGCGATATCAACATGACGATGCGATACACCCACATCGGCATCAACGATCAGGCCAAGGCACTGAAGCATCTGCGCTGGAAGCCAGCCGAAACGAGCGCAGCAGAAGTGGCGGGTGAGCCCTCCCCTACTCCAGCTGCTGCGCAGAAAAACGAAAACGGCGCGCAGCATATTAGCAGTGAATCAGGTGTCTCAGCCTGTCAGTCTGGGGCATCTGGTGACACTGCATATGACCAGGCAAGAAGCGACGCAACCCCTGTTGGTGACAGGGGTTGTCGCGTGTTTTCGCTGTCTAGCAGCGAAAGTCAGGAGTGGAGGCGGCGGGAATTGAACCCGCGTCCCGAGATCTGTCCACGAAGGCTTCTACGTGCGTAGTTGGTGCTTTGCATTCACCGCCTGGGCGTTCACCAGCAGACTACCAGGACAACTAGTCGAAAACTTTTTTGACCGCGAACGTATCCGACGTGACTCGCGGCGGTCCGGATTTAGCGACTGACTTTTGGGCCTCTCCGGCTAAAACCCGCAGTCAGCTACTGCCGTCTTAAACTAGGCAGCTAGGGCGAGATTGCTCTCGACACATAACATTGCGATCAGCTTTTAACGTGGCCAACTGATCAACCACGGCACGCCACTTTCGCTTCCGAGCATCCGGTCGAATCCAGTTCGCCCCCAGAAGGAAAATGACTAATGACGAAGCACGAATGACCAATTCGGGAACCCACGCATCGTCACATATCATTCATCGGTAATTGTAGGCGGCGACTTGCTGGTAGGGCAGGCGGGGGGAACGAAAAAGCGGATGTCTGGCGATGGTTTTACTTGCAATTCCGCAAAAATTCGACAATGTCGGCCAGTTCTTGCAGGGAAAGCTGCTTGTCGAGGCCGGCGGGCATGACGGACACTTTGCCGGGAAGCATCTCTTCGATTTCGCTGCGGGCAATGCGAGCTTCCTTATCGGCGGCGAGTGTGAGAACAACTTCGTCGGGAGCATCTTTTTTGATATTACCGCTAAAAACTTGTCCTTCTCCCGTGCGTACGAGCACCGGCTCATAGCTGCGGACGAAACTGGCGCTGGGGAACATGATCGACTCAACGAGGTCACGCGACTGGCGGATCTGGCCGATTCTGGTCAGGTCGGGGCCGATGCGTCCGCCGACGTAGCCGATCGTATGGCAGTTGCGGCAACTTACCTTGGTGCTGTTAAAAAGTTCCTGGCCGCGGCGAATGTCG
>JANNTN010000738.1:0-5373 GCA_031394445.1 Anatilimnocola sp.
AGGTGCTGGTGAACATGATCGATTTCGGAATGAACGTGCAGGCGGCGGGGGATTCGCCGCGGGCGATGCACACGGGGAGCGCGACGCCGACGGGATTGCCGGCTGAAGGAGTGGGCTCCGTGACGGTCGAGCAAGGAGTGACGGATGGTGTGGTGGAAAAGCTGCGGAGCATGGGGCACCAAATTACACGGGTGCCACGATCGAGCAGTTTTGGCGGCTATCAGGGAATTTTGATCGATTTGGAGAATGGTGTCTTGCACGGGGCGACCGAGTCGCGGAAGGATGGAGTCGCGGCGGGGTATTGAGGGGGAGGGAGTAGTGAGTAGCGAATAGGTGAGCGAGGGCAGAACGCGATGAAGTATTGCCCGTTGGTGTTATTACTGAGTGCGGGCGCGAGTGGAATTTTCGTTGATCGCTGTTGGCCAATGCCCGTGGTGGCGTGGTGGTTGCTGGCCGTTGCGCTGCTGGGCAGTTGGCTCCTTGTCTGGAAGTTGCAAAAGGAGGCGTGGGCGTCGTTTTTGATTTTGCTTTGCACGGCGGCTGTGGGCGGGGCGTGGCATCAGGCGTGGTGGCATGTTTATCCGGCCAATGAGATCAGCCGGACGATGAATGAACAGTCGCGGCCGTGCTGTGTGGAAGCGATTGCCATTACGTCGCCGCGGTGGGTTCCCGCGCCGGCACCGACGGCGCTCCGCACCATTCCGCAAACGGAGCGGAGCGAGTTGAGCGTGTGGATTACGGCGATTCGCGACGGTACGACGATGCGGCCGGCCAGCGGCTGGGCCGATCTGGACGTGTCCGGCGTGGTCGAGCATTTTGGCGCGGGGGACCGGGTTCGCATCTTCGCGCAAGGCAGCCGGCCGGCAGCACCGCTGAATCCGGGCGAATTTCATTTTGCCAATTACTCGAGAAGCCAGCGCGTGGAGTGCCGGCTGTTCGCCGAGTTTCCGCAGAGCGTCGAGTTGATGGCTCGGGGCTGGGTATGGAATCCTCGCCGCTGGCTGGCAGATGTTCGCAGCCGGGGCGTGACGATTTTGCGACAGAGCATGGATGGCGAGCGGGCCATGCTGGCTTCGGCGGTGCTGTTGGGTGCCCGCGAACAACTCGATCCGAACCGCAACGAGGGATACCTGGTTACAGGCACGATTCATGTGCTGTCGATTTCGGGGCTGCACGTGGGAATATTGGCCGGGCTGTTGTTCTGGTTCTTTCGCACGGGAACATTACGACGACAAGTGGCGCTCGCGGCAATCATCGTAGTGACGATCGCCTATGCGCTGCTCACCGACTTGCAGCCGCCGGTAGTGCGGGCGTCGCTGCTCGTGGTAGTGGCGTGCGCGGCGTTGTGGACGGGACGCACGTCGATCGGCTTCAATTCGTTGGCGTTGGCCGGCATTCTGGTACTGCTGATGAATCCGGCGAGTCTGTTTTTAGCGGGGCCACAACTTTCGTTTCTCGCCGTCGCCACGATGATCGCGTTTCAAGATTGGCTGATGCCGACGCGCATCGACGATCCGCTCGATCGGCTGATTGCAAACACGCGGCCGCCGGCCATGCGCTTTGCCAAGGTTGTGGGGGGCGTATTGTGGCGCGTGTGGCTGACGGGCGCGGTGATTTGGCTGGTGAGCACGCCGCTCGTATGGCGGCAATACCATTTGATTTCGCCGGTTGCCCTCGTACTCAATTTCGCGATGTGGTTGCCAATTTCGATAGCGATGTATAGCGGAATGGCCGCGCTCCTGGTCGGATTGATTTCGACGCCGCTGGGACGCTTATTTGGTTACGCCTGCAAACGCTCGCTGAGCTTACTCGAATGGCTCATTGAAGGCGGGCGAGCCTGGCCGGGCAGCTATTTTTGGTTGCCCGCGCCGCCCGATTGGTGGATCGCTGTGTTCTATCTAGCCTGTGGCGTGCTATTGGCGTTTCCACGCGCGCGGCCGCGAGGTTGGTGGGCCGCAACGGCACTGACGATGTGGTTGGCGGTGGCGCTAGTGCTGTCGGGCCCTGGTTCCGGCGCGTGGTTGGCGCGGAAAGCAGGGCAGGCGCGACCGCTAGTGTGCCAGTTTGTGGCGGTGGGACATGGCCTCAGCGTGTTGGTGGAATTGCCGGATGGGCGCAACTTGTTGTACGACGCGGGCCGGCTGGGATCGCCGCTGGCTGGGGTGCGGCCGGTGTCGGCGCTGCTGTGGTCGCGGGGAATCCGGCATCTCGATGCTGTTGTCATTTCGCACGCCGATGCCGACCACTTCAATGCCATACCCGGGCTTCTGGAGCGGTTTTCAGTGGGCAAGATTTACGTGTCGCCCGTGATGTTCAATCGCCTGCCCGACGCGGTCAAGGAGTTGCGCGAAGCTATCGCGCGACACGCCGTTCCCGTGCGGGAGATTTATTCAGGACAGCGGCTGGCTGCCGGCGAAGGAACAACCATCGAAGTCCTCCACCCCACGAAGAAAGGCGTGTATGGCAGCGACAACGCGAACAGCATCGTGCTGCTCATTGAACATGCTGGTCAGCGCGTGCTGCTCACGGGCGATCTCGAATCGGCGGGGTTAAACGACGTGCTGGCCGAGGAACCGCTCGATTGTTCGGTAATTCTCGCCCCACACCACGGCTCTCCGCGCAGCAACCCCGATCGCTTTGCCGAATGGAGCCAGCCAGAGCATGTGATCATCAGCGGCGGAAAGGCACTTGCCGACGAGCAGACGATCGCAGGGGTGAAAAACTCGTTTCGCTTGCGCGGCGCTGAAGTGTTTCACACGGCGGAAGATGGCTGCGTCACCGTCGAGGTCGCGCCCCAGGGCATTTCGATTTCGACGCAGCGCCCACATGTTCGCGTAGGGTTGGTGCCGACGGACGCGAAGATTCTGCAGCCGGAATGAGAAGAGATGGTCGTTTAGTGCTGCTCTTCTTTTGTCGCTTGCCGCGCCCCCTCCTAGCGAGGCGATTTTGTCCGTTGGTTGGCAATTGTCATCAACGCATGTTGCAGGTGTCGCTTTTCCACCTCTTTGCGGAGGTAGTACCGGAGGGGCAGGGGTCGGTTTTTGATAATGGGATTGGGTGCATCTTGTGAAAGCACGATCGATTTGAGCGGAGGGAGCTTGGTTGGTTCGAGCGTGGCACCTAAATGCGTCGAAAATCCGTAAACGAAAGAATTCGTAGTGGAAAGCAGCATGGCGTACGTCCTTTTATTCGGCGTGAGCTCGAATTACAGAGGCTTTCATTGGCAAATTCCATACCGGAAGCAGGGCGACGCGTTGGTTGCGATTGCAGCGATAAAATGGCCTCTGCGGCGATGAAACGGCGGCTTCCGCTGCTGCCGGTACTGCATCCTCGTTGGACACCAGGCGACCACATTCACAGCGATACAGAATGTTTCTCGGACTCCGTTCCCGTTTCGCAAGCAAAGTTTCGCTAGGTGGAATAAGCGGTTGTGTACCGCAAAAAATGTCGGCGGAAGCAGAGAAAAAGTCGTGAAAGGATTTGCGGCGGTCGGCGACGGTTTGCTAAGAACGAGGGTTGGTTATCGTTCTGTTCTCAATCGAGGAGCGCACCGATGGATGCCGCTCTGCAAGCTCAATTCACCATTGCGGCCCTCGTGTGCTCGGTCGTCGCGCTCTTCTTTTCGCTCTTGGCGGTGTTTCCAGGGCTGAAAGCGGTGTTGGCGATCGTGCGGGACGGAATTTTGTGGTGCGCGTTATTTGTGATTATGGGAGGGGTGGCGTTCGTCGTTTGGCAGCACCTGCACCTTCAGCCGGTGACAACGGCAGTTAAAGCGACCCAAGACGGCGGCTAGGCAAAACACGGGCAAACGGCACCGAACCCGGCCGGGCGGTGGCTTGTCTTTCGGGCTTCATCGGGTGTCGCGTGTTGCGTACACTTGAGCTTTGCCTTCCTCGCTGCTCGCTCGACCTGCCATGTTCCGCCCTGACACGCTGCCCTACATCTGGATGCTCTTGGGTGCTGCCTCGTTTGCCGTCATGTCGATCCTCACCGCCCAGTTGAAGGACGAGGTGGATTGGCAGTGGATTGCCATTGCCCGCGCGGGGCTGGCGATGACCTTTGCCGCGACGCTGACGATTATGGCCGGCAAGCGGCTGGTGTTTTTTCGTCCGCGGAAGTTGTGGATGCGGAGCATCGCGGGCAGTATCAGCCTGGTGTGCGGATTTTACGCGATGACGCATTATCCGGTTTCGGAAGTGCTGACGCTCACGAACATGTTTCCGCTGTGGGTGGCGGTGTTGTCGTTGCCGCTCTTGGGTGAGTGGCCTTCGCTCGATGTGTGGCCGGCTGTGCTGATTGGTGTGGCCGGGATCGTGTTGATTCAGCAGACGCAGATTGATGTCAATCAGTTTAGCGCGGGTCAATGGGCGGTGGCCGCGGCGATTTTGAGTTCGTTCACCAGCGCGATCGCAATGATTGGGCTGCATCACGTGCGCGAGATCGATCCGCGTGCTGTCGTGGCGCATTTCTCTGCCGTGGCGCTGGCGTGCTGCGTGTTGTCGCTGTTTGTCTTTCCCACGCAATATGAATGGGTGCTCACGGGGCGGACGGTTGGATTGCTGTTGGCCGTGGGTGTGTGCGCCACGATTGGGCAGCTATTCTTAACGATGGCATTTGCCGCCGGGCCGCCGGCGCGGGTGTCGGTCGTGGGCTTGTCGCAGGTTGGTTTCGTGATGCTGATGGAGATGTTGTTCATGGGTCGATCGTTCGGCGCGATCACGCTCGTGGGCATTGGCTTGGTGATCGCTCCGACTGCGTGGTCGTTGCTCCGGGCGGCGACACAGCAGAAGCCGCGCGAGATACCCCTGGCGTTGAATAAAGCAGCCTGACGATTCATCTCAGGTTGCAGAGGAAAATTGAGTCATGCGATTGGTCCTGGCGTTGATTCAACCGACGAAGCTCAAAGCCGTGCAAGAGGCGCTGGCCAAGATTGGCGTGGAGCGTATGACAGTTTGCGATTCGTTGGGTTTTGGCCAGCAGCGCGGGCTGCCCGTGGATGCGCCACCCGGCAACCGGCCGGCCCTGCTGCGGAAGGTCGCGTTGGAGATTGCGGTCAACGAAGATTTTTTGGATCGAACCGTGGAGACGATCACGCACGTGGCGCGGACGACGGCGCACGGGGCGATTGGGGATGGGAAGATATTTGTATTGCCGGTGGAGGAAGTGGTGCGGCTGTCGGATACGGTGCGGGGGCCGGAGGCGGTGTCGTAAGGGAAGTGGTTAGTGCTGGTGGCTAGTGCCCCAGTTCGCAATTGCTCTTCCATGAAAGCTGCAAAGTGCTTAGACCTGTGCTAGCTCATTCAGGAGGCGCAAGATGCCAGGGAAGGCAGCTAAGGTTTGGATTACGGAACGCCAGCAACCGATTCTCATCGA
>JANNTN010000879.1:0-3875 GCA_031394445.1 Anatilimnocola sp.
ATTTATCGCGATGCTCCGACGCATTGTGCCAACACGCCGACCATAGGCGACCCGGATATGGAATGTATCGATCGCGGCGGAGATGGACTGGGCGGCAACGCGATGCGCAGCAAGCATCCCGGCGGCGCACAAGCTGTGTTCGCCGACGGACACATTGCGTTCCTAACAAATAACATCGACAAATTGATTTATCGTGGCGCAATGACAATTCAAGGACGCGAAAGCAGCAGCCTGCCATAAGCATCGCGGTTCAATGTCT
Organism: Anatilimnocola sp.; assembly: GCA_031394445.1. GTDB lineage: Bacteria > Planctomycetota > Planctomycetia > Pirellulales > Pirellulaceae > CAYLLN01. Next base: position 260 of record JANNTN010000879.1, read on the forward strand.
GAGACCTTCCTGAAAGTAACCAGCATGATGTTCGGTCACTCGTTTTGGCAAATCTCCACATTCACTCTCGTTACTGCCTTCATACTTGGGTGTGGCGGCGGACAACGCTCTGGTCGGCCTGACATTGACGAGATTCCGGAGATCGAGCATCGCGGCGGGGCCACCAAAACGCAAATTTATGAGTTTCGGGCGTTGGTAAAGAAACGCGGGATAGCAGGCGCGAAGCAGGCACTGCCCGATTTGCTGGAAGGCATTCAAGCCCACGAAAAATTGAAACTGGGCGAACACAATGCGACTTACAAGGAAATCGCCGAAAAGCTCAAAGCGCTGCAGACAGAGCTAGCCGGGTCACCCGCGAAGGACGCCGTCGAAAAAGCCGTCGATGGGATTGTCGCCGTCGCGGAAAAGTTGCCCGGCAAGGGCAACCCCAACGCGACCGTGGAATAGTGCCAGGTGCCGGAAATGCACCATTCGTGCCCACCGCTTGTTGGCCGAGAGCAAGCTTGCCCTCGGTTTATGATTGAGCAAGCGGCGCTGCTAATAATTTCCGGCACAAAACCTGGCCCCGGCTCGTTGTGATTTCTCGATTACGACTTGGTGCTAGTAAACGTCGGCACGTAGGGCGCTCGCCATGGTTTGTCGAGCATCGCAGCGGCCTGATCGTCGCCGACGATCTGCTCTTTCGCCGGATCCCACTGAATCTTGCGGCCCAGTCGCACGGCCATGTTGCCCAGGTGGCACACGGTGGCGGTGCGATGGCCAATCTCGACATCGGCGATCGGCTTCTGCCGCGACTTGATGCAATCCAAAAAGTTCTGATAGTGGTCCTTGCTGACATAGAGGCGCTTGTCACTGCTGCCAAACTCCGTCTTTAGCAATTCGGGCTTATCCGCCAGGATTTGCTGCCGATCGACGAGCACGCTTCCTTTGTCGCCGTAGAAAATCACGCCGCCGGCCGGAGCCTTCAGCGCCGCTTCGATCGAGGGGGGCGTCGTCTCGGTTGCCTCGCCACGCGGACGATTGCCCCGCTGCGGTTGCACCAGAATCACCTTCACGCCGCTAGCGTATGTGTACGTGATTTTGCAGGTGTCGTTCACCTCGCACAGGTCTTTGTCTGCGGGGAAGGTGCCGCTGCCTTCGATCGAAATCGGCCCGCTGTCGTCCATGCCCAGGCCCCACTGGGCGATATCGAGATGATGCGCGCCAAAATTCGTCATCTGTCCGCCGCTATAGTCCCAGAAGAAGCGGAAGTTGTAATGCACGCGGTTCAGGTTGTACGGCCGCAGCGGCGCTGGGCCGAGCCACATGTCGTAGTTGAGCTCGGCTGGCGGATCGCTATCGGGAACGCGCGACGTCGCGTGGTTTGGTTTCGGCAGACCGACCACCAACGTGTGCAACTTGCCGAGCTTGCCGTTGACGGCCAATTCTGCCGCCTGACGGAAACGATTGTCGCTTCGCTGTTGCGATCCCGTCTGCACGATCCGGCCCGTTTTCCGTGCCACATCGACCATTTTCCGCCCTTCGGCCACAAACAGACTGAGCGGCTTTTCGCAATACACATCCTTGCCCGCGCCGCAGGCGTCGATCGTCATCACCGCGTGCCAGTGATCGGGCACGGAGGCTACCACCGCATCAATGTCCTTCCGCTCGAGCATTTTCCGATAATCGCCAAACATGCTTGGCTTGTGCCCCGTCTTCTCCACCGCCTTCACCACGTCCGCCATCACCTTGCTATCGACGTCGCACAAGGCAGCGCAATTCGCGGTCATTTTCGCGGCATCCTTCCCCACGATCGAAAACCCCTCCATGTTTTGCATGCCGCGGTTCTTACAGCCGATGAAGCCGAGATTGATCCGCTCATTCGCACCAAACACTCGCGAAGGAACGATCAGCGGCGCGGCGAAGAGTGTCGATGCGGCCGCGGTCGTTTGTAAAAATCGGCGGCGGGAGACATACGTACGGGAGGGGGTGGCCATGGCAGATACCTTGTAAGAAAAAGCGATTTGGCGAGACGTTTATCGTAATGCAGGAATTGGCCAATCGCTACCCGCTCGCAATTTCGCGGCGGCGGAGCTGTTGATAATCCAAGCGGCAAACCATTGCATCCGGGATTTTCGCCCGACGGCAGGCAATCGGCATCCCTGCCGCGCACCAAAGTGTGGGATCTGTCCAAGTAGGCTGCTACAACACTATTCCGCAACCACCGGCGAGACCAGCGTGCCGATGCCATCGATCCAGGCTTCCATGCGGTCGCCAGCTTGCAGGTAAGTCCCGGTCGTGTTGCCGACGCCTCCGGGCGTGCCGGTCGCGATCAGATCGCCCGGTTCCAGCGTCATGACGTCGCTGATAAAGGCGACCACCGCGGCGACCGGGAAAATTTGTTGCCCCGTCGTCGCGTTTTGCCGCACCTTGTCGTTCAGCTTCAATGTCATCTTGAGTTTTTGCGGATCGGGAATCGCCGATGCCGAGCCGATGCACGGACCGCAGGGGCAAAACGTGTCGTGCCACTTGCCGTGCTCCCAGTCGAACCATTTGTCGTTACCCCGCAGCTTGCGGTCAGGGTTCGGGCGAAACTGCCGGTCGGAAATATCGTTGACCACCGTATAGCCCGCGACATACTTCAGTGCCTCGGACTCCTTCACATGTCGCGCCCGCCGGCCGATCACAATGCACAGTTCCAATTCCCAGTCGATGTGGTCCGGCGAAACTTTAGGAATCACCACCGCTTTATTCGTGGCAATCAACGTCGTGGTCGGCGGCTTCGTGAATACATACGGGAACGTCTCCGACCGCTCCGTCCCTGCTCCGCCACCCTCTGTCAAATGCTCGTTGTAGTTGCCCGCCAAGAGCAGCAATTTGTTCGGCCGGGGCACCGGAACGAGCAGTTCGATCGAATCGTGCGCCAACTTGGCCCCCGCCGGCAGCGAGTCGGCGTTTTTGCTGAGCCATTCCGCCACCTTGCTGGCCGCGGCAAACTGCTTGCCCTCAGGCGGCAGGAAGTCGATCAGGTTATCCCCCTCCAGCGGCCCGATTTTTTCGCCCGTCGCGCGGGAAAAGGCTTCCGCCGCCGCCCCCACGGGCACGACGAACTTCTCGTCGTAAAAGCCGGCTTGGACACGACCACCCTGGGAAAATCGGCAAACGCGCATGGTGAGAACCGTTTTGGGAAGGATTTTGGGAGTTTGGGCACTGATAATATGAGCAGATTCACGGCCACTGCAAGTCACGGGGCGACTCAACACCGCTTGCCATAACCGCTTGCGGGCCTACAATCAGCGTTTTCTCGTGAAAACATTCACAAACCGCGCTGCGGTGGCTCTATAATTCCCCTGCGGTGGCTCTATGTCCCCTGCGATCGGCTCCTCGCTCGGCATCGTCGCCTATATGGCGATCTTTGCGCTGACCGGCGTTGCCTTTTTATTCGTCAATTTGCTCGTCGGCTGGTTTCTGCGGCCGCACGATCCGCACGCCGAGAAGCTCGAAATCTACGAATGCGGCGAGCCCACCATCGGCTCCAGCTTCGTACAGTTCGATCTGCGGTTCTACGTCGTCGCGCTGTTGTTCATCATCTTCGACGTAGAAGTAGCCTTCTTCTTTCCCTGGGCCAATGTGTTCG
>JANNTN010000884.1:0-8027 GCA_031394445.1 Anatilimnocola sp.
CTCGGCCAAAACAGAGAAGAGGAACACGTAGAAAACCCACAACTCATCCCGTAAAATCAACGCATTGGATCGCGTGATCCAGCGTTCATTCCTTCATAACCCACTCTGGCCGGTCGTCCTGTTCAGGCTGAACCAAAACACTTGTGAGCGCCGTAGGAACCGAGCCCGCCATCCCCGGATTGATGTCAAGAACAAGCGTCGTTCCCTGCTCAGTGCCATCGCTCTTCCAAAGCTCATGGCCGGTTGCGCCTTCGTTGGCAGTGAAAACTAGAGTGCCAGAAAGATTCGTTAGCTCGGCCGGGCCAGAGTCTGAGAACGCCCTAACAATGACTGTCCCTTCGGCTCTACCATCACTTTTCCAGAGTTGGCTGCCGTTTGCGCCATCATTGGCGATGAAAAACAGAGTGCCGTTGACATTCTCCAAGTCATGAGGATTGTCTGCGAGGGCGCTCACAGGCACGGTGCCCGCCTCCGTTCCATCGCTCTTCCAAAGCTTGATGCCTGTGCCATCATACCCCGTAAAAAAGAGAGTGCCGTTAATATTGAGAAGCGAGGCTGCTTCGGAACTCGCAGTGCCAGAAAAGATATCCTTGACGAGCATGGTACCCGCCGTTGTGCCATCACTTTTCCACAACTCGATTCCATGTGTACCGTCGTTCGCGATAAAAAACAGGACGCCATTGACGTTTGTTAGGGAGCTTGGATTTGAAGGCAAGCCGCCACGCCGGATGACTTTTACCTCCACCGTGCCCTCTGGCGTTCCATCGCTCTTCCAAAGCTGAGTGCTGCTGGAGTTATCCATTCCGCTGAAAAAGAGCTGGTTATTGACCAGCACGGGCGGGCGCACCAGCGACGGCATCGAAAGAGCAGTGCCGACGGCTTTCGTACCGGCTGGTGTTCCGTCCGATTGCCACAGCCTTAAGCCGTTGCTTGCAGTTCGGCCCGAGAAGTAGCCTAAGCCGCCTAACTGCACAATCTGCCCATTTAATTGGACCTGATTGGTAGCGTTGAGGTTAATATCACCCAGCATCTTCGCGGCGACCGAGCCATCCGGCACAAAATTCACCACCAGCGATACGGTCGCAACATTGCTATCCTTTTGGTTTTCATTCGCCTTGTAAGTGAAGCTGTCTGGACCGCTATAATTTGGGAAAGGCGTGTAGGAAAATCCGCCGTCCGCATGCAAGTCAAGTGTGCCATGCGTTGGATGGTCAATTACCGTCGCAACTAACTGGCCATGTTCGCTGGCTCTGTCGTTTGACAGGACGCCCGGAGCGGCGATCGATAGCAAAGCATCTTGTTGGGCTACATACGCATCAGCAAAAGTGATCGGAGACGCGTTGGTAGTTGCTAAGAGCGCTCGAGGTTCCAGAAATTCACCACGGAGCGGAAAAAATTGCCGTAGTCTGGTGAAGCGAGAACTTTGGCGTTGTTTGCTCGGAAATAGGCGAATTGATTTCATCAGGCCGATGCATCGAGAGATGAGAAGGTGATTCAATGCAGTCTCAGCCTTCCCTATGCCGCTCATGGCAATTCCCATAGTCCCGTTTTTGTTATCCTTATTTTAGCTTCACGCCAGTCCGCGGCTAGTAAATCAGGTCTTAGGTTGGGCACTTTTGAGGTCTTGATTACAATAGTATGGCAGAAAATCAAGTATCTGTAGGCTGCATAACGGCAGCGAGGTTGATTAAATTTGAGAAGGTGGCGATGGCAGCGGCTCGCAGCGTGCTTTGTTGTGACACATAGGGATTGGTTTATTCGTTTCTTCAGGCCGGTAGCCGGTGCTGTCTCGTTGTCACCCTTGATCCCAAAGATGAGGATCAGGAGCCTTAGCTCACTCCATGAAACACCTAGAAATTTCTCCCCCACTCAGGGCCTGCTCACCAAGCTTGTCCTCTCGGTCCACGCAGCGAGGGCGCGGCGGCTAAGCGGGGGAGGGGTGTTAAGCGGGCAAAACGTGAAGGTGGAACGTCCAGGTGCCGTGGGGACCGACGAAGACGTCGTACTTGGCGTCGGTCGGAGGGGTGGCACGCTCTGAGGTACTCCGAAGGGCGTGAGAGTCGGCCGGTTCAGAGGTGTTCGTGAGAGCGGCGTGGCCGGAGGAGGCGATTTGCCGCAGGGTGTCGGCGGGGGCGGCGATGAGGTCGGGGTCGATGTACACATCGCGGCTGTGGGCGAGGCGGAGACGAGCGGGCTCACGGCGGGTCAACATAATCGTGCGGAAGATGGGTCTCGCACCGAGCGGTGGGATTGGCAGCTCGTTGGCCGCGGCGGCCAGCAGATCGAACAGCCGGGAGAGTTCGGCGGAGGTTCCTTCCCAGTGCCACTCCTGAAAATCGTCGTGGCACTCGGCATAGACGGAGACGGCGGCGTCGTAGTCGGCGGGGTTGGAACCGGCCGGACGCTCCCCCTCGGGAATTCGCCATTCGTCCAGCAGCACGCGGCGGACGGCATCGCTGGTGGCGGGCGGGTGCAACTCGATGGGCTGGCTTTCAAAACCCCCGTGGAGGTGCAGCGTGAGGGCCGGGACGGGGCGGAGCGTGTCGCCGTCGCGGCCGATGTGAAAGCTTGTGACCGCACCGCGGCGAAACACTTGCTCGGTTCCCGACGCATCGAGCCAGAAGAGGCCCGCATCGTCCAGCCGCATGTTGTCGGCACCATCCATCGACCGCTGATACGCCAGCCACCGTCGATACGCCATGAAGATGGCCAGCGGGATCAAGCCGAACAGCGACGGCCCGAGCCAGCCGGCCGGCGCGGCGACCAGCAGAATGAGCGCGGCGACAATGCTGGCCAGGCCGATTTGCGCGAGCGCTATTCGAAGCAAACGAGGGTCGCCGTGAGTGGGGACACGCCAGGAGAGCATGGGGGAGGAGGGACAAGGGGACGAGGGGACAGGGAGAGGGGGGGATGGGGAGATGTGGTTGAAAGTTGCGAGTGGTAGTTATTCAATAGTACTGTTGATAGCTGAATGCCAGCAGGGGCTATGAGATGAATCAAATTGCGATGCAGAAGCGATGGAGATGGCGCGCCGGTCTGCTGGTCGTTGTGGCGACGGTTTTGTTGATCGGATTCCTGACTCTGGTGGCGATGTCGCCGATTCCGATGCGGGGAGCGGGGATGTTTGGCCGGATCGCGAACAAGATCAAAGGGAACCCAGGGGCGACGGCTTACTGGGCGCTGGGAGCCGGGGCGGCGATGTGGTTGACGGTCGGCGGATTGGTGGCGCTGCAGGAATGGCGCGGGCGAAGTCGGCGAGCGTCGTAAGACATTTGACTTCCAACCAGCCGGGTATGATGACCGGTTAACTGACCGAGTTGGCAAACGCAATGAGGCGGGTGGAACGATGCACGACCGGATTTTGGTGCGCGGGGAACTTTCGGTGTGGGTGCATGTGGGGCGCATCGCGGCGGCGGTATGCGCGGTTGTGGGAGTGATTATTGGTGCCGCGGTTGCCGCGTGTGGCTGGGCCTTGGCGGCGGGGGGCGGCGTGTTGTGGCTCGTTTTGGAAGGCGTGGCCTGGCAGGCGCGGCGACGACGGGCTTGGCTCACGCTGCATCCCGATGGCATTGAGATCGAAGATCGCACCGGCCAGCGGGCCATTCACGATTCGCAGGTTTCTGCGGCGGCACTGGAGACGAAAAAGAACCTGGCTAATGGCGAATTGTCCTCGATCACGCGGAAGTTCACGATCTGGACGGAGGATTTAGCCAAGCCGATTTTGATGGAAAATCGCCTGAAAATTGGCAAGGACGATCCGCTGGTCGAACTGATTGAACGGCTGCTGGCCCGCCTGCAAACACGGATGGAGCAGGATTTGGCTCGAGGCGGGACAGCCAGCGGTGATGGTTGGCATCTGAGCCGGTCGGCACTGACGATTGGCCGCTCGCCAAACGAGGAGCAGATGCCTCTGAGCGAGGTGGCGGCGATCGAATCACGCGACGGTCAAATGTGTTTGTGGCGCCGCGGCGTCGAAACAGCGGTGACAAAATTGCCGCTCTCGGGACGCAATGTGTATCTGTTGCCCGCGCTAGTGAGGCCGTATCAAGCTGCCGTAACCGAGCCAGGCGTGGCTACGAGCGCGAGCGGCGGACTGGGCCGCGTGCTCTTCGAGCGGCGGACGGGCACGGGCACAATTTTGGCCTTGTCAATTGCCGGAATTGCGTTGATTGCCTTCGCCGCTGCGATGCTGGTGGCCTTTGAAAGAAAGCAAGCCGATGAAGGTGCGCTCGTCGGCGGGTTGTTCATGCTGGCTGGCGGCGTATTTTTGGCGGGAATGGCTTATTGGCTCGGGTTCACGGGCTTTCGCTGCCACGAATTTGGAGTTTGGCGAAAGACGCCGCTGGGGGAGCGAACGCTCCGGTATGCCGACGTCGGACGTTTTCAACACTCGGCGGTTCGGCACTATCACAACGGTGCCTATATCGGCACGCAAGTGACGATGCGGTTCACGCCGCTGCCGGAGGTCGGCACGAAGCCGATGAAATACTCGGCCCGCACGAAGGGGCAAGACGACGATCTTGACCGGCTGCGTGATTCAGTGAGCAATCTGATCGCGATTCGCATGGGAGAGAAGTTTCAGGCTGGCCAGACCGTGCCGTGGACCACCAACCTGGAGTTCACGCCCGACGGCATTCGTTACCGACCGCAAAAATGGTTCCAGCGTCAGCCGCCGCTCTTGCTGCCTTACAGCGAATATGCCGGCTATGAGTTAAAGGGGGCTGTTTTTTCGATCATCGCGCGTGGACAGAAGAAAGCCGTGGTGATCGAGCAGGCAGCGGCAGAGAATTTTTACCCAGGTTTTTTCTTATTGCAGATGCTGCTACATCGAGACGCTACGCCCCCTTAGGTTTGCCCCAGTGGTCGCGATAGGTCCGGCCGACGAGGCGATTGGCTTCGTCGTCGCCGACAATCTGCTCGGTGTCGGGATTGAATGTGAGCGAGCGGCCCAGGCGCGTGGCGATGTTGCCCAAATGGCCGAGTGACGCCGTGAGATGGCCGATGCGGGCATCGGCGTTAAGCTTGGCGTTGCCGCGAATGCTTTCGCAGAAGTTGAGGACGTGGGTTTTGTCGTCCTGGGCTTTGGGATCGATCGAAACTTCGACGGGCGTGTTCTTGTCGCTGCGAACCTCGATTTTTCCTCGCCGGCTGAGATACATTTGCCCCTTCGTGCCATAGAACTCGGCCCCGCTATCGGTGTTGTGCGGATAGTTGGTGGACCAGAGCCGCTGCTCGTAGATGAGCATGCGTTTGCTGCCCGGCTTGCCGTCGCCGGCATATTCAAAGGCGACCTGCTGTGTGTCGGGGAATTGCTGATCGTCGTCGAAGAAAAACTTGCCACCGACGGCCGAAACCTTGGTGGGATGCGTTTCGACGCCCAGGCCCCAACGCGTGTAGTCGATGTCGTGAATGCCGTCGTTGCCCATGTCGCCGGTGCCGAAGTCGTACCACCAGTGCCAGCCGCCGTGGCCGCGGTTCTTTTGATAGGCTACGAAGGGTGCCGGTCCGAGCCAGGTCTCATAGTCGAGGCCAGTCGGCACCGGGCCGGGATTTTCGCGGCCAATCGTGTTGCGCTTTTGAATGTTCCAACATTTGGCCACGAGAACATTGCCAATAATGCCCTGCCGCAGCAGCTTGACGGCCTCGATCATCATCGTCGTGCTGCGGCACTGCGTGCCGTGCTGCACCATTCGGCGATTTTTCTCCGCGGTGGTAATCAGCAGCCGGCCCTCGCGAATGTTGTGCGAGATCGGCTTTTCGACATAAGCGTGTTTGTTCGCATCACACGCCAAAATCGCGGCGGGCGAATGCCAATGGTCGGGCGTGGCGATGATGACCGCATCGACCGATTTGTCGTCGAGGATTTTGCGGAAATCGCCCACCTGGCGGTTGGCCGGGATGCCGAGCTTTTGGGCCGTGGTGCCGCGCCGCGCTTCATCGACATCGCAGAGGTACGCCAGTTCGACGTTCGGAGTGTTTTTGAACAAATTGCCGACGTGATTGCCGCGGCCGCCACAGCCGATCAGGCCGATGGTGAGCTTGCTGTTTGCGCTTTGAGCGAAGGTTCTGCTAGTTGCGGCGAGTGCTGCGGAGGCAGCGGCGGTTTGAAAGAGGAAATGGCGGCGGTTAGATGTTGTCATGGCAGGAACTTTCGTTTGATTGTCTATGCCCCTTAGCCGGGAGCAAACCTGCTCCCGGTTGATCCGCTTATTTGCGTTACTTCACGGTTCTCCGGGACCAAGTTTGGTCCCGGCTGTTAGTCGCGTCACTTCTTACCGGCAATGGCCGTGAAAGCATCCACTCCCGCCTGCGCAATCATTCCGTCTTGCTGCGACGTGACGCCGCTGATGCCGATGGCACCGATCATTTCGCCATCGACCGTGAGTGGCACGCCACCTTCGATTGGAACCGCGCCGGGCAGGCTGAGGATGACATTGCGTCCTCCGGCCACTATTTCTTCGAAGACCTTGGACGGGCGCTTAAAGCCGATGGCTGTTTGGGCCTTGGCCTGTGAGACGACGACGCTGGCGTATTGCGTGCCGTCCATTCGCTGGAAATAGATGAGGTGCCCCCCTTCATCGACGATGGCAATGCAGACGTTCCACTTGTTTTCGCGGGCGTGCTTCTCTGCCGCCGCGGCCACCTGCTTGGCAATCTCCAGCGAGAGACTCTTCTTTGTGGGCAGATCAGCCGCCACAGCCGGCAAAATCGTCGTCGTCAGAACCGTCACGATTGTGCTGATGCTTAAAATGGACCGGCAAATTGCTGTCATGTGATTCATGTGCTAAATCCTTTTTGAACCTTGGTTCCCGGCAATCATGCCGCAGGATGGCGGTGAATGCAATCAGCGGTCGGCATCGTCCGCTGACGTTCACACGACCAAATTGCTTGACAGGCATTTCGGTGTCGGGGACAAAACAGGACACGAACAGAATCACCTCGCGGCGGGACGGGACGATCCTCTGTCATCTTCGCACCGCACGCACAAAACCCAGGAGAGCGGAAATATGTGGCTGCATTTGCCGGAAATGAGCATCAATTTGGCCCAAGTGCTGCGGATCATTCCCAGCGCGGACGGAAAGATCTCGATCGTCCAGCCCGATAACATCACCGTGACCGTCGATGGCACCAATGCCGCCGCCGTTTGCCAATTGCTTTCGACGCTGCCCGCCGGGCACCTCGATAGCTGGCTCGCTCAAAGGCTGCAAGCCATGCGTCCCGCGACTCCGCCGGCCGAAGCCGGGACGTAATTTTCAAGCATTCGCAGCCGGGATCGAACTTGGTTCCGGAATTGAAAACATCACAGCCCTGCCGGAGCGATCTGGCGGGGCTTTTTCGTGCGCGGGTAGAATAGGGCTAATGATCCCTAGACGCCAGTTTACGCTCAGATTCATGTTTGTGGAGGTTTCGTTGTTTGCGGTCGCCCTGGGATTGATACGACAGGGATTTTTATGGGGCGGAGGCAAAGGCGAGTTATGTGTCATAGCTGCACTGTTCGTTATTGGAGCGGCACTGGGCGGCTTGTTCGGAAGCATGCTCACAGGAATCTGGCTGACGGTTTTGGGTATAGCAGTTGGCTCTCTATTTATGTCGTGAAGTTTCCAACGGCGATTCGGTAGCCTTTTTTAGTTGGCTGCGATAAAATCAAATTTCAGGGACTTGCGTTTGTGTATCTTTATCGAGTACTCAGCCGGCCACAATTGCCGCGGCAACCACTACTCACTAACCCACTACCCACCAACTCACCCCATCCCACCTGGAGGTTGAAATGTCTCGCCAAGTTGCTTTCTGCATCGCCTTGATCGCCTTAGCAGTGCCAGCCGTTGCCGCTGATTCGCTCAGCGGCACGTATCTTGAAAGCCGCACTTGCCAAGTTTATACGGGCCCGTGCTTTGCGAACTCAGAAACCGCGCTGGGGGGTCGTGAAGCGGTGATGGCTTGGAATATCGAGACGGGATCGCAAGGCAGCGTTGATCTGTCGGGTCTGTCGGTCGTGATGGTCGTGCGTGGCAACGACACGCTGGGCT
>JANNTN010000826.1:0-16204 GCA_031394445.1 Anatilimnocola sp.
GCCGGAATGATGGTCTGCACGCGAGCGCCGGGCGGACCCGATTTTTGCAGCTCGGTGTCAGCCTGGAGCAGGTCTCCGCTCCAGCCGAGCGCCGCCCAGGCCTCGCCGCTAATCAGTCGCTCGCGGTAAGCGTCGGAGGTGTAAGCCTGCACGAGCGGGCGCTGCTCGATCAGGAGCTTCTGGGCCGCCGCTAAGTGTGGCGTATCGACCGAATTCAGCGGATAGCCCAAATGGCTCAGCGCCGCGGCGATCACGTTCTCCATATCGTCCAGCATCGTGATCCGGCCGCGATTTTTCGCGTCGAACAAGACCTCCAGCCCCCCCTGCCCTGTCCCGTTCTCGGCTGTCGAATTGTTGGCTGTCGATATTTTGTCCGTGCGGATTCCCACAGCCAGCGTGCCCCAAAAATAGGGCACGCTAAAGCGGTTTTCCGAGTCCACCGGTGCCGCGAGGAACTGTGGATCGAGATGGCGAAAATTGGGCAGTCGCTCGCGATTCAGCGGCTGCAACAAATCCTTGGCCAGCAGCGCCGACATCGCCCGATCCGACGGAAACACCACGTCGTATCCGCCGGCTGCCGTCGCCAGGCGTGTTTCCAGCTCCGAATCGCTCGCGTAATTGTCATACACGATCGAGCAGCCCATTTTTTGCTCGAATTGGGCCAGCGCGTCCTCGTGAATGTAGTCGCTCCAGTTGAAAACCTTGAGCTGGCCATCCCCGTCCCCCACGCGATCCTTCCTTCGAGAACACGCGCCGCCCGCCACCGCCAGCGCGGAAGCCAACCGCAGCCACTCTCGGCGCGAAAGGTGCTCCGATTTTCTATGCGCCTTTCTCATACGCTCTTCTTTTGCGGTCTTCCGCATTTTTGGTCATTTCGTCCAGAATTCCGTCCGCTTTTTCGCGCCAATTGCAATGTATCTAAGGAAGGCCCTTACTACGCCTGCATGGTCCGGGGATGACAAAGTGCAAGGTTAAAGTGGCTAATCCCTTTAGCGCAGCCAAAAATCAAAAACCATTACCAGATAAACACTTACGAATTTCTCCGCCAAAAATTTTCCCAATCTTTAACGCCGGAACGATCGCTGGGCGACCAGCGCCCCGCCCAGCGTCACCAGAAATAGAACCACAAACAACGCATTTGTTTGCGGCTTAATGCCAAACCGCATTTGCGTGTAAATCTTGATCGGCAGCGTATCCGTTCCCGGCCCCTTGGTCATGAACGTGATCAAAAAGTCGTCGAATGACAAGGCAAACACGAACAACCACGCCACAAGGAGGCTCGGCGCAAGAATCGGCACGATCACCCGCCAAAACGCCTGCCACGGCGTCGCGCCGCAGTCGAGCGCGGCCGCAAACAGCGTTTCATCCAAATCCTGCACCGCTCCCGCCATCACCACGAATGCATACGAAATTCCGAATACCGCGTGAGCGGCGATTACCGTCCCCCAGCCCTGTTGCACGCGCAGCGCGCTGAAAAACATGGCCAGTGCCAAAGCCGTGATCACATCAGGCGTAACCAGCGGCAGGGCGAGCACCCCTTGGGCCGCCGAACGCAGCCGCCGGGGCCAATGCGATAGCCCGATGGCCGCCAGCGTTCCCGCCGCGACCGACAGCGTGCTGGCCACGGCCGCGATGCCACAGCTCGCCGCCAACGCTTGCCACAGATCGGCCTGAGATAGCAGTTGACGATATGCATCGAGCGAAAAACCCGTCCAAACCGTCCCAATTCGCGAGGCGTTGAACGAATACACAAAGACCATCAGCACCGGCAAGTACATGCCCAACAAAGCAATCGCTAGTGCAATCGTTCCCAGCGGTCGCCCTTTCAGCACGGAGGATGTCTGAGTCATGCCAAATCCTTACCGTTTCACGGCCTCGGTGTCCGGTTCCGCCGGTTGCCACACCAACGAGGCCAAGAGCGGCACCAGCACAATCGCCGCCAGCCACGTCGCACACGCAGCCGCGTACGGCCAATGCCGGTGGCCAAACCACTCCATCACCAACGTCCCGGCGACGGTCACCTTCCCATCACCAATGAAATGCGGAATCAAATACTCGCCGCTAACAGGAATAAACACGAGGGCGGCTCCCGAGACCGCGCCCGGCAGTGTCAGTGGCAACGTCACGCGCCAAAACGCTTGCCACGGCGTAGCTCCGAGGTCGAGAGCGGCCTGCGCCAGAATCGCATCGACCCGCTCGTATGCCTTCAGCAGCGGCAGCAGCATGAACGGCAAATAATTAAAGGCCAGCACCAGGGCCACGCCGCCGAACGATCCTCGCCAGTCAAGCGGCAGCAGATTTAGCCAGCCGTAGGTGCGGAGGAGCAGCGATGTAACGAGCGGAAAGCTGATCGCCAAAACGAGCAGTGCCCTCCGTTTGGTCGGCATCGCCGCCAGTGCCGCCGCACAGGGATAAGCCAGCAGAAGATCGAACGCCGTCACCGCTGCCGCCAGCCCAATAGTGCGGCCCACAATGCGGAGGGTGATGGCATCGGTCGCCATCCGCCACGCCGTCCAAGAAAACACCGGCTTCACGCCGCCACTGAAATCGCGTTCGCAAAAAGAGTATGCCAGGATGACACAAGCCGGACCAACGAACAGCGCCGTCAAATACAGCACTGGTGGCACGGCTAACCAAGGAGCGATTCGACTCTTCATGCCCCGCCCTCCCCTTCCCCAGCGTGAAACAAATGAACCGCGTCAGGGTTCCAACCGATTCTCACTTGTTCTCCCGCCAGAGCGGCGGTGTGCGGCGCTCGCTGATCGACGAAGAGCACCGTTCCATCAGCAAGCTGAACTTGCAATACAACCGAATCACCCAAAAACTGCCGGCTCATCACTTGTGCCGGCAGACAACCTTTACTATCGACACGTACATCTTCTGGACGAATCCCGATGCGAATGTCGCCAGAAATCAAATTTCTCGCTTTGTCGCACGGTATCCCCTGCCCTGCGACAATTGCCGTACTACCGCCGCTTCCAGCAACTAATTTTCCCTTGATCCAATTCATCTTCCCAATAAACGACGCCACATACGGAGTCTTCGGCTGATGATAAATCTCCTCCGGTGTACCGATTTGTTCCAGCTTGCCTTGATTCAGCACGCCGATGCGATGCCCCAGCCGCAGCGCCTCTTCGCGATCGTGCGTGATGAACAGAAACGTGGTGCGAAGCCGCGACTGAATCGTCTGGAGCAATTCCAGCGTCCCCGCTCGCAAATGCGGATCGAGCGCCGACAGCGGTTCGTCCAGCAGCACGCATTCGGGCGAATCGACCAGCGCCCGAGCCAGCGCCACCCGCTGCCTTTCGCCTCCCGAAAGGCTGCTCACGCGCCGCCGGGCATGTTGTTCGAGTTTCACCCAACCGAGCGCCTCTGCAACCAGCCGATTGCATTCGCCATCGGCAACTCCGGCGACACGCAGTGGAAACGCCACATTGCCCGCCACATCCAAATGCGGAAACAGCGCGTAGTTTTGAAAGACAGTATGCACACCGCGGCAATACGGCGGCTCCTGGGAGCAATCCTTACCGGCCAGAAGCACCTGCCCTGAATCAGCCGTTTCGATCCCAGAAACGATTTTCAGCAGTGTGCTCTTGCCGCTGCCGCTGGCACCGAGCAACACCAACACTTCGCCTCGGCCAATCGTCAGATCGATATTGTCCAAAACCACGCGCGAGCCAAACCGCTTGCTTACACCGCGCAGTTCCACCGCCAGATTAGATTCGTCGTTTTCGTTCACTTCAAGAAACTGTTTCTCCGAAAAGCAAAGTGCATTCAGGGTTCATTACCTGCCACGTACTACTGCCGCGATGGCCGCAAACAGCATCACGGCGATTGGAATGATAATCCGCGTAAACAATTTTCTATAGTGCCGCGGCTCCATTTCCCAGCCGGTGCGCGTCGTGCTCTGCCCGTTCGTTCCCGCTGCCGCGATGGCAGCCGCCGCACCGGGAATTTCCTTCTTCCTTCCAAACTCATCGACTTCATACTCCCAAATCACACCGCAGTGAGGACACTTCATTCCAGAAATTTGTTCGCGCGTAATGCTGTTCTTGCAATTGCTGCATGTGCCGACGAGGTCATTGGGGCTCTCTTGCTGTGACGGATTACCGGGCTGCAGTCGTTGCAGGCTCCGTTGGGCCATCTCCGCCGTACGCTGCGCGGCTTTCTCTCGTCGTTCGCTGGCCTCTGCCAATCGCTGGCGACTCTCCTCCTGCATTTTTGCGAGCCGCTCGTTAGACTCCGCCATGCGTTGACGGTTTTCTTCGTGCATTTTTGCGAGTCGGTCGTTGGCGTCAGAGCCGCCTCCGCCGCGACCGACGGGGGGAGCACCGCCACGAGTGGGAGCAGTAGGTGCTTCCGGCGGCGCGATCGGTTCAGCTCCCGCCCCGGGTTGCGGCTCCGCTGGCGCATCAGGCTCTGCCGATGGCGAAAAAGGCAGTTGTGCCGCTTCACCCAGAGCAGTAAGCAGTTCGCGAAGGTATTCCCGATCGGGCCGGGAGAGGCTGTAGTACGGGATGCTGACCGCTCGCGCTCCGCTCAGCACCACCACATTGTCCTGGTGCATGCGCACGAATTTGCCAACCGTCTGCCTGCCACGAAAATCACGCCACGTTCGCGTTTCAGCGTCGGTGCGTTCCTTGGTCAGGCTCGTTTTGCTTTCGCTCGTCGAGCCAGAATCGGATGGCGAAAGCGAGGTGTCGGCACTGGCTTCCTTGCGTGGCGCGCCAGCGGGAGTGGCGGCCTCCTCGACCTTTTTCCCGGTTTCTGCCTCACGAATGTGCTTTTGATCGTCGTCGCTCAGCCGATCGAGAGGGAAAGTAATCAGCTTGCCGTCTTTGATAAACGTAACGTCGCCATCGACTTCGCGAACAAATTGCGCCTGCATTTTGCGGCCGTCCACGTCGGTCCAGGTGCGCACTTCCTGCGCGGATACGAGAGAAAGATTGAAGAGACATACCAAGAGCCAAATGAATTGCCTCACGGTTGAACTCCCATTTGTATCTTGGACATCGATCGGCGAAACTATTGTAACCCAGACGGCTATTTTTCACTTCTAATCATCCCAAAACAACCGCAGAACCTATTAATCGAGGAAGCTGTCGTGTCCCAATCGCACTCCGAAGCTCAGGTTCGTCTCGCCCGCCGCATTTTTCTTGGCCGTACGGCCTGCGGCATCGGAGGAGTGGCCCTCTCGTCGCTATTTCGAAATCAGGCCAATGCCAGCGATGCCGTTGCGACCGCTACCAACCGGGGGCTTATCAATCCGCTTCACTTGGCCCCCAAAGCCAAGCGAATCATCTTCCTGACGATGGCCGGCGGCCCGTCGCACCTGGAAACGCTCGACTACAAACCCAAGCTGGCCGAAATGCACGGCCAGCCAATGCCGGAATCGTTTACCAAAGGACAGCCCATCGCTCAGCTTCAGGGCAAAGAGCTGAAGTGCTTTGCCCCGCAACATCCGTTTAAGAAGTACGGCGAGTCAGGCCAGGAAATATGCGAGATTTTTCCGCACTTCGGTACCATCGCCGACGAGATCTGCATTGTCCGCTCGCTACGAACCGAGGCGATCAACCACGACCCGGCCCACACCTTCATGAACACGGGCACGACCATTTCCGGCCGGCCGTCGATGGGTTCGTGGCTGACTTACGGCCTCGGTGCTGAAACGGAGAATCTGCCAGGCTTCGTCGTACTTACTTCAACGGGCAAGTTTGGCCAATCGCAGCCCATCGCCTCGCGGCAGTGGAGTGCTGGGTTTTTGCCCAGCCGGTTTCAGGGCGTTGAACTGCGGTCGAAAGGGGATCCTGTCTTGTACGTCAATCGTCCCGCCGGCGTCTCGCTCTCGCAACAGCGCGATGTGGTCGATACCGTCTCGCGGCTGAACCGCTTCGAAGCCCAGGCAGTCAACGATCCCGAAATCGCCACACGAATTGCCCAATATGAACTGGCGTTCAAGATGCAAACCAGCGTGCCCGAGCTCGTCGATATTTCCGATGAGCCGCAATCTGTTCTCGATCTGTACGGCACGAAAGGGGGCGACGGCACGTTTGCAGCCAACTGCCTCCTCGCCCGCCGGTTGGCTGAGCGTGGTGTGCGATTCATTCAGCTTTATCACCGCGATTGGGACCATCACGGCAACCTCAAGCCGCAAATTGAGGGCATTGCCAAAGAAGTCGATCAGCCGTGCGCGGCGCTCGTGACCGATCTTAAGAACCGCGGAATGCTCGACGACACGCTCATCGTTTGGACCGGTGAATTCGGCCGCACGCCGATGGCTCAATCAACCGGCCGCGACCACCACATGAAAGGCTTCTCCGCCTGGCTCTGCGGCGGCGGCATCAAAGGCGGGATCACCCATGGTGCCACCGACGAACTCGGCTACAACGCCGTCGAAAACATCGTCGAAGTTCACGACCTTCACGCTACCCTGCTGCATCTCCTCGGCATCGAGCACGACCGCTTCACCTATCGCTGGCAAGGACGGGATTTTCGTTTGACGGATGTGAAGGGTGAAGTGATCCGGCCAATCTTAGCCTGATGGAACTACCAGATTTTCATGGAGTTCTTAAACAGCATTGCCAATTCTTGTTCACCGGCTGGAATCGGTGAGAGCTTGGTGACGCGATGTTGTGGAATCGTGCCTTGGACGAGGGCGGGGATGTCGGCTTCGGTGTAGCCGACGGCGGAGAGGCCGTTGGGTATTTTTAGTAGGCGCATGAAGTGAATGATGCGGTCGGCGAGAATTTGGCCGGCGTCTTCGGGGCGAGCGCCGGTGATGTCGGCACCGAGCGCCGCGGCTGATTTCATATGACGCTCAGGCGAGGCGGGTGCGGTGAAGCGGACGACGGCGGGTGTGTGCAAGATGACGGACATGCCGTGGGGGATCATGGCGTGGTCGGTCGTGTAGCCATCGGGGCGGAAATTGCGGACCATGCCGGCGACGGGGTAGGACATGCCGTGCGGTAGATGCACGCCGGCGTTGCCAAAGCCGATGCCGGCGATCGACGAGGCGAGTAGCATCTGAGCGCGGGCTTCATCGTCGCTCGTGTCGGCGACTGCGCGAGGCAGAAACTCGGCGGCGATTTCGAGTGCTCGAATGGCCCAAATATCGCTGATGGGGTTGGTACCTTGATACGCGGGTCGCAGGATGGGCCGTTCAGGTCGCGGCCGACTGTCGTAGGGAATCGCCGTGTACGATTCGAGGGCGTGGCTCAGCACGTCGAGGCCCGTGCAGGCAGCGACTGCCGGCGGCATCGTGCGCGTGTTGTCGGGATCGACGATGCCCAGCGTTGGCCGCAGATAGCGGTGGGCGATTCCGGTTTTGGCTTTTCGCTCTATGAGGTCGAAGATGGAAACGCCCGTCGTTTCGCTGCCCGTCCCGGCTGTCGTCGGAATCGCGATCAACGGCTTCAGTGGTCCCGGCACCGGTTTTCCGCGGCCGATCGGGGCGTTGACGTAGTCGAGAAAATCGGCCGGATACGTGGAGTACAGGTTTGCTGCTTTTGCCGTATCGATCGTGCTGCCGCCGCCGACGGCGACGAACGAATCGAACCGGCCTTCAAGCGCCACGGCAATCGCCTGATGAAAGCTGCGATCGGTCGGCTCCACTTCCACTGAACTGAAAGTCTCGAAGTCGCGGCCGGCTGATTTAAGTGACTCGCGGACTGTCTGCCCGGTGGCGGAGTCGATCAGCCGTGGGTCGATGACCAGCAGTGTTCGCTTCAGACCCATGTCCTCCAGGTCCATGCCGACTTCGCGCGTCGTGCCCGCACCAAAGCGGAGGTTGGACGTTGATAATTGGAACGCAGTGTCGAAATCGGCTGGTTGCGTGCTCATCATTTTCTTCGCCATTACGCATGTCTCCCCAAGGCAGTCGTTATGCTAATGTAGCCATTTTGAGGCCATTATGTGTCGAACCATTCTGTCGCTGCTGGCCGTCGTGGCTTTTACGTCAGCCGCCATCGCGCGGGAACCGCAGTCGGCCAATCGCCCGAATATCTTGCTGATTCTCGCCGATGATTTGGGGTATTCGGACCTCGGTTGCTACGGCGGCGAAATCCGCACGCCGACGTTGGATGCGTTGGCGGCGGGTGGGCTGCGATACACGCAGATTTACAATTGCACACGATGTTGCCCATCTCGGGCGTCGTTGCTCACGGGCCTCTATCCGCATCAGGCCGGCATCGGGGCGATGACGGGGGATCAAGGACAGCCGGGTTATCGTGGTTCGCTGCAGCCGAATTGCGTGACATTCGCTCAAGTGCTGAAAGCCGCCGGCTATCGCACTTCGATGGTGGGTAAGTGGCATGTCGGCGACAATATTTCGCCGATTGAGCGAGGGTTTGAGAATTTCTATGGCTTCACGCGAGGGTACGGCGTGAATTCGTGGTATCCGCAGATGATGGTCCGGCTGCCTGAGGGAAAGCCGCAGCGGAAGTACAAGGATTGGGAGTATTTCGCCACGGATGCGTTGACTGATCATGCGATTGATTTCCTGGCCCAGACGCGGGAGGGGAAATCGCCATGGCTGCTGTACTTGGCGTATCAGGCACCGCATTTTCCGTTGCAGGCTCGTGATGAGGATGTTGCCGCGTATCGCGAGCGCTATCGCGAAGGGTGGGACAAAATTCGCGAGGCGAGACTGGAGCGGCAAAAACAGATCGGAGTGGTTGCCGCGACGACATCGCTGACGCCGCGCAGCCCGATTCCATTGCCGGGGAGCGCTGCACGTAACGGATCGGTGACGGCTGACGACAATAATCCGGCGTGGGATTCGTTGCCCGCGGCTCGTCAGCATGACCTTTCGCTGCGAATGGCCGTGTATGCCGCGATGGTGACTGCGATGGATCGCAATATCGGCCGGTTGGTCGAGGATTTGCGTACACATGGTGAGCTCGACAACACGCTGGTAGTGTTTTTGAGCGACAATGGGGCGTGTGCGGAGTGGGAACCATTTGGGTTCGACCTGGCACCGCTCGATCCTGAGCAAATCAAGCTGGGAACCGGCATCAATTTGGGGACGCCGAACGCGCCGAGTCTGCTGCGCGATGCTGCGAATGAAAGCTCGATGTGGCATGCCGAGGGGATGATCAGCTACGGCTCCGGATGGGCGAATGCGAGTAATACTCCGTGGCGACTTTATAAGCATGCTTGTCATGAAGGCGGGATCAGTGGGCCATTCATTGCGCATTGGCCGGCAAGGATTAAGAGTAGTGGTCAGATTTGGCAGCAGGCTGGGCATTTGATGGATCTGATGCCGACGTTTGTGGAGGTGGCGGGAGCGAAGTATCCGACGGAAAGTGCGGGACAGAAAATTGATCCGATGGAGGGAAAGAGCCTGGTGGCGTCGTTCGATACTGGGGCGATTGGTCACGAGATGTTGGCGTGGGAGCATGAGGGGAATGCGGCGATTCGGGCCGGTGATTGGAAGCTGGTGCGGCATGGGAACCAAGGAGCATGGGAGCTGTACAACATTGCGGAGGATCGGACGGAGTTGAACGATTTGGCGGTCCAGCAGAAAGAACGAGTACAAGATTTGACTGCGCAGTGGCAAACGTGGGCGGAGCGGACGCAGGTGTTTCCCAAGCCTGGGGCTGGTCCGAACGCGAAACAAAAGAAGGCGAAATAGGCAGACTATGTTCCGACTTTCCATTGCCGCCGTTTTGCTGCTCGTTGCTGGCTATGTGCTGGGAGCTGATGCGCGGCCGCCGAATTTGGTTTTCATCCTGACGGACAATCAGGGGGCGTGGACGCTGGGGTGCTACGGTAACCCGGATATTCGCACGCCGCATATCGATCGGTTGGCGAGCGAGGGGATGCGGTTCACGCGGGCGCTGAGCAGCAATCCGGTTTGCTCGCCGACACGGGCGACTTTCTTGACGGGGCTGATTCCGTCGCAGCATGGCGTGCATTCGTTTCTCGATCCGAAATACATGATGGGGCCGGAGGCGTATAACACGCTGCGGGAGTTCACGTCGCTCGGGGAGGTACTCAAGGATGCGGGGTATGTGTGCGGCCTGAGTGGCAAGTGGCATCTGGGGGCGAACCTGACGCCGAGTGAAGGATTCAGCTATTGGATCACAAAGCCGGATGGTCATACGACGGAGTTTTACAATCAGCCGATCATTGAGGATGGGAAGGTTCGCAATGAGGAGGGTTACACGACCGATTTGTGGACGAAGCATGGGGTGAAGTTCATCGAGCAGAACAAGGATCGGCCGTTCTTTTTGTTCCTGGCGTACAACGGGCCGTACTCGCTGGGGAACTTGATGCGGAACAAGTCGAAGAACCGCCATGCGGAGGAATACAGCGGCCATAACTTTAAGAGCTTTCCGTTCGATGCGATGCATCCGTGGCAGTTCGCGAATAAGGCATTTCTCAACACGCAGACGGCGATGGAGCGGATGGCTTGCGAGGTGAGTGGTGTCGATGACGGCGTGGGGGAGGTGATGGATACGCTGAAACGACTCGAACTCGACGACAACACGCTGGTGGTCTATGCGGCCGATCAGGGTTGGATGGGTGGGCAGAACGGCATGTGGGGGATGGGTGATCATTTTCGGCCGATTGGGGCTCATGAGCTGATGATGCAGATCCCGCTAATCTTTCGGCAGCCGGGGGAAATTGGGGCGGGGCAAACGAGTGATTTGCTGGTGAGTAACTACGACTTTTTGCCGTCGGTGCTGTCCTGCCTGGGGCTGGGGGATAAGACTCCGAGGCAGCCGAAGCTGCCGGGGCGGGATTTTTCCAAAGTGCTGCAAGGGAAGTCGGTGGAGTGGGAAAACGTGATCTATTACGAGATGGAAATGGTGCGGGCGATTCGGGATGAGGGTTGGAAATATGTGGCGCGGCATCCGGATGGGCCGAACGAGTTGTATGACATGAGGCGCGATCCGCAGGAGCGGTTCAATTTGTTTGGACAGGCGGCGCAGGCGGGTAAGCAGGAGGAGATGGCCCGGCGGCTGAACGAGTTCTTTGCGAAGTATGCCGATCCGCAGTACGACATTTGGAAAGGTGGCCGGTCGAAGGCGCGGCTGCATTCGCAGGCGGCGATGCCTTAGCACTTCTGGGGCGCTAAAGAAACCAACTTTTTTTCTGGCGGGGCGGGTTGGGAATGCTGTAAGTCATTTGCTGGTCTGGTGTTCGAGAAATGGTGACATTGGCAGTGTCGCTCATCTAGAGCGAGATATTAAAGTCATCTCACTGCACTTGGCGGAGAGCAGGGAGAATTTTTTCGGCGCAAGTTGCCCCTCGCGCGGCGAGTCGCGCGGCTATTAGATACATTGCAATTTGGCCAAAAAACCGGGCCAGATTTTCGAAGATTTTTTCAAGCGGAAATCGGGAAGAAATTTGCGAGGAGAAGGCGGGATGCGATTGGTGCAAAAGTTTGCCTCGATGGCGTGGGTTGTGTTGCTTGCGCTGTCAGCTTGGATAGCCGGAGCAGCCGGAGCAGCCGGGGGAGCCGAGAGGCCGAATATTGTGTTTGTGTTGGCGGACGACTTGGGGCCGGGGGATTTGAGTTGTTATGGGGGCAAGATCGCGGAGACGCCGCAGATCGATCGGATGGCGACGGAGGGGATTCGGTACACGCAGTATTACAGTGCCGCGCCGATTTGCTCGCCGTCGCGGGTGGGGCTGACGACAGGGATGTTTCCGGCACGGTGGAACATCACGAGCTTTTTGCAGACCAAGCAAGGGAACCGGGACTGCGGGCAGGCGGATTTTCTGGACCCGCGAGCGCCGTCGGTGGCGCGGCAGCTCAAAGAGGCGGGTTATGCGACGGCCCATTTTGGCAAATGGCACATGGGAGGTGGGCGGGATGTGACTGAGGCACCGAAGTTCGCGGCTTACGGCTTTGATGAGCACGCGGGGACGTATGAGAGCCCAGAGCCGCACCCGGATATTACGGCGACGAATTGGATTTGGTCGGTGGAGGATAAAGTGAAGCGGTGGGACCGGACGGCGTTCTTTGTCGATAAGACGCTCGATTTTTTGAAGAGGAAGAAGGGTCAGCCGGCGTTTGTGAATGTGTGGCTGGACGATGTGCATACGCCGTGGGTGCCGGATGAGATGTCGCAGGTTCCCGGTGAGCCGCGGAAGGAAACTCCGGAGAAGCTGCGGCGAGTGACGGTGGAGATGGATCGGCAGATGGGGCGGCTGCTTGCAGGGATTCGTGATCTTGGTATCGAGAAAAACACGCTCGTGATTTTTGCGAGCGACAATGGGGCGCTGCCGACGTTTCAGGGGCAGCGATCGGCGGGTTTGCGGGGGAGCAAGCTCAGTTTGTACGAAGGAGGCATTCGGCTGCCGTTCATTGCATGGTGGCCGGGGGAGGTGCCGGCGGGGAGAGTGGATGAGGAGACGGTGATTGCTGCCGTCGATATGTTGCCGACGTTCGTGAATCTGGCCGGGGCGAAGTTGCCGGCGGATGCGGCGTTGGATGGAGAGGATTTGGGTTTGTCGCTTCGGGGCGCGTCGCAGGATCGGAAGAAGGTGCTGTATTGGGAATATGGGCGGAACAATGAAGCGTATCGGTTTCCGCCGGGGCGCGATCGGAGCCCGAATGTGGCGATGCGAGACGGAAGGTGGAAAGTGCTGGTGAACGTGGACGGTGGCGGGGCCGAGCTTTATGATGTGGTCGCGGATCGGGGGGAGGGGAAGGATTTGGCGGGGGAGTTTCCTGAGCGGTTGAAAGAAATGGTTGGAGAGGCGCTCGCGTGGAGGAAGGGGTTACCGTAATGGCAGGCTTGGCCCAAAAGTCAGGTGGCCAGATTTAACACAGAGACGCAGAGGCACGGAGACGCAGAGACAGGGGGAAGAGTTGGAGAACGCGGGAAGGCGGAGCCACGGATGGAACGCCGATTTTCACGGATGGGGAAGCAGAGACATGAACAGAAGGTAACGAAGGAAACGAAGGGAAGAGCTGAGTGTTGAGGTGAGTTGTGGGAGCGGAGATGTCTAAACGTACGAGTTATTCTGCGTCGATTCGTAAAGTGCTTGCTGTTGTGGCGGCGCTGGTCTGCCAATTGCTTTTGGCAAGTGAGGTTGCGCGGGCGCAGTCGGAGCGGGGGCGGGTGGCGTGGATGAGTTCGCGGGTGGTGGGTTCGCCGGATGCGCCGCCGCCGTATAAGATCGTGCGGGCGTTTGAGAATTTGAAATTCGATCATCCGGTGCTGTTGGCGCGGTGTCCTGGGAGCGAGCGGATTTTTTTGGGTGAGCAGAGCGGGGTGTTGTATTCGTTTGCGAATCGGCCCGATGCGACGGCGGATCTGTTTTGTGATTTGCGGAAGGAACTGACGAAGATTGAAGCGCTAGCCGGGGCGCAGGGCGTGGATGCCTTGTATGGCCTGGCGTTTCATCCGAATTTTGAATCGAACCGGCAATGCTTTGTGTGCTACACGCTGAAGGGGAAAGCGGGCGGGCCGAACTTTGCAGATGGGTCGCGGGTGTCGCGGTTTACGGTGACCAAGACCGATTCGACAAAGAGCGAAGCGCCGCGGATCGAGGCGGCGAGCGAAGAGATTGTGCTGACGTTTTTGCAGGGCGGGCACAACGGTGGGGATTTGCATTTTGGGCCGGATGGGATGCTGTATATCTCGACGGGGGACGCGGCGAGCCCGAATCCGCCCGATCCGCTCAAGACGGGGCAAGACAATTCGGACTTGTTGTCGTCGATTTTGCGAATCGATGTGAATCGCCGGGATGAGGGCAAGAATTATGCGGTTCCCAAAGACAATCCGTTTGTGGGGATGCCCGATTTTCGACCGGAGATTTGGGCATATGGGTTTCGCAATCCGTGGCGGATGAGTTTTGATCGTTTAACGGGGCAGTTGTTCGTGGGGGATGTGGGCTGGGAATTGTGGGAGATGGTGCATCGCGTGGAGCGGGGCGGGAACTATGGCTGGGCGGCGATGGAGGGGCCGCAGCCGATTAAGCCGGAGGAGACGAGTCCGGTGCCGATCACGCCGCCGCTGGTGGCGTTGCCGCATACGCTGGCCGCGAGCGTGACGGGGGGCTATATGTATCGCGGGAAGAAATTTCCGGAGCTGGTGGGCTCGTATATTTTTGGCGATTGGGAGACGCGGCGATTGTGGGCGGCGCGGTTCGATGGTGACCGCGTCGTGGAAATGCCGGAGATCACGCGGCCGCAAATTCGGGTCGTCGCGTTTGGCGAGGATAACGACGGGGAGATTTATTTTCTCGATCACGATTTGGGGACGCTGCACACGCTAGAGCGGAATGAAACGGGGACGCAGAACGCGGATTTTCCGAAGGCGCTGTCGCAGACGGGACTGTTCGAATCGGTCGGTGACCAGCGGCCGGCGGCAGGGGTGGTGCCGTTTGCGATCAATAGCCCGCAGTGGCAAGATGGCGCGACGAGTGAGCAGTGGATCGCTCTGCCGGGAGTTTCCTCGGCCACGTTGTACGAACAGGCCAAGCCGATTCCCGGGATGGTGAACTGGCACAATTTTCGGCTGCACTTTCCGGAGAACACGGTGCTGACGAAGACGATTTCGCTGGAAGGGCGGCGGATTGAGACGCAGCTTTTGCATTATGACGGGCAGGATTGGCAGCCTTATACCTATGCGTGGCGCGACGATCAGCGGGATGCCGATCTTGTGCCGGCGGATGGCGGGGAGAAGGAGATTGCAGTTGGTAAAGAGAAAATGTTGTGGCCGCTGTTTAGCCGCAGCCAGTGCCGGCTGTGTCATAGTGCGTGGTCGGAATATGCGTTGGGCTTTCAGCCGGAGCAGTTGAATCGGGCGGGTGCGGATGGGCGGAATCAGCTTGTTTCGTTGAGTGAGTTGGGGTTGATGGTGCGTGTTGGCGGCAAAGGAGAGACGCTGCCACCATTTGATAGCGACGCGGCGACGAAAGAACTAAAGTTGGTCGATCCGCATGATGCGAGCCAGCCGATTGAGGCGCGGGCGCGGGCGTATCTGCACGCGAACTGCGGCCATTGCCATTCGCAGGGTGGTGGCGGGGCGGTGGAATTGCGGCTGCAGTATCCCGTGAAGGTCGATGAGATGAAGGCGGTGGGAGTGCCGCCGGCGCGGGGTGCTTTTGGACTCGCGGAGGCATGCATCGTTAAGCCGGGAGAGCCGCTGGCGAGCACGCTGTATTTTCGGATGTCGAAGTTTGGTCGTGACCGGATGCCGCATTTGGGTTCGGAGCGGCCAGATGAGGCGGGGCTCAAGATTGTGGAGGAGTGGATTGGGAGTTTGGCAAACGCTCCGGGGCGTCCGATTACTGGCGGCGGAGAATCTGTTGGAGTGGAGAAACCGGGACCAGGTTTGGTCCCGGCTAATATTGAAATGGCGTTTGCTGACGCGCAGTCGGCACTAGTGATGGCTCGAAAGGTTGGTCGCGGGGAGTTAAGCGGCGGGCAAAGTAAGGAACTGCTGATGGCGGTAGCAAAATTGCCGGTGGGGCCGGTGCGTGATTTGTTTGAGGGGTATTTACCGACTGATGGAGAGGGGCGGAAACTGGGATCGAGTCCGCGACCGGCGAGTATTCTGTCGCTGCAAGGAGATCGCAGTCGTGGTGAAGGGCTGTTTTGGTCGAGCGCCGTCAATTGTGGCTCGTGTCACAAGGTTGGCGAGCGCGGGGCGGCGGTTGGTCCGGAGCTTTCGCAGATTGCGAAGCTGCGGACGCGGGAAGATTTGCTGGATAGTTTGCTGGAGCCGTCGCGGCGGATCGAGCCGCAGTTTGCGGCGTATATCGCGCGAACGCAGGATGGGCGGATACTGACGGGGCTAGTGGTGAAACGCGATGCGAGCGGGGCCGTGCTGCGCGATGCGCAGAATAAAGAGCATTCGCTGGCCGCTGGCGAGATCGATCAATTGAGGCCGTCGCGGCGGTCGCTGATGCCGGATGGACAGATGGCGGGACTGACGGCGCAGCAAGCGGCGGATTTGGTGGAGTATTTGTGTGGGTGTCGGTGAGCTGCAGCGTCTGATCATTGTTCCTGAAATTCGATGCGGAGGTTGCCGGCGGGGCGACGGGTAGCGTATTTAACGCAAAGAGCGCAAAGGGGAGCAAAGGCCGCGAAGGGGATTCAAAAACGGATGAAAGTTCAAAAAAAGCAGAACAACCGCGGATAACGCAAATGGCGCGGATGGGAGAGAATTGAACAGAAGAGAACGAAGATGCAATGCATGAGCATGGGGTTTTATCTCATTGCTGCGTTCGCGGCTGTTTG
>JANNTN010000033.1:0-1299 GCA_031394445.1 Anatilimnocola sp.
GCACGACCAGCTTGTCGTCTTCGCTGAGCTCATCGACGCCCAGAATGGCGATGATGTCCTGCAACTCGCGATACCGCTGGAGAGTGGTTTGCACACGGCGAGCGATCGTGTAGTGCCGCTGGCCGACGTACATTGGATCGAGAATGCGGCTGGACGAGGCCAGCGGATCGACGGCGGGATAGATGCCTTTTTCCGAAATCGAGCGTTCCAAGTAAAGAAACGCGTCGAGCTGGCCGAAGGCGGTGGCTGGGGCCGGGTCGGTCGGATCGTCGGCCGGCACATACACGGCTTGTACGGAGGTGATGGCCCCCTTCTTGGTCGAGGCGATTCGTTCTTGCAAGGCACCCATTTCGGTCGCCAGCGTCGGCTGATAGCCAACCGCGCTCGGCATGCGGCCGAGGAGCGCGGACACTTCGCTGCCGGCTTGGCTGAAACGGAAAATGTTATCCACGAAGAGCAGCGTGTCTTTGCCCGTTGAGTCGCGGAAGTACTCGGCCATCGTCAGGCCGGAAAGCGCGACGCGGAGCCGCGCGCCCGGCGGCTCATTCATCTGGCCGAAGACCATGCAGGTCTGCTCGATGACGCTGCGGCCATCGGCCATTTTCATTTCCTGCATTTCCAGCCACAAGTCGGTCCCTTCGCGGGTCCGCTCGCCGACGCCGGCAAACACCGAGTAGCCGCCGAAGCTGGCCGCCACGCGCGCGATAAGCTCGGTGAGAATGACTGTTTTACCGAGGCCGGCTCCGCCAAACAGGCCCGCCTTGCCGCCGCGGACGAAGGGCGTGAGCAGGTCGATGACCTTGATGCCGGTGACAAACAGCTCCGTGCTGGTCGAAAGCTCGGAAATCGGTGGTGCCGAGCGGTGAATCGGCCAACGCTCTTTGGAATCGACGGGACCACGGTTGTCGATCGGGTCGCCCAGCAGGTTGAAGACGCGGCCGAGCGTCGCATCGCCGACCGGAACCGAAACAGGCGCGCCCGTATCATGCACGTCTTCCCCACGGATCAATCCGTCGGTGCTGCCGAGCGCCACGCACCGCACGCGGCCGCCGCCCAGATGCTGCTGCACCTCGCCGGTGAGGTCGATCATCACGCCCTTTTTGTTGGACTGAATCTTAACGGCGTTATAAATCGCCGGCAGGTTGCCTTCCTCGAATTCGGCATCGAACGTGGAACCGATCACCTGGGTAATTTTGCCGACATTCTTCTCGGTCATGGTCGCTGTGGACATCATTTGCTCGTGACTTAAGGACTATTTTCGATTGGATTGCTTGTTGGTCGATTTTTTCGTTAGCCCTT
>JANNTN010000058.1:0-16041 GCA_031394445.1 Anatilimnocola sp.
GTCGTGGAAACCTGCCGACAGCAATCCCGCAACACGTTCGCCTTTATCACCGCTGCTGTCCAAGCTCATTTCTCAGACCAATCCGCACCCGCACTCCTCATCGGGGCGTGAGCGATTACATGGTGGCTTGCAAAACCTGGAGTTGTGTCCGGTACATGCGGAGAAAGGTATTGGTAATGTTCCGGGGAACAGCGGCGATGCGGACGAGGAGGCCACGACGGCGCTCGGCGATGTATTGCGCGCGGACGAGGGCTGTGTCCATCGAGCAAAAACCGACGCGTGGATGAAAATCGACGTAGATCGGCGGATCGAAAGTGTCGGGGTAATACCAGTCGTGCAGTTCCTCGTCGCCATCGAGCACCGCTAGATCGCTCAGGAACGGTGCATTTTTGACAGTTTGCACCGATTGATCGAAGGCAGCTTTCTCGGGGGAGTCTTGCGGTGGCGTATTCGGATAGAGCGCGGGAAAGCGGCGTGCGCCGTTGCCCCATTGGCCGGTTTGCCAATAAGCCCACGGGCCGTCGATTAGTGGATGATCGAGATTAAAGCTGTAGCTCCCCATGCTGGCGAGCATCGGCGGAGTTTGCTTGATGTCGGATTCGCCGTGGCGGACGGACAGCGTGGGGTCCAGCAGACGGTCATTGACCGTGACATTGGGCATGGGGCCGCGGATGAGAGGATTTTGGAAGGCGGGATCGTTCAGGTCGGCGAGCGGTTGCTGACCGGAATGATTCTCGTTGCCGTGTGCGGGCCAGCCGGCGGGCTGGGGATCGGGCGGGTCGTCGCTGCGCGGACGGCGGTTGGACCAGATTTCGTTGCGGGCGACGACGCTCGCGCGGATTTTCCAGCAGGCGGCATTTCCGACGATAACCGAGAGGGCCATGACGAACAGGATGAGTGGAATCGAGAGGACGAGCTCGACGGGGGCGAGGCCGGCGCGCGCTCTGGTTCTTCGCTGCGTCTTGCTTCGTAAAACACAGTTCCGAGGTCGTGCAGCCGGTAGCAAACTTGCTCCCGGAGTATCGCGATGTAGCATACTTTCGAGCGATCCGGGACCAGGTTTGGTCCCGGCTATTGGGTAAGGGACTAGTGCGTTGTCATGAGGCGTAAATCAAGAGATGAGACATTGCTCAGATTTGGCAAATCGAAGCTGCTGTTTGCGAAGCGGGGCGACTGTGGGGGCTGTGACAGGATCGACGGCACCGCGTCAGCCGTGGCGGGAACGAGTTGGAAGGTCCAGCCTTGGTTCCAAAGATCCCACCGCTGAGATGGCGCGCCCCAGCGCTGTTGATTCCACAGCTCGCCATAGACCCAGCCTTGTTCCCATTGTTTCAGAGTGGTGTTCCAGTACCAGCCGATATCTACTGGCCGCTGCTTGGGAACAAACAGAGAGCCCTGGGCGAAGGTTTGGTTGTCGGCGGTGAGTGAATCGCGAAACACTCTAGGAATTGCCGCTGCGAGTTTGCGACGATAGGTGACGCCGACGAAGTGATAGTTTTTTGTGAGCCAGCGATTGTGGAGATTCGTGTCGCCTTGGGGGGGCGATTCGCGAATCATGTGGGGCAGATTGCGGTCGGGAAACTCGCTGAAGAGTTGTTGAAGCTGGCCGCAGGTGAAGCCGCGCCACAGTCCACCGAATGACGACATCTTTCCATACCGATCGAACGGCTGCATCAAGACATAATTCCACTGGTCGAGATAACTCTTGGCGTACCGATTGCGGGTGCTCAGGGCCGGAAGGAAGTACGCAAAATCGGATTGTGGATCGACAGCCGGGATTGTGCCCTCAGCAGATTCGCCGCCACCGCCGACAGGATCGACCATGGTTCGCCAGAGGATGGCTTCGATTTGCGGCCGGCCGAGATCGAACGGGAGGGGGCGGCCGGTGTGTTGCTGGGCGATGCGGGCCGTCGCGGTCTGTGCCATTTGGGGCGTGGCTTGCACAATGTCGCGTTGAAACTGCGGGATGAGTTCTTGGTAGAGGATATTTTCGAGAACTGGCAGGACCAGGTCGGACGAGGCGGCCATCCATTCGCTGTAGCGGGTGACCATTTCCTGTTCGAGCGGCGTTTTTTGCGGGATGGCGGTGCCGGCAGCGCTAAATTTTGGATACGGCCAGCTTGGGAGCGTGGGAGCAGATGCAAGCTTGGGCGCCATTTGGTCCCAAGCGGCCAGAACCTCGGGCACGATCTGCTCGGCATTGCGGTCGCGAGCCTCGCGCATGATGGCGGTCATGGCAAACACTTCGCAGAGCAAGTGATTGCTGAAGGCGATGGAATTCATGCCGCGAGCCAGTACGATGCCGCCGGAATAGGTGGCGGCGTCGGCTGCATTCTGAAGTTTGATTTTGTTATCGACTTGGCGGGCCACATTGAGGACCATGCCGAGCAAAAATGCCAGAAGCAGCAAGGCAAAGACGGTCGCAATGCTGATGGAGCCGCGACGAAATTGATGGTGCATTGCGCTGCGCTGATGCACCCTACAGATTGTGGTCGATGGCTGGTGGGGCATTTTTCGCGCCTTTAGTTCCCAATCAGGTAGTGAACGAATTGGGCGGTCGATTTGTCCCCTTCGGGCACCATCGTGGCGCTGGCCGAGAGTGGCACGTAATAAATTCCTGATGACTGCTGAATGCGATTTGCGGCGGCGATCGTCGGGTCGTTTGCGGCTGTTCTTGCCAAGAGCCTGCCGGGGCCGGGCAAGAGTGCAAACTTGTGCGTCACCTTGACGGTGATTTCGTCCCGCCAGCCCACCTCGTTTGGCTGGTAATAACTTTCAATGTTGGTTGGATCGAAGTTCCACAGCGGCGGCTCGTTTTGATAGCCCGATTGCGACGTGCCAAATTGACGATGATATGTGGTGATTTCAACATTGGTCGCCGACAAGACATAGGCCCACTTGTTGGCCAGCCGCATGGGAATTCGCCGGTTCGCCTGGGCCGACGATGAATAAGCGGAATAGGTGGCGATGAGTGCTTGGGTCATCGAGCTGTTGAGGTCCGCGAGCCCCAAATCGCGCGAAGGCGCGATGGGGATGAGGGCGATGGCCGCGGACCGATGGATGTTCATCATCTTGGGGGAAGTCCTCATGACGGTTGAGACGTCATAGCCGCTCAGTTGACGGACGTTGAGCCAGTTGGAAAGCTCCAGCGGCTGCTCGAACCGAGCCGGAATCCAGACGGAGGCGGAACGGGCGGCGGCGTAGGCGGCGTAGTTCACGATGATCTCACCGATCATGAGTTGCGTGACCTGCACGGCGAGCATCATGAGCATGATGAAGACGGGAGCGGTCAAAACGAAGCTGAGGCTTTGGACGCTGCCGCGTTCGTCGCGGTGCAAGTCCAAAGTCCATAGTCGAAAGTCCAAGGTCGCGGAGAGACTTCGGCGGCCTTGGACCTTGGACATTGGACCTTGGACCAGGGCCACGATCGCACCGAAAACGACGACCAAGCCCACGGCGAGCGGCCAGCAAGAGAGCAGTGCGGTCTGGATCATCACTTGCCTCCGCTTACAAGAGAGTGGGCCAGGGAATGAACGTGGCTAGCAGGGCAAGTGGGACGCACGGCGCGAGGACCACGGGCAGACGCAGGATTTGTTTTTCTTCCTCCGGCAATCGGAGCGTTGTTCCGATCGTCGCAGCCGCCAGGGTTTGTTGCCCCGCGCGCTCCGCGACCCTGCGGACCCCGAGTTTCCAAATCAGGATCACGACGCCCACGCAGCCGGCGAAAACGAAGGTCCAGAGAACGACCTGCAAACCGCTTTCTAAACCGGTGAGGCTGCCGATCATGGCGAGCAGCTTGACATCGCCGCCGCCAGCGCCAAAGAGGACGAAGCAGAGGGCCATGAGCACTCCGCAGGCAGCGAAGCCCAGGAACGAGTCGGTCCAAGGTCGCCAGCCAATGAACGGCTGCCACTCCGCAGCGGATTCGGGAGCGAACGATTCCCAGGCAGCGCCGACGAGCGCGAGCGAGAGGCCAATGGCGATGCCGGGGTACGTGTTCCAGTTATAGATTTTGTGGCGCGTGGCGTCGGTGACGGCCGCGACGAGCACGAGGGCGATGAGCAAAACAATGGCAAGCATGGCCGACCTGCTTCATCGAATCTGTCCGGGCGAACTGGGGAGGACCGCAGTCGCTCGGAGAAGGATTAACTGCCCGTCGTTCCCGCGCCGTCTTCCAGGCTTTGCATACCTTGGTTGAAGAACGCCTGCATCCGCGGCCAGCCCACTTTGATCAGGTAGATCAAGATCGGGAGGGCGATGGCGGCGATGATGAGCACCGTTTCGATGGAAACGCCGCCCCGCTCATCGCGATGGATTTTTTTGAGGAGTTGCAATTGCTGGATGGCTTCGAGCCGCGTTGTGAGTCGCTTAAACATGCTTTCCTGTTGATTCATAATCGCTCCTCCTTACCAACCTTCAAAAATCGCCCTCGTTAGAGGAACGGCCAAGCTACTATTACTGTAAGCAAATCATAAACGGACCGCATCATCCGCGGGGCAATTTGCATCATAAACGCGGCCAGGGGCAGGACGGTGCCGAGCAGTAGGAAATAGTCGATCGTGGCGGAGCCTTTGCGTCGGCGTGCCTTTCGCAGGCTGCGTTTTCTGCGGGTTTGGTTGCTTAGTCCCATTGGGCCCCCGACAGGTTGATCATGTGGTCGAGGCCATATTGCTTCGCTTCCTTGCTGAAAGTCGGTTTTTCGCCGGTGGCTTTCAGAGCAGAAACGAGCTTTCCTTCGCGGTTGCGGCCGGACATTTCCAAATTGAACAGATCGGCGGTGATGTATTGCTGGTCGGGCGTGAGGCCGCGGACCTCGGAGATGCGGGTGACGCGGCGGGAGCCGTCTTGAGGAAAGCGGGTGATCTGCACGACGAGGTGAATGGCGGAGGCGACCTGGGCCCGGGCGACATACACGGGCAGCTCGATATCGGACATGAGCGAGAGCGTTTCGAGGCGGATCAGGGCGTCGCGCGGGGTGGCGGCGTGAACCGTGGAGAGGCCACCGCTGTGGCCGCTGAGCATGGCTTGCAGCATGTCGAGCGCTTCGCCGCCGCGAACTTCGCCGACGAGGATACGATCGGGCCGCATGCGGAGCGCGGCGACGAAGAGTTGCCGCAGCGTGACCCCTTCGCCGCCCGAGGCGGAACGCGATTCGAGTTGGACGACGTGGGCCTGCTTGAGGCGCAGCTCGGTTGTGTCTTCGATAATCAGAATGCGTTCGTCTTCGGTGATGGCCCCGGCCAATGCTCCCAAGAGGGATGTCTTTCCCGTGCCCGTGGCACCGGCGACAATGATGTTTTTGTGCAGGCGAATGCAGAGTTCGAGGAATTCGCGAGCCTCGGGCGTCAGAGAACCCAAGCGGATTAAATCGTCGAGCGACAGGGCATCCGGCCGGAACTTGCGGATGGTCAAGCACGGGCCGGTGCGGGAGGCGGGGGGAATGACGGCGTGGACACGCGAGCCAGACGGCAAGCGGGCGTCCAGAATCGGCTGTTCGGGGCTGATCGTGCGGCCGACGTATTGCGTCAGGTTGTGAATGGCCGAAATGAGAGCGTCTTCGTCGGCGAACCGCGCGTCAACCTGCTCCAGGCGGCCTTTGCGCTCGATGAAAATCCGATCCGGGCCGTTGACCATGATCTCGGTGACCGAGTCATCTTCCAAGAACCGCGAAATCGGCTCTAGAAAATAGGCCAGGCTGGCTTCGAAGACGGCTGTGCGTGACATGGGATCGGCGGATGAACCGTGGTCGGGTATTTGGTAATGCTAACCTACGGCTGACCTGGAACGCAGCACTATTTGTTTGGGATGGCTTCAGGAATACTGTTGGGTGGCAACGCGGGTCAGCAGGTCTTGGAGCCGTCGCACCCCTTCGTCAGCCGAAAATGTGCGTTCGATGTGTGTTCGGGCCAGTGGAACCTTCTTTTGCCAGCGTTGCGGGTTCAGGATGGCGTCGTCGATCGCGTCGGCTATGGCTCGGATGTCGCCGGGGGGCACGAGCCGACCGTATTTTCCGCCGGCCAGCACCTCGCCCGGCCCGCTGGGACAATCGGTGGACAAAACAGGCACGCCGCACAACATGGCCTCCACCAGTGCGTTGGGCATCCCTTCATATAAGGACGAAAGGCAAAACAAATCCGCCTGCCGATAATAGGGCAGGGGGTTGGGGATGTGCCCGGCCAAGGTTACGTGGGCCGCGAGCTGATGCTGCTCGATGCAGGCTCTTAACGAGCTTTCCAGGGGGCCTGTACCCAGAATTCGGAGCTGAATTTGGCGGCGGACCCGGTGATGGACCAGTTCGGCCACGGCGGCGATGAGATCGGCAAACCCTTTTTGGGGGTGCAGACGGCCAGCCGCGATGATTTCGAACCATTCGCCGGCGCGGCGCGTTTCGGTGGCGGGCAGCGGCTCGTTTGCCAGGCGGTCGATGCGGTCGATGTCGAAGAAGTTGTGCAGCGTGAGGGTTTTATCCGGAGATAATCCGTAATGGGATGCGGCGGCTTTGCGAACCCCCTCGGAAACGCCGACAACGCGGGTGGCTGTTTGATAGGCGGTGCGGAGCATCCGCCGCTTGAGCCAACGGAACGATTCTTGGTTGCCGGCAAAGTCGCGGCTGGGGTCGGTCACGACGACCGAGATGCGGGGAGTTGCCGTTTTTCGCGTTGCTTGGGCCGCGACGAGGGTCATGTGGTAAGTGCGGTCGCAAAGGACATCGATTTGCTGCTCTTGAAGCACGCTGGTCAGATCGCGAACGCGAGCCTGAAACCATTGGCCGGGAAACCACCAGCGGCGGGGGGCATTACGGCGGGCATAGCAATGAATGGGCACGTCGTCGGGCACTTCGGCCAACAGCTCGCCCTCGGAAGAAACGACGTAGAGATGCGGCTGAAAGCTGGTGCGATCCAACCGGCGGAGGATGCCGAGGAGTTGCCGTTGGCTGCCGCCGCCGGACATTTCGTCGATTGCAAACAGGACTCGGAGGGGGCGGGCCATGCGATCTAGGCGATTTGTCCAATGGGAACTGGCATCGCAGCCGCGAGGGGGCTGAGTACGATGGGGCTATTACGATGGAGATAAGGATTATGAATCGGCGGAGCGACTAGATGAAGATTGCGCGTGGTAAATTTTCGGTTTTAACCACCGAGTGACCGAGTTTTTGTAGGTGGTGGGGTTCTTTTCTCTGTTGCGGCTGACTGGCCGCTTGCTTCCTTGAGCACAACCCAACCGAACACCGTGCCGGCGTCGCCAGACGGATCGTTGCCGCAAACATCGCTGCGGTCGGTGGCGGTTGTCACCGGCCTGACGCTGGTTCAGTTGCTGCTGCAATTTGCGATACAAATCGTGCTGGCCAGTCAGTTTGGCGCGGCGGGGGAGATGGATGCGTATGTTGCGGCGCTGGCTGTGCCGGTGGTGATCGCGACGATCCTGGCTGGGTCGTTGGGGTATGTGCTCGTGCCGGTGGTGGCGCAGGAACTTGCGGCAGGAGAGGCGAAAAAAGCGGCCGGCATTATCAGCCAGATTGGCTTGGGGTTGGCGGGGGTGACGTCGGTGATTACGGCGGCGATGACGCTCACGGCCCAGCCGCTCGCGCGGTTATTGTGTCCCGGCTTTGACGCGGAGCAGCAGCGATTGACGGGGCAACTGTTGGCGGTGTCATCCATTTTGATTTTTGCCAATAGTTTTGTGTCGTATCAGAACGCTTTGTCGCATTGCTATCGACAGTTTGCGCGGCCGGCAATTGCGGGCGTGCTGGGGACGGCGGCGACGTTGGCCTTCGTTCTGTGGTTTCAGGAGTCGCACGGGATCGTTGCCGTGGCCTGGGGAGTGGTGGTGGGGGCATTGGTTACGGTGGCACTGCTCTTGCCGCTGTTTGTGGCAAAGCTGTGGCAGGCGGGAACGAGTATTTGGCAGCCGTTGGCCGGGACATCTCAGTGCTTGCGACTGCTGACGCCGCTGGTGCTCGCGGCAGTTTATTGGCGGCTCGATCCGCTGCTCGATCGTTGGCTGGGCTCGGAGCTGGAAGCGGGGAGCATTTCGCACTTGGGTTATGCGTGGCGGCTGATCAATGGTTTGTCGCTAGTGGGAACGAGCGGCCTTTCGATTGTGGCCTTTCCCGCGATTGCGGCGCACGCGGCGGCGGGCCGGCGCGAAGAGATGGGCGCGGAGTTGGCCCACGCCGTGCGGCTCTATTTGTTTTTGGTTGTTCCCGTTTGCGTGGGTGTGGCTGGCTTCGCGGAGCCGATTGTGCAACTGTTATTTGAACGGGGGCGTTTTTCGCCGACGGATACGCAGATGGTGGCTACGCTGGTGGTGCTGTATGTCGGAGTTATCTTTGGTGTCGGAATCAGCGATTTGTTGGCGCGGACGTTTTATGCGTTCCGCGAGATCCTGGTCCCCGTCGTGGTGACTACGGTGGTGTTCACGCTGGTAGCCGGGTTGAAGATCGCCACCGCCAGGCGCTGGGGAACAGAAGCGTTGGTCGCAGCCACGTCGTTGTATTATCTGGCAACTACGGTGATCCTGGCGGTGATTTTAAGCCGAAAGTTGTCGGCGGCGATGCTGGCCGGTGCGGGGAGTGAGCTGGCTCGGTCGCTCTTGGCTTCGGTCGTTGCCTGTGCGGTCGCGGCGGCAGTCACGCGGCTAGAGATTCCGTATGATTTGCTTCCGGCGGCGGGAGTGGGAGCAGTGGTTTATCTGCTAACGATGTGGCTGATGCGGGACGAGTTCGCGTGTCGGATGGTGCAAGGCGTTACTGGTCAGCGAGCTTGAGATCATGGGAAACAGGTTGTCAGAACGAGCAGTTCGATCGCTGATGGCTTGGCGCTTTGGCCGGCGGACCATTTATTTCGCGCCAATCTATGCCTTGGTATGCGGAGCGGTGTCGCTGGCTGTTGTGTTGGCAATTCTCGTTGGGGTCGATCGCGTGCTTGGCCGGTTGGAGAGCGCCGGCTGGACCAGCGGAGAGCAATGGAAGCGGCACAACCAGATTGTGGAGGAGAATCATCGCCGCAAGACGACGACGAATGAGTGCGAACTGCGGCATTGGAACGGCGAGCCGTTACCGAGCGGCAAGCAGAAGACGATTCTGGTTTTCGGCGACTCGTTTGTGTGGGGGCCGCCCTATGTGACGCTGAATCACCTGTGGTGGCGGCAATTGGCGATTGAGCTGGAACGGCGCGGGTATCACGACGTGCGCGTGGTTGCCGCGGGGCATCCCGGTTGGTCCACGCGGCGGCAACTGGAATGTGCCCGCCAGCTCGTGCCAGAAGTGAAGCCCGATTTGATCGTCTGGGGATATGTGACGAACGATCCCGACGAGAAAATCGTGCGGCAGATTTTCGATTCGCAAGATCAGCCGCCGTACGGGCAGCGGATTCGCCAGAAGCTGAAATGGCTGCTGCCGAACCTGTCGTTTAAGTTTGAGTCGCTGCGGGCGGATAAGTTGGCCGTTCAATATGCCGGGCCGGATTACGGGTATGCGTATGCGGACTGGGAGTTGAAGTTGGTCGGGGGGGAGAATTTTGAGCGGTATCGAGAGACGGTTCGGGAAGTAGGAGAGTTTTTGAAGCAGTCAAACGTGCCGGCGTTTTTGCAGACATTGCCGCACTTTCCCAGTCGAGAATACTTTGAGCCGCGGTACGCCGCGCCACTACGCGAATGGCGTGCGGCTGGCGTGCCAGTGCACGATTCGCTTGACGATTTTGTGCGCCGATACGGAGAAGTCGCCCCCACAGGCAAAGAGGCGCTAAGTTGGGGCATCAATCCCGGCGACAGCCATCCGGGGCCGCAGGCAACGCATTTTCTGGCGGCGCAGGCGGCGGATTTTATAGAGGAGAAATGGCCTGAGATATTGGGGCCGAAGGATACGCAGCGAAAACGTGAGTTTGTGATCAACGATTGGCTGCCATCGGATCTGAATGTTCGCCAGACGGGTGCAAATACGTTTGAGTTGGATTTTCCAGCGACCACGAGTCGCATGCCGCAACTGCCTACTCCCCCGGCAGCGCTTGTCGCCTTGCGCAATCCCCAGCCGATCGTCGAAGTGGGATTTGCCGGCACGGGACTGCAAAAGGTCCGAGCTTGGGCATTGCTCCAAGCCGAGGACCGATTTGAAGGAGATAATTGGCATGAGCTAGAGCCTTTTGACAGCGACCCACACATCCTTCTTATGCCCGCGAGTATTGCCGAGCGGCGGATTAGCGCTTTGCGGTTTTCGGCAGAGATGCAGGGCTCGGATCGGAAACTCAGACTCACGTTGTCACCTGCGGTAGCTCCGAGGAGCGGCGAATGACTCGCATCCTCGGCATTTCGGCTTACTATCACGATTCGGCGGCGGCGCTGATTGAGGATGGTCGCATCGTGAATGCGGCGCAGGAGGAGCGGTTTACTCGCGTGAAAGGAGATGCGAGCTTTCCGCAGCAGGCGATTGGTTGGTGTTTGGAGGATGCGGGGTTGTCGATCGAGGAGATTGATCATGTGGTGTTTTATGAGCAGCCGGTGGTGAAGTTTGAGCGGCTGTTGACGAGTTATTTGGCGACGGCACCGCGGGGGCTCTCGAGTTTTTTGAGCGCGATGCCGTCGTGGTTGACGAGCAAGCTGTGGCTGGAGCGGGAGATTGCGCGGGAGTTGGGTATTCAACGCCGCATCTGGTTTGGGACGCATCATTTGTCGCATGCGGCGAGCGCGTTTTTTCCGTCGCCGTATGAGGAGGCGGCGATTTTGACGATTGATGGTGTTGGGGAATGGTCCACGGCGACGTGGGGTGTTGGTCGCGGTAACCGCATCGAATTGAACGAGGAGCTGCGGTTTCCGAATTCGCTCGGACTGCTTTATTCGGCGTTCACTTATTACTGCGGCTTCA
The DNA here is from genome assembly GCA_031394445.1 of Anatilimnocola sp. Lineage (GTDB taxonomy): Bacteria > Planctomycetota > Planctomycetia > Pirellulales > Pirellulaceae > CAYLLN01. The sequence continues at coordinate 10,859 of JANNTN010000058.1, forward strand.
AGATCAACAGCGGCGAGTACAAGTTGATGGGTCTGGCACCGTATGGTCAGCCCAAATATGCGGCGGAGATTTTGGACAAGGTCGTGCGCCTGCATGAAGACGGGAGCTTGCTGCTTAATCAGGACTATTTCAACTATGTCACCGGCCTGACGATGACCAATGCGAGGTTTCATCAACTATTTGGCGGCGAGCCGCGCGCGCCCGAGTCGAAAATAACGCAGCGCGAGATGGATATCGCGGCCAGTGTCCAGGCGGTCGTGGACGAAGCCATTTTGCGGATGGGCCGGTACGTTCACAGCCGCACGCAGCTTGAGAACTTGGTGTTGGCGGGCGGAGTGGCACTCAATTGTGTGGCCACGGGACGTTTGTCGAGCGTTGGGCCCTTTCGTTCGCTCTGGACACAGCCGGCAGCGGGGGACGCGGGGGGTGCGCTCGGCGCGGCATTGTGGTTTTGGCATCACCAGCTCCAGCAGCCGCGAGTGGTGCAGCAGCCCGATGGGATGCGGGGGGCATTTTTGGGACCAGAGATCGTAGCTCACTCGGACTCAGATGAAGCCGTGCTGCGACGTCTGGGGGCGACTTGGGAAGAGTTAGACGACGACGCGCTGGCAGAGCGGATTGCCGAGTCGATCGAGGCCGGCAAAGTCGTGGCGGTCGCGCGAGGGCGAATGGAATTTGGTCCCCGAGCATTAGGAGCAAGGTCGATATTGGGCGACGCGCGCAGTCCGGCGATGCAGTCGCACATGAATTTGAAGATCAAGTTTCGCGAAGGATTTCGCCCATTCGCCCCGATGGTGCTGGCCGAGGACGCGGCCGAATACTTTGACGTGCGCCAGGAAAGTCCCTACATGCTGCTGGTCTATTCCGTACAGGATCGGCATCGCCGGGCAACGAGTGGCGGCGAACAGAAGACGGGCATCGAGTTGCTGCAAATTCCCCGGTCGGATATTCCGGCGGTCACGCACGTCGATTATTCGGCCCGCGTGCAAACGGTCGATCGCGTTCGTAATCCGTTCATGCACACCGTCATTCAGCGCTTTCAGACGAAGAGCGGTTGCAGCGTGATCGTGAACACATCATTCAACGTGCGCGGCGAGCCGATTGTGAACACGGCCGAAGATGCTTACCGCTGCTTCATGGCGACGGAAATCGATTGCCTGGTGGTGGGCAACCGCTTTCTGACGCGCGAACAACAAACCAATCAACCTTTGAACGACCATGAGCGAGCCGCCTGGCTCCGCCGCTTCGATCTCGATTGAAGCGGACGGAAAACAACACGACAGCTCGCCAGCGGCCACATTGCCGTCGCGCTCGCGGTACATGCAGCAGTTGTCGCTGCGCCGCGAGGCCGCCGAAGTTCAGCGACTCGTCATGTATGGCCTCACGCTGGGCTGGATATTCTTTCTCGTCGGCAGTTTTTTGCTCTGTTGTGTGCCCAGCCGCTTCGATTGGCTATGGACCGCGGTGGCGCTCGTCGGCCTTGCGCATTTGGCACTCGCAGTGATCATCCCACAGGCACTCGCCTGGCCAGAGCGAGTGTGGATGACGATCGCCCGCTGGCAAGGCCATCTCGTGATGACCGTGCTACTCACAATCGTCTATTTCGCGTTGATTTGGCCCGCCAGTCGCGTGTCACGGCGCTATCAGCGGGGGTTTTTCGGTTGGCAAGGAAAGCAGCCGGATACAAAGACGGCATGGGAAACAATGGACTTAAGGGCCGTCGATTCGCCAAGCGTGTCGCGGTCCGGCTATCGGAGCCTGCCAGTGTTGTTGGCGGGAATAATTGGCTTTTTCTTCCGCCGTGGCAACTACATCCTGCTACCGATTATTGTGCTGCTCATCCTGCTGGGGCTGGTGCTGTTTATCGTACAGAATTCGGTGCTGGCACCATTTATCTATCCGTTGTTTTAGCACTCGTGTAATCGCAATCAGGCGAGTGGCCCATTTTCCTTGCCAATTGCAGCTAACTGCTCGGCGGAAGGAAACTCAGTAACGCGATAGCGCTCGGGATAGGTTCCGACGGGCTGCATGAGATCGCCAGCTATTTCGCGGACTCGTTCAAACCGGCTGGCAGCGACTACCTGCACGTCTTGCGTGTTTCGATCGGGCCGCAACAGCAGCACATCGTCGGTCTCTGGCAAGAGCGTATCGACCCCTTCGGACCAGACGCTGTAGCTGGAAATGCGGCCATTCTCTTTGTGCTTGATCGCGCTGAAGCTGGCGACGAAGACATTCTGTTCGGCGTGAGCGTTGATTTGGTCCAGCAGTTCCTTCTGGTCGTTATATTCCATGCCGAGTGTCCGCAGCCGCAACTCGTGAAACCTGGCAAAGGCGGGTGATTGCTCGTCGGGCAGCCAGGATTCCCACTCGTCATCGACCAACCTTAAAGCGACGGTTGAAATGGGGCGCGGTTTTTGGAAGGAGTCTTCGGCCAGCTTGCACATGATTTCCAAGCCGGCCAGATCTTCGGAGCCGGTGACGACGAGCGTGTCGCGATTGGGGACCATCGCAATGTAATCGCCGCGCACCGGCATTTTGCGAATCAAATCGAGCATGACCAGACGCGACGCATCGTAGTTGTCGCCTGTCGCCGAAATATAGACGCCTTCGCCCCCCTCGTTTTGCAGCGTCGCGAAACTGACGTTCCCCATCTGCTCGAGATTGTGCCGCGCGGCCTCAACCGCTTCATAAAACGAAACCTCCCATTTATCGAGATCGTCTTGAATGATGCTCCGCATGGCCTGCGGCAGGTCGTACACGAGCGACAGCGACAAATGATCGCCCAGCAACTGTTGCGGCACGGCGAGTCCTTCGCCGCCGCGGGCCCGCGATTGTAGGGCCACCGATTCCAAGTAGAACCGCGACCGCACGACGGGCAATAAATCGGGGTGGACGTCGGCAAAATCCTCCGGCAGCTCAAAGCCCGTGGTCCGCAAGCAGCCGCGAATGAACCGGTCGAGCACCTTGGGCCGCTGCCCGCGCGGTGCGTGGCAATATTCCTGGTAGAGATTGGCCAGGTTGATGAAGCCGTCGTTGCCCCGCTCGATGAGAAACTGCTCGGGATCGTAGCGCAGGGGCGCATTCGCACCGCTTTTACGAAGCTCGGCCAATACGATCTTGGCGAATTGATCGCGGTTTGGCGGCCGGAAGAGAAAATCGAACCAACCCACGGCTGTCTCTCACTTGTCGCGATTTTAACTCAGTATGGTAGCAGACACTTCCCAACCATCACGATTGCCTCGTCCCGGTGCGATAATCATCGCCGGAGGATTACATTTTTGCGTGCTGGAGTGAGTAAACGGCCTGCCCCTTGGCGGGGCGTGGGTGGCATGTTAATTTCGGTGGGTTTTACACGTCTCGCGGCTGGTTGTGGGGACTTGCGCACGCAGCAGTGGTGATTGACGCGTCTTGTTTGGCTCCCGTTGTTGACTCGCCAGAAGGATACTACGCGCCGTGCCGAAACGCACTGATATCAAGAAGATTCTCCTCATTGGGTCTGGGCCGATCATTATTGGGCAGGCGTGCGAGTTCGATTATTCGGGCACGCAGGCGTGCAAGGCGTTGCGCGAGGAGGGCTATGAAGTTGTCCTGATCAACAGCAACCCCGCGACGATCATGACCGATCCCGAGATGGCCGATCGGACGTATATCGAGCCGCTGACCTGGCAGATTGTCGAAAGGATTATCGACAAGGAGCGTCCCGATGCACTGTTGCCGACGCTGGGGGGACAGACGGGTTTGAATCTGGCGATGGATTTGGCGCGGCAGGGTGTGCTCGAAAAATATGGCGTCGAAATGATCGGGGCTAACCCCGCTGTGATCGATAAGGCGGAGGACCGGGCGCAGTTTAAAGCGGCAATGGAGAAGATTGGCCTGGAGTGCTGCCGCGGTGAGACGATCGCCACCGTGGAGAATGCTCGCCGGGTGCTCGATCTCGTCGGTCTGCCGGCGGTTGTGCGTCCCAGCTTTACGATGGGTGGCAGCGGCTCGGCCATCGCCTACAACCGCGACGAATTCGAAACGATGGTCCGCCGGGGCTTGGATCAATCCCCCGTTCACGAGGTGTTGATCGAGGAGAGCATCATCGGTTGGAAAGAATATGAAATGGAGGTGATGCGCGACATGGATGACAATGTCGTGATCATCTGCTCGATCGAAAATTTCGACCCGATGGGGGTGCATACGGGCGATTCGATCACCGTGGCCCCGGCCCAGACGCTGACGGACAAAGAATATCAGCGGATGCGCGACGCGAGCCTCGCCGTGATTCGCGAAATCGGCGTGGAAACGGGCGGTAGCAACATTCAATTCGCCGTTCAGCCGCAGACCGGGCGGATGATCGTGATAGAAATGAATCCGCGCGTCAGCCGCAGCTCTGCGCTCGCCAGCAAGGCGACCGGTTTTCCCATCGCGAAGATCGCCGCGAAGCTGGCGGTAGGGTATCGGCTGCACGAGTTGTCAAACGACATCACGCGGAAGACGAAGGCCTGCTTCGAGCCGACGATCGATTATGTCGTGACCAAGATTCCTCGGTTCGCCTTTGAAAAATTCCCCGAGGCGGATGCGACGCTGATGACGCAGATGAAGAGCGTCGGCGAGACGATGGCGATTGGCCGCACGTTCAAGGAGTCGTTTCAGAAGGCGCTCCGCGGTTTGGAGACCGGTGCGTTTGGCTTTGGCTGCGACAGTAAGGACAAATGGGGCACGATCGAGCAGCCGGGCGAGGACGAAATTCGAGCGAAGCTGGCGGTGCCGAACGCCGACCGGGTGCAGTATCTGCGGTATGCGATCAAGTCGGGCATGACCGAAGAGCAGATTCACGACATCACGCGGATCGATCCGTGGTTTATCGATCATCTCTTCGGCATTGTGCGGATGGAAGATGCGTTGCGGGCAATTGGCGATTTGCAAAAGGTCGATACGCCGACATTCCGCCAGGCCAAGCAGTCTGGTTTTTCCGATCGGCAACTGGCCACGATCTGGCACACGAGCGAGATGTCCGTTCGCGAAGAGCGGAAGCGGCGGGGAATCGTGCCGACATACAAGTCGGTCGATACGTGCGCGGCGGAGTTCGAAGCTTATACCCCGTATTACTACAGCACCTATGAAGAAGAAGACGAGACGCCGCCGAAAAAACCGGGCAAGAAGCGGATCATGATTCTTGGCGGCGGGCCGAACCGCAT
>JANNTN010000097.1:0-4068 GCA_031394445.1 Anatilimnocola sp.
GTGCGGTGGCCGGTTGGTGAGAATCGGCAAGCATTTTTCGCCACGTAGCTCATAGCAAAGCCGCTCACCCACGACAGTGAGAATCGAGCGAATCAGCGACGGCGGAGCCCGGGCAAAGTCGAGACAGGTTTTGATTCCGTACTGGGATAGCTTGAAGGCGCTGCGGCTGGCGATACCCGTTATGTCATTCACCGGCCGGGATGCGAGTAGTTTTTCCTCCGCATCCCGACCGATCAGCGCCAAAGCCCCAAATGGCTTGGCGGTATCGCTCACCAGCTTGGCGAGTGACTTTGTCCGCGCGATGCCAATCGTTACCGGAACGCGCACCCGCTCTAAAATCGCTTGCTGAATTGCCAAGGCAAACGGTTGCGGGTCGGAATCGACGGTCAGGAAGAATTCGTCAATCGAGTAGTATTCGACCGTTGGCGAAAACTCACGGACAACCGCCAGCATTTCACGGCTCACGACTTCGTACCAACGGAAATCCCGCTTCAGGTACAAGCCTTCCGGGCATTTAACGACGGCTTCCCAGATTGGTTCGCCTGTTGCAACTCCAGCCGCTTTCATTTCATACGATTTGGCGATTACACACGCCCCTTGGTTGCCAATGACGCCAACTGGTTTACGATCTAGGAAGCGGTCGCGGACGCGTTCAGCGCTCACGTAGAAACAATCAGCGTCTAGGTGGCCAATCAACATGCCGGCAAAATAGCTCGCGTTTTGTCCACTGTCAATCCGTACACTATCGGCTGAATATGTGCGGTCGCTTTAATCTCCGAACGAAGTTGAATTTGCTGCTGTCTCAATTCGCAGCCGAAATGGCTGCATGTGTCGAATGGGAGCCCCGCTACAACATCCCGCCAACAACCGCTGTGCCGGCGGTGCGGCTGAATGAGGCGAAGCGACGGGAGCTTGTGCGGCTCAAGTGGGGCTTGATTCCCAGTTGGTCGAAAGACGCGAAGATTGCTTATTCGACGATCAACGCCCGCTCCGACACCGTGGCGACGAAACCAGCATTCCGCACAGCGTATAAAAAGCGCCGCTGCCTCATTATCGCTGATGGCTATTACGAATGGCTGAAGGAAGGCAAGGATCGGCTACCGTTCTACTATGAAGTCGATGGCGGCAAGCCGTTCGCGATGGCAGGCTTGTGGGAATGGTGGGGCGGGCCGGAGGGCGAGAACAAGCCGGTGGAGTCTTGCACCATCATCACGACGGAAGCCAATGAGCTTTGCAGCGAGATTCACGATCGGATGCCCGTCATCCTCGACGCGGACGATTACGATGCTTGGCTAGCTTGTGAAGACGTGCCGCTCGTTCCCTTCCCGGCTGATCGCATGAAATCGCGGCCAGTCAACAAGTTTGTCAACAAAGTGGGTAATGAGGGCGAGAAGTGCTTGGAGTCGCCGGCTGCGTAGCTCCGCGATTAGGCGAGCGGTAGGATTGAGGGGATGAGCCGACGACCATGCGCTCGATGGGCCGTATCGCCGAGCTTGAGTCATTTGGCGACGGAGTAGCGCTTCGATGGCACTTCGCCTTACAGAAGACGAAGAATGGGACGACGGGGAATCAGACGTGGGAGATGATGAAGAAGCGTCCGACGATGCTGAACCAACGATTCCCTGTCCCTATTGCAAGCGGAAAATCCATGAGGATTCTCTGCGATGCCCGCACTGTGAACACCACATCTCCGACGAAGATGCGACACCTGCACGCAAGCCTTGGTGGATAATCCTCGGTACGCTGCTCTGCCTTTACATCGTGTATCGCTGGATTGTGGGCTAAAGTTCTCGACCCGTTTGCGGATTAGCCCCCATGCCCCGCTACAAACTCCGTACGCTGCTGATCGTCTTGGCACTGGGGGCCGATGCTTAACTTTTTTGCATGGCTGGAATTCGGCGTCGTGCTCTTCGAGATTCGTGCCTTTTTTCTCGCAGGTGGCATTGGTACTTACTCATACTGTAAGCGACTGTGGTGTACGGTGCTCATAGTTGGATAAGTTGGGAGTGGTCCAAGGGCATGTACGATGAAGCGCGGGAACTGGGCATTCGGCTGATGGCAGGCAGCAGCGTGCCTTTGGCTCAGCGCGTGCCCCCTGTGGATGTGCCAGCCGGCGCTGCGGTCGAGGAAGCCATTTCGATTCATGGTGGTGGCATCGAGTCATTCGATTTTCACGCCTTGGAGGTGCTGCAATCGCTGGTCGAAGCGCGTGCTGGAGGCGAAACGGGAGTTTCCCAGGTCGAACTATTGGCCGGCGAAGCCTTTCACAATGCTCAGGCCGCCGAGCGCTGGTCGCGGGTGATGGTTGACGCCGCGATGGCCGCCGAAGAGAAGGCGAACTTCCAACGGCTCCAGTATCCTCGCCGTCCGCCGGGCCGCTCCCAGCAGTACAAAACAACGGCGGCGGCGCTCAAGCCGCGACATGCCCTCATCGTCCATTTCAAAGATGGTACGTAGGGCGTTGCGCTGGCTGTCGGCAGCACGTCCGACCGCTGGAACTTTGTCTGCAAACTCCGTGGGCAACAAGCGCCCTTGGCGACTGCACTCTATAACGGCCGGTGGGGAAACCTCTGTCTTTTCACAACGCTCAGCAACGCCGTTGCCCACTTTTTCAAGACAGGCAAATCGCCGTATCCCGTCGAGCGAACATTGCTGGTCAGCGGCATTCTCGACGCCGCAATGCACTCCCACCGGGCTGGCGGCCAACCGATTGCCACTCCACAGCTCGAATTCGCCTGTCAGCCGCAAGATTCTTCAGCATTCCGCGAGATGGGCGAAACCTGGCAAATTATCACCACCGCGACACCACAGCCGACGACGTTCGAGCCGTTTGGGAAGTAACCTTCTTCGACTCAGATGAGTGCTTCCTGACAGAATTGGATATACTTGGCGACTTTCCTGATAACCCGCTGCGCGTAACGGACCATGAAAATACAATTGCTGTTGGTGTTCTGTCTGTGTCTGGCCATTTGCCTGCCTTTAGCCGCCGCCGATCCATTCGACCAATCCGACGTCCCGGTGGAGGTTGATACCAGTGACCCCAAACTGGCGAAAATCATCCTCGTCGCCGGCCCGCCCAGTCACGACGCAGGCCAGCACGAGACATTTGCCGACTGCGCGGTGCTACGGAATCTGCTGCTGCAAACTCCCGGCGTGTTTCCGGTCATCGTACGCGATTGGCCAAAGAATCCAGCCATTCTGAATCATGCACGAGCGATCGTGTTCCTGGCCGACGGCGTTCACGAAGCAGGCCAGTACCCCGCAGAGCGACTCAAGCAACTGAAAGCCGCGTGCGACGCCGGTGCCGGCCTCGGTGCCATTCACTACGCCCTCCACCACCCCCGCGCGGAAGGTGAGCAGATTCTCCCGTACCTGGGCGGCTACTACGATTGGGACACCTCCGCCAAGGGACATTGGACGGCCGATTTCAAGCCCAGCGAGCATCCCATCTGCCGCGGCGTGCAGCCCGTGCAGTGGGAAGACGGCTGGCACTTCAACATTCGCTTCGTGGACGGCCTCCAGGGAGTCACCCCGCTCTTGGTCTCGGCCGCTCCGGACAAACTCCGCACCACCGCCGACGCGAAAAAGACCCTAGGCCGCGAGGAAATTTTGTCATGGGCTTACGAAGGACCAAACGGCGCGCGGGCTTTCACGTTTTCCGGAATGCATCTCCACAAAGATTGGGCAGAGGCGAATCGCCGGCGTTTCATCGTCAATGGCATCCTCTGGTCGGCCAAAATCGAACCGCCGACCACCGGCGCGCCGGTGGAATTGAACCCAGACGATCTGCAAAAGTGGCTCGACAAGAAAGCGCCGCCGAAGGCCAAGGCAGCAGCCAAAAAAACACCCGCCGTGAATTGACCTATGATGGCCGCTTTTTACCCGAGCCAGCTTTCTTTTTCTGGCTCACCTCGTTGCTGCGTCTGGAAACCACTTCCTCCAGGTACTTCAGCGCCTCTTTGATTCGCGCGACGCCCTCCTCCGTATCATCACCCAAAACCTCGACAAACGCCGACAACCGCTTCCCCACCTGCCGGGTGCCATCCAGCGACTTCACGAGCGAGCCCC
>JANNTN010000100.1:0-7253 GCA_031394445.1 Anatilimnocola sp.
CGATAGACCGATTCGTGGTCGAGTTCCATGATCGAGCGGTCGGGCGCATAGAGCGGGTCGGTGAACCAAATCCGCCCGGAGGGATCGACAACCACGTCGTTGGGGCTGTTGTAGCGTTTGCCCTCATAGCGCTCCGTGAGGACTTCGATTTGGCCGGTCTGCATGTCGGTGCGAACCATGCGGCGGCGACCACCGGGGCCGTTTTCCGCTCCTTCGCAGCTAACCAGGCGGCCTTGCTTGTCGAAGGTGTTGCCGTTGGTTCGGCCGCTATCCGCGCGAAAAGTCGTGACCGCGCCGGACTTGTCCATTTTCAAGATGCGGTTGCCTTGAATGTCGCTGAAGAAGACATTCCCCTCGGCATCAACGGCGGGGCCTTCGAGAAAAGTGATGCCAGCCGCGGAAGCGACTTTCGCCTCGGGAGCAATCAGCTTCGCGGTCAGCGGAGTTTTGGTGAGGTCGGGCATTTGGGCATTCGCTCCAGCGATGAAAAACAAAACAACGATAAGAAACGCAACGTGACGCCAAGTGCGATTCATGGAGAGGCCTCCCGGCCGTTTTCAATGCAATCTTTTTAGCTAGATATAGCGGTTGAGCAGGTTTTCCAGCATCTCTTGCCGGCCGCTCTTGTTGGGCGAGATTTCGCCCTTCTTCAGCATGTAGGCTTCAAGCGCTTTGAAATTCGCCTGGCCGGATTCGATTTCCGCACCGATGCCCGTATCGAACGAACTGTAACGGTCTTTGACAAAGTGCTCGAACTCGCCGTCGGCTCGGATGGCTGCGGCGATTTTCAGGCCGCGGGCGAAGGCATCCATGCCGCCGATGTGGGCATGGAACAGGTCGATCGGCTCAAAGCTTTCGCGGCGAACCTTGGCATCGAAATTGACACCGCCGGGGGAGAGACCGTATTTCAGCAGGACGAGCATGATCTGTGTCGTCAGGTAGATGTTGGTCGGGAATTGGTCGGTGTCCCAACCAAGGAGCAGATCGCCCGTGTTGGCGTCGATGGAGCCGAGGGCACCCTGCATGCCGGCGTATTCCAACTCGTGCATCATTTCGTGGCCGGCGAGCGTGGCATGGTTCGTTTCGATGTTGAGCTTGAAGTAGGGGAGCAGGTCGTAGGCACGAAGGAAATTGAGGCAGGCCGCGGCGTCGCTGTCGTATTGGTGCTTGGTCGGCTCTTTCGGCTTCGGTTCAATCAGGAATTGGCCGGTGAAACCGATCTCCTTGGCGTAATCGACGGCCAGATGGAAGAAGCGGGCCAGATGATCCAGCTCGCGTTTCATGTTGGTGTTCCAGAGATTCTGATAGCCTTCGCGGCCACCCCAGAAGACATAGTTCACGCCACCGAGCTCTTTGGTCACTTCCAGACACTTTTTCACTTGTGCGGCGGCATAGGCGAAGGCGTCGGCGTTGCAGGTGGTGGCCGCTCCGTGCATGTAACGCGGGTTGGAGAACATGTTGGCGGTGCCCCACAGCAACTTGATGCCGGTGCGCTGCTGTTCTTCCTTGAGAACCTTCGCGACGGCGTCGAAATTCTGGTTCGACTCCGCGAGCGTCTTGCCTTCCGGCGCTACGTCGCGGTCGTGGAAGGCATAGAATGGCGCGCCGAGCTTTTCCATGAACTCAAACGCCACGCGAGCACGCCGCTGGGCATTTTCAACGCTGTCGCTGCCATCGTCCCACGGACGCAACATCGTGGCCGAGCCGAACGGATCACTGCCGGTGCCGCGGAACGTATGCCAATAGACGACGGTGAAGCGGAGCAGTTCCGCCATCGTCTTCCCCTCGACCTTTTCGCTGGGATTGTACCAGCGGAAGGCGAGCGGGTTTTTGGACTGGGGGCCTTCGTAAGGGATCTTGGCAATTTCGGGAAAGGCGGCTGGCATTTGACTTCAGACTATGAAAAGGAGACTTGAATTTGAAACTGCGAAAGCTAATCGTCACAAATCGGAACGACTCTCGCAACGGCATGCAACCGAACTGTTGAAAGTCCACGGCTCGCCAACTAGCTAGATGCCCGAAAAAACTACTTCGCGGCTGGCGACGTCTTTTTCTGTTGCGAAAAGAGCCAATCCCAGAGTTCGGGCGTGGCGTAGGCTGGGGCCCAACTGCCGTGTGCGACGCCGGCGAATTCGGTGTAGCGAGGCTCGGGGGAAGCGGCGGCTTTTTTCAGGGCGGCGATCATCTCGCGAGAGCCGGTGACGGGGACGGTGGGGTCTTGATCGCCGTGGAAGGCCCAAATGGCGACACCGTTCATCTTGGGAGCATCTTCGGGCGACCAAATGCCGCAAACGGGGACGGCGGAGGCGAAGCGGTCGGGATATTTGGAAATCAGGCCCCAGGTGCCGACGCCGCCGAGAGATTGGCCGGTGACGTAGATACGAGTCGTATCGATGTTGGCCTCTTTCACGACGGAGTCGAGTGCTTCGAGTAACTCTTGTGTGATGGAACGCTTTTCAGGGCCACGGCGGAACCGGGTCTCAACCCAGTGCTCTGTTCTGGAATCACAGGCGGGGGCCATCACGACGCAAGGATGTTTCTTTTGCTGCTCGGCGCTGGCCAGGACGTTGGCCGCGGCCGTATTACCCCCAGAACCATGCAGGCAAAGGACGAGCGGGAGCTTGTCATCACCGCGCGGCGTGGGAGTGAAGAGGCTGAAACGGACGGTTTGGTCGTTCGTGCCGCGGAACTCACGGGTGGCGAACGAGGCGTTGGCACCGCCGGGGCGGCGAGCGTCCTGGGAGTGAGAAGTGGACGCGGAGAGAGTGAGTACGGCAAGGAGAGTGAAGAAGGTGAGAGAGGAATTCATATCAAATCGACCTTCCGAACAATGGAACATTGATATCTATCGACCTGCGCCTGCGACTGCGGGTTAAACAATTAATGGCCCGGCTTATTACTTGGAGCGGGATTCGACTTGGCAGTTGGGGTCGCGGGGGACGTGGGGGCCGGTGGATTCGATGGGGTGCGTGAAGAGATAACGCCAGACGGCTTCGTGTATGAACTTACCGTCGGCGTCTTTGACGGCGGCGTTACCGGGCGTGACGGAGCTATGGGCACGGCGGTCGTCGTTGCCTACGTCGGCATTCGTAATGAGGCGGCGAGTGTTGCCATAAGGAGGTTTGGATTCATCGACGTTGACGATGGGACCGTATTCGTGCAGGCCAAGCAGTTCCCAAGATCGGCAGTAGTGGTCGCCGGTCCAGCCGCCATCAAGGACGTGGCTAAAACCGAAGAAGCGATTGGAGGGAGTGGCGGAGGGGAGGGCTTGCCAGGTTTCCGTTTGATCGCGCGGGCCGCAGAACATGACGACGCGATCGACGCGCTGGTGAATGGCGAAGCGGGCGGCGGTGGTTGAGCCGTGGGAACTGCCGGCCATGATGACGCGGTCCCAACGGAGGGCCTGGCCGTCGTCAGTGAGAAAATAATCCCAGCGGGCGGTGGGATTTTTCTTGGCGAGCAATTTCACGAATTGGAGGGCTCGCTCTTGCATGCCGTCGGGCTGAGGAATGCTTACGGCGGGACTGTGATCTGCGCCAGTTGCGGCTTCGAGACGAATTTTGCCGAGATACTTGTCGTCACCGGCGTGGCCTTTGCGGGAGAGCTGGCCGAACCAGCCGTTGGCGTAATGGACCTGAATGGCGTGGAGGCCGTAGCTGTTCACACGCTCGAAGAGAGGCGAGTTATAGCCCATGAGCCAAATGACGAGCTTGCCTTGCGGCTGAACGCGGGTATCGACCGAGGCACGCTCCAAGTCGGAGGTTTTGCCTTGCTTGTTGAAAACGAAGTCGATCTCGCTGTGTTCCTTCGCGCGGGAGTCGATTTCGCTGGCGCGGGCGGAGATTTCGTACCGCTGAGGACTGGGGTCTTGGAAGGTGAGAGGCGGATCGGCGGCGAGAAGCGAGGCCAAGTGGATCAGCGTCGCCATCAATGTGATGCAGAAGTGGGAGGGGCGCATGAGTGGACTCGGGTTGAGGTTGCTGTTGGGGAAATTGTATCAGAATCGCGGAGGGGAGATTGCGAGAAGTGGCGAAGGGGAGATGGCAAGCGGATTGGGGCTAACGCGTATGATGGTGGTAGCGGGAACATTGCTGGATCGCTATTTTTGATCCACGATGGTGAACGGTCTTGGCGAATCATCGAGTTGGGGCAAATTGAGAAGAGAACATGACGATTCAAGAGATTGTTGCGCGGCGTGAAGCGTTGAAGGCGGGTGGCGCTGCGGCGGTGTGCGCGATCGTGGGCTCGGGTTCTAAGGTGGGAGCCGAGGGGGTGCGAGTTCCGCGAGTGGATTCGCATCTGCATTGCTTCGCGGGAACGGCCGATGCGCGGTTCCCGTATCACGAGCGAGCCCCCTATCGACCGGAGGCGGCGGCGACTCCAGAGCATTTGCTGCGGTGCATGGTGGAAGGGGGAGTGGATTATGCCATCGTGGTTCATCCGGAGCCGTATCAGGACGACCATCGTTACTTAGAGCACTGCTTGCAGTTGACGAAGGGGAAAGTGAAGGGAACTCTGCTGCTGTTTGCCGACCAGGAGGGATCGCTCGAAAAAATACCGGAGTTGTGCCATAAGCTGGATGTTGTGGCCGCGCGGGTTCACGCTCATTCTGCGAACCGATTGCCGCCGTTTGGGCAGCCGTCGTTGCGGCGGCTGTGGACAATGGCGGGCGATCATGGGCTGGCGGTCCAATTGCACTTTGTGCCGCGGTATGCGGCTGGCTTTGAGCCGTTGATTCGGGATTTTCCCAAAGTGAAAGTGCTCATCGATCACATGGGACGGCCGTTTCAGGGTACTGCCGAAGAACATGCTGTGGTCATGCGGTGGGCTCGGTTCGACAACACGATTATGAAGCTTTCCGCGTTTCCCGATGCGGCAACGACGCCTGACCGCGAATTGGCCGTCGTTATTCGGCGGTTGACCGATGCCTGGGGTGCTGAACGCATAATTTTTGGAGACAAGTTTGGAGCGGAAACAACCGGCTCGACTTACGAGGCCTCGTTTGCACGCTGCCGATCGTTCCTCGAACACCTGACTGCCGCAGACCAAGCCAAAATTTTTGGCGGAACTGCCGCAAAGTTGTTTCGATTCACGGGGTGATGGGGGGTTGGTGTGCCTCGTTTTCGCATCGGGTTGTTGTAGGGTTGGCGGCTAAAATTGATGAATTGGGAAGTTCCACCGCGATCTGTTGAACTGGATGCTCGTGAAATTCACGTGTGGAGGTTTGGCCTGGATCAAACCGATGGAATAACGGAGCGATTGGGCGAGCAGTTGTCGGCGGATGAGCAGGAGCGGGCCGCGAGGTTTCAGTTTGCGGTCGATCGAAGGCGTTGGCAGGTGTGTCGCGGGTTGCTGCGCAAACTGCTGGGTAACTATGTGGAGTCGAGGCCAGAAGAACTGGTGTTTCGCTATGGCCCGCGAGGCAAGCCATACCTTGCGTCAGAATTGACGATGAGGTTGGAGTTCAGTGTTGCGCACGCGCAGAATCAGGCGCTGTTCGCGTTATGCCGGGAGATGGAAATCGGCGTGGATCTTGAGTGCCTGAGGCCACTGGCTGACCTGGCCGGCATGATGCAAATGTGCTTGTCGGCCACCGAGCAGGCTGTCATTCAAACATTGCCGGAACCGGATTGGCTTGGCGCTTTTTTTCGGGTGTGGGTTCGCAAGGAAGCACTCATCAAGGCCACAGGCAAGGGAATGAACATTCCGCTACGCGAGTTCGATGCCGGTTTCAGTCCCGCAGAGAGCCAAAGTGAATTGCGGCTGCCGGCAGAACACTTCGGCAACGAACACTGGCACGTTATCGATTTGGCAGCGCCGCCTGGGTCTGTGGGCGCTCTGGCAATGTCTGGAGCAGGTCGTCGCGTGCGGTGCTATGAGGGACTGGCCGAAGAATTTGTGGGGTGACTGGCCTCGGACTGCTGGCGGAGCAGCTCCACGATGGCAGAGAGCGCGAGGCCCAAGAAGAAGTGGCCACCGTTAAAGAGGCGTTGGCTGAAAGTCGCGGTGGTTTGCTCGCGCCAGCCGGCGAGATCGGCAAGCGGGACTTCGCGATCTTCGCTGCCGCCGAAGGCCCAAATCGGGCAGTCTAGCGGCGGCTCTACTTGATACTCATAAGTCTCGACGAGGCGCACATCGGCGCGGACCACCGGTAAAAGCAGCGCCATCAACTCAGAATTGCGGGCTGCCGCATCGGGCAGGCCGCCATAACGATGTTGAATTTGAACGATTAGTTCGCCATCGGGTAATTGATGCAGCGTGGGCCGCCGAGCAACATTGCGCGGGACATATTGCGGGGCCGGGCAACCGGCAGCCAGAATTCCGCGCGTCTTTTGGCCATTTTTTCTTCGCCAGCGAGCGATTTCGAAGGCCAGAATCGCACCAAAGCTGTGCCCGATCAGCAGGACGGGAACATCAGCAAAACTGGACAATTGTTGCCCAATTTCTGTCACTAAAGGACTGATCGAGGCGGCGAGGGGCTCGGCAAGTCGTTGCTCGCGGCCAGGCAGGCGTACTGGCAATACCAGCACGTCGGTGGAAACACGCCGCCGCCAGGGGCCAAAGACGGCGGAACTTCCGCCCGCATGAGGAAAGCAGACGGCGATCAAACGAGTGCCAGCCGGAACTTGTTCAATGTCAAACCAGACGTTTTTTGAGAAATCCGACATACTCTGAATCATCGCAACCAATAGCGGATGGGAGAGGAAACTTTTTTTCCACCTTCAATTGGCCCCGCATACCTGCCCGATTTACTGCGGATTCCTTGAAAAAAATGCCGAACACACCTATTCTAACAGTCCCTTAATTTACCCAGTTTCTCCCGTTCGTGTGATTGATCCGTCGGCTCCCCTCATGGATGTACTTAAGCCGATAGATATTCGGCGTGCGACAGTGTTTGGGTAAGCCCACCGAATCTCTCCGACTTTGAATCTGATGAGCTCGCCAACCGCCCCGTTCGTTTCTCGCTCAAGCACCGCACGTTTTTGTAGTTCGGGGGGCGGTAACGCTGCTGGATTTGGCCCGAATTCAGGCAGAAAGGCATGCGGAACTCGCGGCTTACTCGTTCTTGTCTGACGGCGGCGGAACGACCTCCCTGACCTTTGGCGAACTGGATTGGCAGGCGCGGTGCCTGGCCGTGGAGATCCGGCGACAGGTTGAACCCGGGGCCCGGGTGGCCCTGGTTTTTCCGCCAGGGTTGGACTTCGTGGTCGCTTTTTTGGGCTGTGTCTATGCGGGCGTGCTGGCAGTGCCGG
>JANNTN010000127.1:0-5407 GCA_031394445.1 Anatilimnocola sp.
GACAACATCCGCGGCAAACGCTACCGCGCTTGCCTCTCCACCGATGTCTTGGAACAGCTACTCCTCAGTTTCGCGAAGAAATAAGATGCGATTGCCGAGACCGGTGCCAGCGGCGTCGTGATTACCGCGGTCGAGGACGGCAGCCCGGCCGACAAAGCCGGCCTCTCCGCCTCCGACGTGATCACTCACGTCAGCCGCAAGCCGGTGAAGACCGTGGCCGAATTCGAGAGCGTGCTGAAGAACGCCACTCCCGACAAAGGTCTCCTCCTCCTTGTCCGCTCCGCCGAAGGCTCGCGGTTCGTGGTGGTGAAGGGGGAGTAGATTGGTTTTCGTACGCGATTATTCGCGACCTTGAAAAACTCAGAAAGCCGGCTGGCAAATGCCACCGGCTTGCGCGGTTGCGGCCAGCTTGCCGGCCAGCGTTGCAAAATCTTCGCCGATCGTTCTGGAAAGACCACAAAAAGGCGAATCGTCGGATCATCGAGTTGCAGGCCCGCTACGTGTTCGTACCACTGGTGCCGAAGGTTCATAAGCTGTTCATTTTCGGCATGCGTCGTGACACAGATGTTGTACCACGACCAATTGTGCGAATCCGGATCGTAATCTTGCTCAATCTTCACCGCACACTGAAAAATCTCCGCGGCGAACTGGGCGGCTAATTGCTCCGAACCCTCCGGGTTCAATTCTGTGGCTAAGTCAGCATTGCCGACACCAGAAGGTAATAACCATTGCTCAATCGCTGTCTTCATTGACTTCCGGCTGCTCCGCTTCGATTTTTTGCGTGGCGGTGATGTCGTGGTGAAGTTGGGTTTTGAGGGAGGCGATGGAGTCGAAGGGGCGGATGCTGCGGAGGCGGGAGAGGAATTCGAGCTCGAGGGGTTGGCCGTAGAGGTTGCCGGAGAAGCCGATGAGGTGGGCTTCGACCTTGAGCGTGTGCTCGCCGAAGGTGGGGTTGGGGCCGATGTTGATGGCGGCGGGCCAGTTGCCGGCGGGGGTGAGGGCGCGGGCCGCATAGACGCCTTGGGCGGGCAGCAGCGTGTCGATCGCTTCGAGATTGGCGGTGGGAAAGCCGATTTTGGAGCCGCGGCCGGCACCGTGCGTGACCATGCCGCGGACGCGATAGGGGCGAGTGAGGAGTTGGCGGGCCAGATCGACGTCGCCGGCTTGAATGGCGGCACGCGCCCGGCTGCTGGAGACGATTTCGCCGCCGGCGAGCGTGGGGGGGACGATTTCGAGCGAGACCTTGGCCTGTTGGCAAAGCTGCGTGAGCGTGTCGATGTTGCCGGCGCGGGCTTTTCCGAAAAAGAAGTTGGGGCCTTCGACCATGGCCCGCGCGTCGAGCTGCTCTTGGATGATGCGCTGGAAAAATTGCTGCGGCGAGAGCGCGAGGAGGGCTTCGTCGGTGGGATAGGCGATGACGGCGGTGACGCCGAGCTCGTCGAGCAGCTCAGCTTTCCGATCGGTCCAGGTGAGGGGGGGCGGGGCCGATTCGGGACGGAGCAGACGAACGGGATGGGGGTCGAACGTGAAGACGATGGCGGGGCCGCGGAGGTCGCGGGCTTTGGCGAGTAGGCGCTCGACAAGCTGAGCGTGGCCGCGATGAACGCCGTCGAAATTGCCGATGGAGAGCGCGCCGCCGCGAAGGTCGGGAGGGAGAGCGGCGAGGGAGTGGAGGAGACGCACGGGGATTCACGGTTCGCCGGTGAGCGAGTGGAAGGCGAAGGGGAGAAAATAGATGAGGTCGCTGGCGATGAGAGAGACTTGGCCGAATTTTGCGGCTGCCAGATCACCGGCGAGGCCGTGAACGTGTGAGCCGAGAACGGCGGCGGCGAACGGCGAGAGCTTTTGGCAGACGAGAGCAGTGATGATGCCGGTGAGGACGTCGCCGGTGCCACCGGTGGCCATGCCGGGGTTGCCGGTGGTGTTTTCGGCGGTGTTTGTGCCGTCAGTGATGATGGTGTGGTGGCCTTTGAGCACGATGATGATGCGGTGTTTAGCCGCGAGTTGCTGGGCGGTGGCGATTTGCTCGGTGCGAGACGGTTTTTGGCCTGCGGGAGTTTTCGCGAGGCGGGCGAATTCGCCGGGATGGGGTGTGAGGATGCGGGGGCCGGCAGGGTTAGCGAGGCCGTTGGCGGACTCAGCGAGGGAATTGAGGCCGTCGGCGTCGATGACCATCGGCTGCGTCACCGAGGTGTAGAGTTCATTCACGAGCTGTGTGAGTTCGTGGCTGCGCGAGAGGCCGGGGCCGATGGCGAGGCAGGTGGCGTCGGTGAGGAGCGGTTTAAGTTGGTCGCGGGCGTGGGCGAAGAGGCAGCCGGCCGAATCGCAGGCGAGGGGGACCGTCATGTATGCCGGTTCAAAGCTGGCAACCGTGTCGAGGATGCACTCTGGCACCGCGAGCTTCACCAAGCCCGCGCCGCTGCGGAGGCAGGACATGCCGGAGAGCGAAATGGCTCCGGCCATGCCGCGCGCGCCGCCGATAAGGAGGGCGCGGCCGAAGTCGCCTTTGTGGCTGTCGAGGGGGCGGGGTGGGAGATGGGGGAGCAAGGGCATGGCTAGTGCGGAGTGCGGAGTGCGGAATGCGGAGTGGCCGAATTTGCATTCGGTTGAGGGTGCTTCTGCACCGCGATCATTCCCGCGATATAGCCGGCTTTGAAACCGGCGTCGATGTTGACGACGGAAACATTGGCGGCGCAGGAGTTGAGCATTCCGAGCAGTGCGGCGAGGCCACCGAAGTTGGCACCGTAGCCGATGCTGGTGGGGACGGCGATGACGGGGCAGGCGACGTGGCCGCCGACGACGCTGGCGAGGGCCGCCTCCATGCCGGCGACGACGACTACGGCATCGGCCTTGGTGATGCGGTCGAGCTTGGCCAACAGCCGTTGTGGGCCGGCGACGCCCACATCGACGATAAGATCGGTGCCTGCGCCCATCCAGTCGGCCGTTTCGCGAACCTCTTCGGCGACGGGGATGTCCGTGGTGCCGGCGGTGACGATGGCGACGAGGCCCAATGTTGTCCCCTCACGCCGTGAGGGACCGGCTCTAAGAGAAACGTCAGCAGCATCAGGCCCTGGGGGCGTCAGGGGCCTACATTCGATGCGGAAGGTGCGGGCGACGGGGTTGTAACGAGCGGCGGGGAAGTGTTGGAGGAGGTCGGTGGCTTTGTCGGCGGCGATGCGGGTGGCGAGGACGGGTTGCTGTTCATCGAGGAGGCGGCGGAAGACGCGAACAAGCGTTTCGACCGTTTTGGACTCGCCGAAGACGACTTCGGGAAAGCCGCAACGGCGTTGGCGGTCGAGATCGAGGGTGACATCGCCGAGTTCGGCCGTGGGTGCAGCCGCGAGTGCCGACACAAAATCTGCCTGCGTCAGCCGGCCGGCGAGGAGGTCGGCGGTGAGTTTTTCCACATCGTTTCGGTTCATTCCGCCATCGTACTGCGGCCTTGTAGGAGCGGCTATGGCGGAGTTAAATGCCAGTGACTTCTGACTTCTGAACTCTGACCTCTAATTCCCATGCCTTCCTGCGTCCTCGCTTATTCCGGTGGTCTCGATACGTCCGTCATCCTCGGCTGGTTGCAGGAGGAGGGTTACGAATGTCACGCCGTCTATGTCGATCTCGGTCAGCCGTGCGAGGATCGGCAGGCGATATTGAAGAAGGCGCAGGACTGCGGGGCGAAATCGGCTCAAATCGTCGATGCTCAGGAGGAGTTGTGCCGCGATTTTGCGTTTCCGGTGATGCAGTGGCAGGCGAAATATGAGGGGGTGTATCTGCTGGGGACGAGCATTGCCCGGCCGCTGATCAGCAAGGTCTGTTTGCAGGTGGCTCGCGATGTCGGGGCCGATGCGTATGCTCACGGGGCGACGGGCAAGGGGAACGATCAGTGCCGGTTTCAGCTCGCGGCTGAGGCTCTCAACCCGGCGATTAAGCTGATCGCGCCGTGGCGAATGGAAAAATTTCGGGAGCGGTTTCCGGGTCGGACCGCGATGATCGATTTCTGCGCCCAGAAAAATATTCCGGTGAAGGCGTCGGTCGCGAAGCCGTACAGCAGCGATGAGAACTGCCTGCACATCAGCTATGAGGCGGGGAAGCTGGAAGACCTGAACGTCAACGGCGTCGATACGGTCGATTTTGGCATGACGACGGTGCCGCAAAAAGCGCCGGACAAGATCGAGCCGGTCTCGATCGCGTTCACGGCCGGCGTGCCGGTCGCGGTGAACGGCCAGGAGTTGAGCCCGCTGCAAATTGTGAAGACGCTAAACCAGATCGGCGGGCGGAACGGCGTCGGGCTCGTCGATATGGTCGAAAATCGCTTCGTCGGCATGAAGAGCCGCGGCGTGTATGAAGCCCCCGGCATGACGCTACTCTACACGGCTCATCGCGTACTGGAGCAGCTTTCGATGGACCGCGATTTGATGCACCTCCGCGATCAACTCGCCCCCGTCGTTGCCGAAAGCGTCTATTACGGCTTCTGGTATGCGGCGAAGCTCGACGCCTTGCTTGCATTCATTCGCGAGGCGCAGAAGCCCGTGACCGGCGAGGTGAAATTGAATTTGTATAAAGGCAACATCATCGTCGCCGGCCGCACGAGCCCCAATAATCTCTACGACGAAGGCATCGCCACGATGGAAGGGGGCGGGTCTTACAACCAGACCGACGCCGAAGGCTTCTTGCGGATTCAGGGGTTGCCGAGCCGCGTGCAAGGGCGCGTGACGCCGAGGAAGTATTGAGTAGCACGCCTGGTATGAGATTTTGATAGGCCCGGAGGGCCGGTAGGAAATAGCCCCGACCGTGAGGTCGGGGTATCTTGGATCGCCATGATTTCCTTCGGAGGTCCGAAGGACCGGCACTCATTCAGCGAGCGATCTGGCAATGTCAACCTACATCAGCAATCTCGTTCATTTCGTTTGGGGAACCGCGAATCGGGAGCCGCTCATTCGCAAATCGTGGCGGGATCGATTGCACGGATATATCGGAGGTATTCTGGAAAACAAGAATGCAAAACTATTGGCTGCTGGAGGAATCGAGGATCACATGCACGTGTTTGCTTCACTGCCTGCGACGCTTTCGCTTTCCGAGGCCGCCGCCGCGATGAAGGCGAATTCGAGCCGATGGATTCATGAGAATGCCCCGCAATCGAAAGGATTTGAATGGCAGAAAGGCTATGCGGCCTTCTCGGTGAGCAAATCAGCGGAGCCGCACGTTAAGGAATACATCCAGCATCAGGAAGAGCATCACAAGAAGTGGCTATTCACCGCGGAATTTATGAAGCTGCTGGAAAAACATGGCATACACTACGACGAGCGATATTTGTGGGTGTGAGGGTGTTCGAGCAGCGGGTGTCGGCCCTCCGGGCCTACGATGCGCGGTTTGGTGGTTGCGGACCCCGACCTGACGGTCGGGGCTATTT
>JANNTN010000134.1:0-18954 GCA_031394445.1 Anatilimnocola sp.
TAGGGGCTTGCAGCATGTGATTCGCACGGTGACATGATTGTCCGACTCCCGCTCCAACTTTTGATGCGCGACTACAGAGCAAGAATCGGACCTATTTGTCCATTTATGTCGCGACGTCGAAAATGGTCTTGAAACGCGACCTGTGGAGCATTTGACCGACGTATCGAAGAAGCATGAGTGTGCGTTTGCGGGCGCGCTGTGTGCCCGGGCGACCAAGTGATATGAGAGAGTTCCGGGGTGTCATGAGAGCCATCTTTTGTGATCGCTAGAGAAATGCTGCGATAGTTTGCCAAATCCGTGAAGGCTGCGGCTGCATTTCAGCACGGCGTAAACTCCTTTTGAGTAATTGTTTTGCGGTGGGTGATTTCACCCGGTTTGGCATTTTGCATCAATCGCTGGTCGGATTATGTGTGTCATGGTGTTGCGTTTTGTCATTTGGCAGCAACCCTTGGGTGAAACGCAAGCGATTGGCAGTAGATTCCTGGCTGGAGCCTGGCGCTGTACGGTGCGAGCGACCGAGACGGCGTTACTTGGGTGTGTCTGAGTTACTGATTACCGGAACGCTGATGACCAGCCCGGCAAATCTTGCCGCCGTTGACGTGTCCGTAAAAAACCCAGCGTGACAACTGATGCAGCCGCCACTGAGCGGAATCGCCCGGGCGCGGCGATAGTATCCGTCCTCCACGACCTCCAACTCTGTCTTGCCAGAGGCCAATTCCTTGGCAGCCCTGATCTCAAAATCGCTTTTCGGCTCGTGGTCGATGCTCATCGGCTTCAGGTTGACGGAAATCCACCTGGCGTCCGTATGTGACTGCTGTTTGATTTCAGCAAAGACATCTTCCATCGCACGGGCCGGTACAATCGCCCGGTCACCGTGGAAATACCGGTCATGCATCATGTGCAACGTCGCAGCATAAATGTCATGCATGATCTTCGCGCGATCACGCGCGACAGTCACGGGAACACGAGCGCTCT
Source organism: Anatilimnocola sp. (assembly GCA_031394445.1). Lineage (GTDB taxonomy): Bacteria > Planctomycetota > Planctomycetia > Pirellulales > Pirellulaceae > CAYLLN01. The sequence continues at coordinate 976 of JANNTN010000134.1, forward strand.
CATCGACGGTTGATTTGGAACCGGGCGGCTGGCTGTCCTTCGCATTTTTCGACTCGCCTTCGGATGGTTCCGCCTGGAGTGCAGCGATGATGCACAGAACACCCGCAACACCGCACAATACTCCTGGTCCGTTCAACCACGTCGCCTGCATCGTGCCGCTCCAGTTCTGGCAAATACGAATACATTTTCAAAAGAAGCCAATGGCGATTCAACTTGAGGCCTCAGGTCCCTGAGGCCTTGCAAAGTCAGATCTTCTGGCCTCGTCAGGAACTCCTTCAGAGCCACAGCACTGCTGCGCTCCTCTTCGCTGGCAGCCTGCCAGAACTATTCGATTTGGATTGTGTAGCCGAGTGCACCAATGGCTTGACCGGCAGCGGCTTTTTCATAGGCAGGATGGCAAAGCGTACACTTCTTCATGACCACAGGAATCGGAGTGGCAACCTTCAAGTAACGCTTGCCATCTTTGTTCACAATTTCCTCGTGATTCGGCTTGCCGGATTTAATCGCTGCGATGGCAGCCTTCTCAAATGCGTCCCGTGGCAGGTTCTTTTCGTTGTAGGGTTGGCCTGTGGCGTCGAGCAGTCGGACGTCGTGATATCCTTTCTGGCGCATCACTTCAAAGAGCTTTTGGAAGGCCGCACCGGCGGCCAGGTCCGAGGCTTCATCGACATAATTCTCCGTTATGAGCACGATCGCTGTCTTGTAGAGATCGTCTAACATCTGCACTTGTTTGCGGGTGCGAGCAACAGCCGCATCATCGGCCTTCTTATCTTGCGCACGAGCGCAAGGTGACGACCAAGCTGCCATCAATGTAAAAGCAATGACCAACACAATCAGACCACGCATCAATCCACCTTTCATCGAACTCTCTCCGTCAAAAAAGGAATGAACACCGCACATGAAGCATCACCAACCGAGCTTCGCGAGCGATTTGCGAGTTTTTGCTTTGTCTTTTCAAATAGTGGATTCGGAAAGTGGAATTATTAAATTCAGAATTTGATCAAGCTTTGTGATCCGGTCGCTCATCGTTTTTGACACGCAAGAACACAGGCAGTTCAGGCAGCGTGTCGTTTTGTTGTTTTTTCGCCACGCTACGTCCGTCGGTTTCATGGCCAGCTCTACCGAGCATTTGAGTTGACGAGACAACGCTTGTGACCCAAAATTGGACTAACAGGTCCAGTATCTGCCAAGCATATCGACCTTTAAGTGGATGTCAATATCCACTTATTGTGGGAGGGGTGTTTTGTGTTCTCGCAAACCGTTGAAAACCCCCTGAATTCAACTCAAGCGGAGGTTTTGGCTGAGCCGAGCCGGTGTAAGCGGCTGTGTCCGTTTGCGAACGCGAGAGTCGAGAGCAAACGCCAATTAAAAGAGAGTCTTCTTGTGATCGGTTAGGGAGATTGTTTTTATGTCCCAAACGACGAGGCAATGGCGGTGGTTTTTGGCCTGGGCGCTGATTAGCAGCGCGACAGTTCACGCTGATGATCCTGTGGAGGAGTTGCCGCGTCCGAGGACCGCGACAACGACTGACGTCCAGACCGAGCCGGCGACAAGCGCCAGACGCGATATTCTGTCCCCCGGCTGGAGCCTGAAAGGCGCGCGGGGGCAGCATTTGTTTGTCAACGATGCCGCCGTCGCAGACTACACGTGGGAAGGGAAGCGGCATATCGTGCTGCTCGATGAAGACAATCCTGCCCTGGAAGAGCGGACCGATCCTTACTTTCTCTATTACCACGAACGAGAGACAGGTAATCGCTGGGCGATTGGTCGTTATCCGTCCAGCAGCCAGGACTACGTCCTCTATTTTCAGCCCTCGAACGGCCCAAAAGTTTGGACACGTTTTCATCGCGCCCACTTGTCCCGGAACGATGATCGCAGTGTTGTCGTGGTCGAGGCGATTGTTGTGATGGAATCGCCAGCAATTGTGTCAATCCAGACCGAACCGACGTGCGGGTTTTAGCCCGATTCTGTACCACAACGCCGCGAATCTCAGCACCTAGAGTTGACAACCGACGAGGAACGGTCGATAACTGGATACAGACATCCAATTATTGATCGCGAGGTGCCGCATGGCTGCCAGTGCGATTTCTTTCGACGAACAGACGCTCATCCCCGACTTGCTTCATACGAGTCCGCAGGCCCGCGCTGTGCTGGATCGATACGGCCTGCGAGGATGTGGAGGACCGAACGGCCCTTATGAAAGCCTGGGGTTCTTTGCCCGTGCGCATGATGTGCCAATTACCGCATTGCTCCAGGAGTTGCGTGGCACCGTGCAGGACGTTGCCGCTGGCACGGATGAGTCCGAACTCAAGTCCACGCTGGCAGACGGCATTTACCGCCCTTTCTTTTTGGCTGGAATCATCAGCGTGTTGACGTTAGGAGCCGTCTGGGGCGCTTACCTTTTATTGCGAATCGGGCAGACCGGCAGTTTTTCCGCTGCCGGTCTGCACGAGATCAACGCCCACGGCCACGCGCAAATCTTTGGCTGGGTAGGCCTGTTCGTGATGGGTTTTGCATACCAGGCGTTCCCCCGTTTCAAGCATACGTCGCTGGCCTATCCCCATCTGGCTATCGCTACGTTCGTCATGATCCTGGTCGGATTGACAGCCAGGTCATTAGCGCAGCCATTGGTCGGCAGTCTGCCATGGCTGTGGTGGGTAGCAGTCGGAGGGTCGCTACTGGAAATTGCAGCAGTGTCGCTATTTGTGGGTTTGATCGGCTTGACCTGGCAGCGGAGCGGCAAACCGCTGGCGTTTTACGACTATTACATTGCTGCCGCTCTGGGCTGGTTTGTGATCCAAGCCGTGTATGAGAGCATTTATCTTACGGCGACGCTGGGAGCCACGGGCGCGGGATTGACTGAGCTTGTCGCGACCTGGCAAGCGCCGCTCCGCGATCTGCAAATCCACGGATTTGCCCTCCTGATGATTCTGGGGGTCAGCCAGCGAGTCTTTCACCACTTCTATTCGTTGCCCGCGGCAAATCCGAGGTTAAGCCTAGCGTTGCTGCCGGTGCTGAACCTGGCCGTGATTGGGGAGGCAACTGGTCTGGTACTCATGCGTCTGGCAAATCCCATTTGGGCAGCTCTCTGGTATGCGTCGGCGGTTGTGCTCACGATTGCTGTCGCTGCGCTGGTCATCGACTGGCGCCTGTGGGGCCAAGCGGAGGACGAGGACCGCAGCCTCAAGTTCCTCCGCGTCGCCTACGTCTGGCTATTTGTTTCGCTTGCCATGTTAGTGTCGCTACCGCTGCATCAAACGGTTGTTCTGCGGCACTTCGCGCCAGACAGTGCAGCCGCCCAGATGGGATTTTCACACGCGTACTATGGTGCCGCGCGGCACGCGATCACGGTGGGCTTTGTCAGCCTGATGATCGTCGGCGTCGCGGCCAAGGTGGTGCCGACGCTCAACGGCGTCAACACGCGCGACTTGTCGCCGCTGTGGGGGCCGTTTGTGTTGATCAATGCTGGCTGCTTGCTGCGGGTCACCGGCCAAACGCTGACCGACTTCACGCCCCTGGCATTTCCGGTCGCTGGAGTTAGCGGTGTGTTGGAGGTGACGGGACTCGCGCTATGGGGCGCGCACCTGGTGCTCATCATGTGCGGCGGTGCGCGCATTCGTCGTGGGGCGTCGGTCGCCCAGTCACTGGCGTTGCGGGCGATTCGTCACAGCGACACCGTTGGCGCGGTGTTAACGGAATATCCCGAATTGCTCGGCACGTTTCTTGCCGTTGGCTTCACTCCGCTCGCGAATCCTCACGCCCGCCGAACCGTGGCACAGGTCGTCAGTCTGAAGCGTGCCTGTCAGCTGGTGGGGGTCAATGTCGATCAATTCGTCAAGGAACTCAACACGCGGCGACGGCCCCCCGCGGCGTTCGAGTTGCCACTGGTTTCGGGAGTCGCAAGCAGGAGATCAGATCCGACTTGTGGACAACATCCGGCATCTGCGGATGATGCACAGTCGGCCAACTCCTGTTGACTCCGAAAGGAGTTTACCCATGGACATGAGCCCTGCGCACATCGTAAATCTGGCCGCGGCAGTCGCGCCGCCCGAGGACGGCATCATCAGCCGGACGGTCCATAACGACGAGCGCCTCAAGGCAGTGGTGTTTGGATTCGGTAGCGGGCAGGAACTGTCAGAGCATACAGCCTCATTGCCTGCAGTCATGCAGTTTCTGTCGGGTGCGGCGGACGTGACGCTCGGCTCCGAAAAAATGGCCGCGGCCGCTGGCACGTGGATTCACATGTCAGCCGGAATGCCCCACAGCATCGCGGCCAAGACCCCTGTCGTGATGCTCTTGCTCCTTTTGAAGTGAGGAGACTAACGATGCCCAATTCTTCCCCTTCGCCGCCAAGCGGCGTGCTTGAGGCACAGCCGCATCCAGTCGCAGAGCGCTGCTGGATGATCGGTTATCGCAATCCGGCGTCGCTGCTGCAATGTAATACCTATCTCCGCATCTTTCCCGGGGCCCGGCACGGTACGAGCATTTGCATCGATCCCGGTTCGCAATTCGATTCGGCGGTCATTGAATCGAACATCAAAGATCTGACTGGCAATTGCGGGCTGGACTTCATGACAGTCAATCACCAGGATCCCGATGTCACGGGAAATCTGCCATCGTTCTGTCAGAGCAACCCCGCAGCGACCGTGATGCTGACCGAAGATACGTGGCGACTGGTGCAGCACCTACAAGTGCAACCAGGAGCATTGCACTTTCCGCCGGCATTCCGTAGCCGAGTGCAAACCCTGCGGGGCGGCATTGCCTGGCAGCCGGTTCCGACGCCATTTTGCCATTTTCGCGGGGCGATGGCTTTCTATGACCCGGAGTCGCAAATTCTCTTCAGTGGCGATTTGTTTGGCGGGCTCAACCAGGTGGGGCGCATTCACTTATTTGCCGAAGAAGCAGACTGGGGCGGCATCGCGCAGTTCCATCAGATCTATATGCCGACGCGGGAGATTCTGCGGTATGCGATCCGGCAGATTCGCGCGCTGACCCCTTCCGTCAAGATCATCGCCCCGCAGCACGGCCATGTGATCGCCGGTGATCTCGTGCCGTTGTTCCTCGATCAAATGGAACAATTGTCTGTCGGGTACGACCTGCTGGCTGTGGAGCTCGATGAACTTTATGCACAGCAATATGGCGAACTGGTTGAGCTGCTCATCGCCAATGCGACCGCGGCTCTCGGAGACAAACACGTCAGTAACCTGCTCACGTCAGCCCACATCGATGACGAGCTGGATCTGTGCCTAACGAGATCCGGCGAGCAGTGGCGTATCCGTCGAGCGCCGTACGCCTGCGCCGCGCAGGTCTTCTATCGGCTGACGCACAACAAGGGGCCGACATTTGTCAACGCCATGCGCGCTGCCGTGCTGCGTTTCTGTTGCCAGAACAGCGTGCCCGTGCCGCCTATCGGGTGGGGAATGGAGAATTGGACCGGCAAGGCATCCTCACTCCATTCGGAAGAGGAGTGAATGCTGGTCGCTATAGCGCGCGCCGCGCGCGCGAAACGGCACAATTCATCCCCGATCTCGTCTCTGGCAAATCACGCTGAGCCGATGAGCCGGCTTTCTGACAAATAGTACAAAGCGGTCCAATTATTGCTCCAGGGTCCACAACGAATAAACGTTGTACTCTGCCGTCCCACGTGAAGGAGGACTTGCAGTGTCTAGGAAGCTCACCGGTTGGTTTGGTAGCGGGTTGGCGATGGCGGTCGCAGGGGTGGGCCTGCTCGGTGCGCAGGAGCCCGCGGCCGGAGCGAAAACGCATTCCGGCACGCCTGCCCAGGCGTTGTATGCCCAGCATTGTGCCGGATGTCACGGCGCGCAGGGGGATGGCAACGGCCCGGCTACCGTGTTTCTTTTTCCCAAGCCGCGAAATTTTCGCTTCGGGAAGTACCGGCTCGTCAGCACGGAAAATGGCGTTCCGAGCCCGGCCGATTTGGAGGCCCTGCTCGTTCGCGGAATGCCCGGATCATCGATGCCCTCTTGGGCGCACCTGAAGCCCGAGGAGCGAGCGTTGCTGGTCCAGGAAGTGTATCGCTTGACGGGCGAAGGCGCTCGCGAGCGATACGTGATGAATCTAAAGAAGGAGCAGGGGCTCACCGACGAAGAGATTAAAGCCGCGGACGTTCAGGAGGAGATTGCCGCCTACGCGAAAGGCCGAACGACACCGAGTGAAGCCGCTGTCGTGCCAGTGATCGCAGCAGCCGACCAGGCAGCGATCGCCCGCGGTAAGGAACATTTTACGAAGCAGGGCTGCATTTCGTGCCACGGAAACGAGGGCAAGGGGGACGGCGTCAAGAAGATGTTCGACGATGAAGGCTATCCGACTCGCTCTCGCGACCTGACCCGCGGCATCTACAAAGGGGGGCACGATCCCGCGTCGCTCTTCCTCCGCGTCGCTCGCGGCATGCCGGGAACGCCGATGCCGTCGGCCCCGGCGCTGACGCCGCCGCAGGTTATTGAAATGGTCCATTTTCTCCGCTCGCTCTCGACGGAGGAGCAGCGGCAGTCGGTCGTCATGCAGCGCAAGCAACTCGCCGCTCGGCGCGTGAGCCGGTTGCCGGGCGGAATAACTGCCGACGAATGGGCACGCATCGCAGCCGCTCCGATCCAGACCGTGCCGCTGTGGTGGCGCGACGATGCGGAGCCGAACTTGGAAGTGCAAGCGGCCCACGACGGCCAGACTCTGGCGGTGCGCTTGAGCTGGAGCGACCTCACTCAAAACATGAGCGCGGTACGGCCGGACGAATTCGAGGACATGGCGGCTGTCGAGCTTTATCGCGGCGCTGCCGAGCCGTTTCTCGGCATGGGCGCCAGTGACGGTGTGATCGACCTGTGGCTGTGGCGCGGCGGCCGCAGCGCCACGGGCGAGGCGGACTCGTTGCTCGACGATTACCCCTTCGACTCACCAATTTACCGCGCGTTGGCAAAGGGCAAGCCGTTGCCCGACTTCATCACCGGCCGCGCCGCCGGCAATCCTGTCGCAGTCCGCGACACGACCGCCCAGCAGCTCTCCGCCAAAGGCCCCGGCAGTTCGACGTTTTTGCCGCGGCCGTCGCAGTTGGTGGGCTCGGAGGCGACGTGGGAGAAGGGGCGCTGGACTGTCGTGCTCAAGCGGCCGCTGGCGAGTGGCGCCGATGGCGGTCTGACGCTCGCTCCCGGCGACGCATGCTCGGTGGCCTTCGCAATTTGGGACGGCGCGGCCCACGACCGCGGTGGACAGAAACTGATTTCGATCTGGAACGATCTCAGGCTGGAGTTGGAGCACAACCCATGATCAATCGACGCAATTTTTTACAGGCGGCATTGGCGAGCGCGGCAAGTGCTGGCGTTCTCGCACCGAAGCTCTGGGGATTTGAGCCACTGAGCGTGGAAAACCCGCTGGGCAGCTATCCCGACCGCGACTGGGAGCAGCTCTATCGCGACCAGTATCGCGTCGATAACTCGTTCACCTGGGTCTGCGCCCCGAACGACACCCACAATTGCCGCATGCGGGCCTTCGTTCGCAACGGCGTCGTCCTGCGTTCGGAACAGGCTTATGAAGGAGGAACGTGCAAAGATCTCTATGGCAACTGCGACACGGTGCATTGGAATCCCCGTGGGTGCGCCAAAGGGTTCACCCAGCAGCGGCGCGTCTATGGTCCCTATCGCCTCCGTACGCCGTTGATCCGCCAGGGCTGGAAGCAGTGGGCCGACGACGGCTTTCCTTCGCTGTCTGATAGCCCGGAACTGCGCGACAAATACAAGTTCAACAGCCGCGGAACCGACAGCTTCGTCAAAGCGACCTGGGACGAGATTTACCGCTATCACGCCCGCGCCGTGATGGCGATCGCCCGCACCTACAGCGGAGAGGAAGGCGAGCGCCGCCTGAAAGCCGACGGCTACGAGCACGAGATGATCGAGGCCTGCCACGGCGCGGGAACGCGGACCTGCAAGCTCCGCGGCGGCATGGGCCTCTTGGGCGTCATGGGCAAGTACGGCCTGTACCGCTGGTCGAACATGCTGGCGATTGCCGACCAGATTGTGCGTAAAGTCGAGCCGAAAGAGGCTCTCGGCGGTCGGCTGTGGTCGAACTACACCTGGCACGGCGACCAGGCCCCCGGCCATCCGTATGTGCATGGTCTGCAAACGTCGGACTGCGACTTCAACGACATGCGGCATGCCAAGCTGCACATTCAATGCGGCAAAAACCTGGTCGAGAACAAGATGCCCGACTCGCACTGGTTCATCGAGATCATGGAACGGGGCGGGCGGATCGTGGTCATCACGCCGGAGTATTCGCCGCCAGCGACCAAGGCCGATTACTGGATTCAAGTCCGCCCCGGCTGCACCGACACGGCCCTGTTTCTCGGCGTCACCAAGGTGATGATCGATAACCATTGGTACGACGAAAAGTTCGTTCGCTCGTACACCGATTTTCCGTTCCTGATTCGCAAGGACAACCTGCAGCGCCTGCGGGCAGCCGATGTCATCGCCAACTATCAGCCGCATTTGAAAAAGGACGGCCCGTCGTACAAAGAGCAGCACCTGACCGATGAGCAATACGCAAAAATCGGCGATTTCTGCGTTTATGACGAAAAGCTAAAGGCGGTGCGCCCCATCACCCGCGACCAACTCGGGCCCCGGATGGAAGCCGATGGGATTGCTCCAGCCCTGTCCTTCGCGGGCAAGGTGAAGCTGGTCACTGGCCAGGAAATCGAAGTCCTGACGCTGTGGGACGCCTACCAGATCCATCTCAAGGATTACGACCTCGACACCGTCGCCCAAATCACCGGCTCGAACAAGGCTCTCATCGAGCGGCTGGCCAAGGACATCTGGGACACTTCAAAGGCCGGTCACGCCGTGGCCATTCACGTGGGGGAAGGGATCAACCACTGGTTCCACGCCACGCTTGCCAACCGAGCACAGTACTTGCCGATCATGCTGACGGGCCAACTTGGCCGGCCTGGCGCGGGCTGCTTCACCTGGGCGGGCAACTACAAATCGGCACTCTTCCAGAGCTCGCCCGAGAGCGGTCCGGGATTTTTGGGGTGGATCGCCGAAGACCCGTTCGCGCCCAATCTCGACCCGGCGACCGACGGCAAGAACATCAAGGTCAACAAGACGACCAAAGACGAAGAGCCGGCATACTGGAATCACGGCGAGCGGCCGCTGATCGTGAACACGCCCAAGTTTGGCCGACAGTGCTTCACCGGCGACACCCACATGCCGACGCCCACGAAGCTGCTCTGGTTCGCCAACGTCAACTTGTTCAACAACGCCAAGCATGCCTACGACATGCTGTTCGTGGTGAACCCCAAAATCGACTGCATCATCGCGCAGGATGTCGAGATGACCAGCTCGTGCGAATACTCCGACCTGGTCTTTCCGGCCAACACCTGGATGGAGTTCCAGACCTACGAAATCACCGCTTCGTGCTCCAATCCGTATCTGCAAATCTGGAAGGGAGGCATGCCGCCTCTGTATGAGACGCGCGACGACGTGTACATCCTGGCCGAATCGGCTGAGGCGCTCGCCAACGAGACGGGGGACCAGCGGTTCGCCGATTACTGGCGGTTCATCCTGAACGACAAGGCCACCGGCGTGAACGTCTATATCCAGCGCCTGCTGGACGGCTCAACCACCACGCGTGGCTACACGGTCGATGACATTCTCGCGGGCAAATATGGCGACTCCGGCGTCGCCCTCATGCTCTTCCGCACCTACCCGCGGATTCCGTTTTACGAGAACATGCACGACAACCTGCCGTTCTGGACCGACACGGGGCGGCTCAACGCCTACTGCGACATCCCCGAGGCAATCCTGCACGGCGAGAATTTTATCGTGCATCGTGAAGGGCCGGAGGCGACGCCGTACCTGCCCAACGTCATCGTCAGCACCAATCCTCTTGTCCGCCCCGAAGACTTTGGGATTCCGGCCGCCGCGATGCACTGGGACGAGCGGACGATCCGCAATCTCAAGCTCCCCTGGAGCGAAATCGTCAAAACCAAGAATCCGCTCTGGGAGGCGGGCTATCGTTTCTATCTGCTGACGCCCAAATCGCGGCACCGCGTCCACTCGCAGTGGTCGAACGTCGATTGGCACATCATCTGGGACTCGAATTTTGGCGACCCGCACCGCCGCGACAAACGGCTGCCGTTCTTTGGCGATCACCAGCTCCACGTCAACCCGGACGACGCCCGTGGGCTGGGCCTCAACAACGGCGACTACGTCTATGTCGATTCGAATCCCGAAGATCGGCCGTTCCGCGGCTGGCAGAACGATCCCGCGCGGGCCAAGGTGGCCCGACTGCTCGTGCGCGTGACCTACAACACCAGTTATCCGCGGGGCGTGGTGATGACCAAGCACGCACCCTATATCGCCACGGAAAAGACGGTGCTCGCCCACGAGACGCGGCCCGATGGCCGCGCCCGTTCGGAAGACACCGGCTATCAGGCCAACTTGCGATACGGCGCGCAGCAGTCCTGCACGCGCAACTGGCTAATGCCGATGCACCAGACCGACACGCTGTTTCACAAGGCCAAGCTGAAGATGGCGTTCATGTTCGGCGGCGAGGCCGACAACCATGCCGTCAACACGGTTCCCAAGGAGACGCTCGTCCGCCTGGTCAAGGCCGAACCGGGCGGGCTCGAAGGCAACGGCGTCTGGGAAGGGGCGACGACCAACTTCGGTCCGCACAGCGAATCGCCGGAGAATCAGCTCTATCTGGCCGGGGGCTACGTGCAGATTACCGGCAAAACTTAGCGAAAGAACTTAGCGAAAGAAAAGGTGTCCCATGACGCGCACTTCGACGTTGGTGACAGCGATTTTCCTGCTCTGGACCGGCGCTATCTGTGCGGACGAAAAACAACCGCTTCGGCAGGGCGCGCTCGAAGGGGTTTGGAAGCTCGTTTCCGTCGAGTTGAACGGACAGCCGCTGAGCATGGAGAAGCTTCAGGACTCCCGGCTTACCGTCCAAGGCCCGAAATACTCGTTCAAACTGGGCGACATTCGGTTGGAAATGACCCATGTGATGCATCCTGACAAGCAACCCCAGGCGATGGAAATGACGATTGTCGAAGGCTCCGACAAAGGAAAAACGTTTCACGCCATTTACAAGCTCGACGGCAACACCTTGACCATCTGCCGGCACTCGCAACCCGACATGCCGCGGCCCACCGAATTCGGGACCAAGCCCGACTCCGGGTTGCTGCTGATTGTTTGGTCGCGCGACAAATCGTAAACGAGGACGGTGAACGCCATGACCGACGCCCAACTTGTTCCGAAAGTCCATCCCCTGGCCCGCCAGGCCGAGCCGGAAGACCCGCTGGAGTTGATGGCGGAAGCGGTCGTTGGCGATCCCGAAGTCATGCTGGAGTGCATTCTGCAGGAATTCATCTGGATGGGGTGGGGCCGCGAGCAGCTCTTGGCCCTGTTCCACAACCCGGGCTATCCGATGCTCTGCGAGCTGCAATCGTTTTATGGCCAGGAGGCAGTGGAATGTCGCGTGGCGGCGCTCTTGGCTCGAACTGGACAGCTTCGGTTCCGCGAATTCATCGCGGAGCCCGAGGAAGAAGACGACCACGGCCCAGAACTCTTGCAGATCATGCCGCATCCAGAGCGTACCGCTTGCTACTGAAGGATTCACCCATGGCACAAGTTCATAACTGGCAACTCGGCCGCGAGATGAGCTATCCCTTCGAGGAGCGCCATCCCAAGTGGCAGTTCGCGTTCGTGTTCAACACCAACCGCTGCATCGCCTGCCAAACCTGCACCATGGCTTGCAAGAGCACCTGGACTTTTTCCAAAGGCCAGGAGGCGATGTGGTGGAACAACGTCGAGACCAAGCCGTTCGGCGGCTATCCCCACCACTGGGACTCCAAGCTGCTTGCCATGCTGGAAGCGGCCAACCCGGGCAAGCAGGTTTGGGACACGGCCGAAAAGGAACCGGCCGCCAAGCCGTACGGAACATTCCAAGGCCAGACAATCTTCGAAGCGGCCGAAAAAAACGTCGCCGCCGAAGGGGCGCAGACGGTCCTGGGATACTTGCCGACGGAAGCCGAATGGCGGGCGCCCAACATCCACGAAGACTCGGCCACCGGCCCCAAGTGGAAGCCGGGGTCGTTCAACGGTTCCACGTCGCTGCCGGAGCATCGCGTGTGGTTCTTTTATCTGGCCCGCATCTGCAACCATTGCACGTATCCCGGCTGCCTGGGTGCCTGCCCGCGGCAAGCCATTTACAAACGCCCCGAAGACGGCATCGTCCTGATCGATCAGACGCGCTGCCGCGGCTATCGCAAGTGCGTGGAGGGCTGCCCCTACAAGAAAGTGATGTATCGCGGCAACACGCACACCAGCGAAAAATGCGTCGGCTGCTATCCGCGCATCGAGGGAAGCGATCCCGAGCTGTGCCCGGACGGCGCTCCGATCGAAACCCGCTGCATGTCGGTCTGCGTCGGCAAAATCCGCCTCCAGGGTCTGGTTGAGATCGACGAAAACGGCCAGTGGGCCGTCGATCCCGCCAGTCCGCTCTACTTTCTGATCCGCGAACGGCAAGTCGCCCTGCCGCTCTATCCCCAGTTCGGCACCGAGCCCAACGGCTTTTACATTCCGCCGCGGTGGGTGCCGCGCGGCTACCTGACGCAGATGTTCGGCCCCGGCGTTGAGCACGCCATCGAGCAATACTCCTGTCCGGACCGCGAACTGCTGGCCGTGCTGCAACTGTTTCGCGCCCAGCGGCAAATCTTGTTCAAGTTCAAAATCGAGAAGGGCCCGAAAGTCGCCGAGATTCCGGTCCGCTTGCCCAACGGGCAAATGAAAGTTCAGGAGTTGTTCAACGACACCGTGATCGGGTTCAACAAGTTCGGCAAGGAAGTCGTCCGGGTGACCATCGACGAACCGGTGATGGAGCGACCCAAGGAAAAGCACGCCAATTCGATCTGATATTCAAAGGGAAAGGGTGAATGCACCATGGAAACGGCCTGTGTCAACCTGGAGCAAACCGACGCCGCGGTCGATCTAGCCACCGAGACGCTGTACCGCTTTCTGGCCGCAGCGCTCAGCGACCCGCGCGGCACGACTTGGCAATTGGTTCGCGAGCCGGTTTGCCAAACGCTGGCCATTGGGGCTGCCGAACTCCTGCGGGCGGAATTCGCTGAGCAGGCCACCGTCCTCGGCTTTGGCGAATCGCCGGTCGAAGATCTCGACCTGCGGCCCGCGGTGGCCGCGCTCCGCACGGCGCCCGTGGAAGTGGGCAACGACTTTCTCCGCATCTTCGGCCTGGTCAATTGCCGCGAGTGCCCGCCGTACGAAACGGAGTATCAGCCCAACGAGGATACGTTCTTCCGCTCGCAGCAAATGGCCGACGTCGCCGGGTTCTATCGCGCGTTTGGCTTACAACCCGACGCGCACGAACGTCCCGACCATGTTTCCCTGGAACTGGAGTTCGCGGCGTTCCTGCTTCTCAAGAAGCGGCTCGCGCGCGAGGCTGGCAAGCTGGATGCAACTACGGACAGCGAAAATGCCGCCATCTGCCAGGCGGCACGGGCCAACTTCTTCCGCGATCACATAAGTTGGTGGGCGCCTTCCTTTGCCTTGGCGCTGCGGACGAAGGCGGCCGGCGGCTTTTACGAGTCGGTGGGGCGCGCCCTGGCGTCGCTCCTGCCGGTCGAGAGGCACCGTCTCGGCATCGCTGCCCCGCGAGTTCCCCTGCAGGCGAACGTGCAGGAAGCGCCCGAGGAATGCGCCGGCTGCCTTGCGAGCAGCGGTGCTTAAAGGAATTATTTCATGGTTGCGTTTTCTTCAATTCCCGCGCTTCCCAAGACGCCGCACATCCTGGCGTTTTGTGTTTCCCCTGGCGGCATTCCCAAGCTTCCGCTTGCCAAAGGGCACGTGAAATTTAGCGGCCTCGCAGGCGATGGCCGCAACCACGCCAAACACATCCGCCCCGATCGCGCGCTCAGTTTGTGGGATCACGAAATCCTCCAGCAGCTTGTTGCCGAAGGGTTTCAACTCACGCCTGGCGCTGCGGGCGAGAATTTGACGGTCTGCGGACTGAACGTCCAACAGTTGTCTCCCGGCACACTGCTGCGAGTCGGCGACGTCGTGCTGAAGCTCGAACAACCGCGTAAGCCGTGCTACGTCCTCGACACCATTGATCCCCGTCTCAAAGAAGTAATCGTTGGGCGCTGCGGCTATATGGCCTCGGTGCTCTGCAAAGGTGTGATCCGCCCTGGAATGCCAATTGAAGTCATTACGGCCAGCGACATGGATTGCTCAGACGACAACTTCCCCTCCAGAGACGAACTCGAAAGCCAACCGGGCGCGATTCCCTACCACATGCTGGCAGATCCTGCAGTCGGCTGAAAAAGAATCCTTCGATGCCCATCCACAGCGGTGAGCTGGCGGCTGCGCGGATCCACGAACATGTCGAATCCGAACAGCGATTCAGCACCATAAGGAGTTGACGAGATGATTACTAGAACCTTGCCGGTGGCGACAGCTGCCCTGCTTGTGCTCTGTGTTGCCGGAACGGGGCGTGTCTCACGGGCGGTTGCCGTTGAGCCCGCCAGCCCTATCGTCCTCAACGCCGACGGCGCTTGGTGCTGGTTTCAAGATGAGCGGGTTCTCGTTCAGGGATCCACGCTCCTGGTCGGCTCGGTGGCCAATGGGTCGCGGGACCCAGCGCGGAATGGCGACCTTGACGTCGTCGCCTACGATTTCGCGTCGGGTCGCCTGACCCGCAGCGAATTGCACGATCAACTGGAGCCCGATGATCATGCCGCTCCCGCGCTTTGGCTGCGCCCCGACGGCCGTATCCTAGCCATCTATTCCAAACATGGAAGCGAAAACTGCTTCTATTCCCGCCTGACGCGCTCGCCAGGCGACTTCACCGATTGGCTCCCCGAGTCCAATTACATTCCCAGCGATCGTTCGCGGATCACCTATTCCAATTTGCACTTCCTCTCGGCCGAAAACAACGGCCGCGGCCGGCTCTACAACTTCTTTCGCGGCCTCGATGCCAGCTTCAAGCCGTCCTACGCCTTCTCGGACGATCTTGGCGAAACCTGGCAACCCGGCAACGTCGTGATCGACGTGCCGCTCGCTTTTCGCCACCGACCCTACGTCAAGTATGCCTCGAATGGCCTCGATTCGATCCACATCATCTATACCGATGGTCATCCGCGCGATTTCGACAATAGCGTCTATCACATCTTCTACCGTGATGGTCAGCTTCATCGTTCTGACGGCGCTGTGATCGGCCCGTTGACCACCGGACTTCAGAGCCCCGACGAAGGTGCTCGGGTTTTTCAAGGCGACGCCCAAAACGTGGCCTGGGTCAGCGACCTGCATTTATCGACCGATGGTCACCCGTACGTCGTCTATTCCGTCCAAAAAGATTCGGGCGGCCTCAAATCGAGCGACCGGGGTGCCGGCCAGGACCATCGCTACCGCTATGCCTGGTGGAACACTGAGGGTTGGCACGACCACGAAATCAGCTTTGCCGGAGGGCGGCTCTACGTTGGTGAAGACGATTACACCGGCAACATCTGCCTGGATCCTCGTCACCTCGATACCGTCTATCTCTCGACGAACGTCGATCCCATCAACGGCCTGCCGCTGATGAGTGCGGCTGACGGACAAAGGCATTACGAAATCTTTCGCGGCAATACCTCTGACGGTGGTCAAACCTGGAGATTCAATGCCATCACGCAAGATTCCACGTTCGACAACCTTCGTCCAATCATTCCAACTTCGGATTCGACTTACACCGCCCTCCTATGGTTTCGCGGAACCTACCGCACCTATCGGAATTACCAGACGGAAGTGGTCGCTCTCATCCTCGACGACTCGCATTAAAGGTCTGCCGCCATGCCACGCTCGCTGCTGATTGCCCTGGGTTCGTTGCTTCTGCTCAGCTGCTCTTCGCCGAACGCGTCATTCCGTCGCCTGAAGCCGTCCACAAACTCGCAATCCACGTCGTCGGCCAAAATGAATCGCAAATCGCTGTCCTTGTTTCTTCGACAAAGCAAGCCACTTGCGCGATTCGCTCTCTCAATCAATGGTAATCTGATTCAGGTTTCGACGATTCTTTGCAATCGAAGCGCTAGAAACCGACGTTGAAAGACATTTGTCCCACAATGCTGCTGCCCCGCTCCACCTCCATCGCATTCTGACTGGCTGAAGGAAACGCTCTGATGAAGAAACTGTGGTTTGCCTTTGCTTTCGTTCTGTTTATTTCGTTCTCGATCCTCGGTTGGATCGGTACCCGGATTCACCAGGAAGCGCCGCCGCTTGTGAACCAGGTCGTCACGACTGAAGGCAAGGTGCTTATCGACGCGGGTCAGATTCAAGCCGGACAGAACGTCTGGCAGGCGCTCGGCGGCATGGAAGTCGGTTCGGTATGGGGGCACGGCAGCTACGTCGCTCCCGACTGGACGGCTGATTGGCTGCATCGAGAAGCGGTCTTCATCCTTGACCGCTGGGCCACGAACGATTACGGCACCGAGTTTGAGAAACTCGACAACGAGAAGCAGGCCCAATTGAGCGGTCGTCTGGCAACGCTCATGCGGACCAATACCTACGATCCGAACACGAATGCGATCACTGTCACCTCCATTCGTGCCGATGCCTTCGAGTCAAACTATGCGCATTACTCAGACGTGTTCTCAAACGGCAAGACCGACTATGCCATTCCGGCCGGTGCCGTGACCGACAAGGATCGCCTGCGCAAGCTTTCAGCGTTTTTCTTTTGGACATCGTGGGCTGCCTCGACCAATCGACCGAACGATCACATCAGCTACACCAACAACTGGCCCTACGAGCCGTTAGTCGCTAATCGAGCCACTGGCGAAGCGGTCGTCTGGACGGGGGTGAGTATCATCATGCTCCTGGCCGGAATCTCGGCCATGGGGTGGTGGTATGCGTCTCGACGAGAGGCTGAGGAAGAGCAGGTTGCGCCGGAAACCGATCCCCTGGGGAGGTGGCAAGCCACTCCTTCCCAGAAAGCAACCGTCAAATACTTCTGGGTGGTATCCGCCTTAATTCTTTTGCAAATGCTCTTGGGGGTTATCACGGCGCACTACGGTGTTGAGGGAGATGCATTCTACGGCTTTCCACTTTCGAAGTGGTTGCCGTACAGCGTGACTCGAACATGGCACATTCAATTGGGCCTCTTTTGGATCGCTACGGCCTGGTTGGCAGCCGGGTTGTTCATCGGCCCGTTGGTGAGCGAGCAGGAACCGAGGGGACAACGCCTGGGCGTCAACGTGTTGTTCCTGGCTTTGCTGCTGGTCGTAGCAGGGTCATTAACCGGCGAATGGTTGAGCATTCACAACAAGATGACGGATGCGGTATCGTTCTACTTGGGCCATCAGGGCTACGAGTATGTTGATTTGGGAAGAGTATGGCAGATTGCGCTGTTTGTCGGTTTGCTGCTCTGGCTGTTCTTGATGATTCGTGTTCTCTGGCCGGCTTTGCGAAGAGAAGGGGATCAGAAACAGCTTGTGGCACTGCTGGCCGTCTCCACGGGCGCCATTGCCCTCTTCTACGGTGCGGGCTTGACCTGGGGACAACACACGCACTTGTCGATGGTCGAATACTGGCGGTGGTGGGTCGTTCACTTGTGGGTCGAAGGGTTTTTTGAGGTTTTCGCGACGACGGTCATCGCCTTCATCTTCATGCGGTTGAATCTGATCCGACCGGGGGTTGCTGCTGCAGCAGCTTTGTTGTCGGCCACGATCTTCCTGTCGGGCGGCATCATCGGGACGTGCCATCATCTGTACTTTTCCGGCACGCCACCCGTCGCTTTGGCCTGGGGATCGGTCTTCAGTGCGCTGGAAGTGGTCCCCTTGGTTCTCGTCGGGTTCGATGCGATGGATGACTTGCGGCGGTCGAGAACGTCGCCGTGGGTCGAGCGCTACAAGTGGCCGATCTACTTTTTTGTATCCGTGGCGTTCTGGAACATGGTCGGGGCGGGGCTGTTCGGTTTTACACAGCA
>JANNTN010000151.1:0-2676 GCA_031394445.1 Anatilimnocola sp.
CAGGCTGGCAAATCGGTTCCGGTCCCGTCGAAAGCGCCTGCAAAACGGTGGTCAATGCTCGACTCTGTGGCAGCGGCATGCGCTGGGGCTCTCCCGGCAGCGACGCCCTCTGCCACCTCCGCGCCCTCTACCTCAGTGAACTCACCCAATGGGAGTCATTCTGGCGCGAACACCCCAATTAAAACTACCTACAATAAAGACGCTCACACTCCCCTTCCGCCCCCCGCAATTCATCAAAACCCGCCCGCACCTTGCCAACAATCCTCACCACCGGCTACCCCCGCCGAACAAAAGGCGAGTGGGAGGCCTCAGCCTCCCGTTCACCCTCCACTTCAGCGACTCCCAATTCACTTTGCAAGCCGCTCCCACCAATCCAACCTCCCCCAACATTTTTCTCATCCGTAATACATACAAACGTTCCATTTCTTTGCGTGGCGCGAAGATTTCAGCCAGCCTCGTCCTCTGTCTGTATCTGTATCTGTGAAAATCCGTGTTTCATCTGTGGCTCCTCCTTCCTCCCGTTTTCGTGCCTTTTGTGTTTTTCGTGGCTATTTCCACTCGGTTGCGGCTGTGCCGCGCTGGGTATTTCATGGTTCACTCACCTCTTGGTTGCGGCCCCGGCCGCGCTATTTCATCCGCGTTCATCCGCGGCCAACTTCTGCCTGATTCGTTGAATTCGTTTGATTCGTGGTTTCCCCACCTTTTGGTCGGGCTTCGCCGCGTTGTATCCTATCCACCGTCCGCAGGCGATCGTGCGCGATTTGCCGTCGGTGCTTTCGGTGGAAGTGCAGACACTGGCTTAGCCGTTGGCGCTCGCCTTGTACAAATTGAACGTTATATGAGCCTGCCCCTGATGGTGCGGCTCGTGCCAGGCGAGAATGTTTACGATGTCGAGGAGCGTGAGTTTGCGCTGGCGGAGGGGCTCGGGCAGAGCTTCAGGCATGAAGCCTAAGTCCTTGTCGCCAAATTTGCTGAGCGTTTCTAGCAGGTGGGCCCGCGATTCTTCGAGAACTCTGCAAATCAGGGCTGGGGCGGGAATTTCGTCGTCGGGCGTGCTGCCGCCTTTGAAGCGGGGCACCAGATCGGTGAAGGCGGCTTTGGCCCCGACGACCAGCCGTTCGGTGGCGAAGAGCTCTTCGGTGATGCCGATGTGCATGAGTTGCCAGGCGATATGGGCCCGGCCGGGACCGGGTCGCCAGCCCAAAATCTGCTGTGGGTCGCCTTCTTGCTCGATCTTTTCGAGAATACCCAGGGTGCGGGTGCGATTGAACTGATACTGGGCAATTGCGCTATGAATTGTGCTCATGAAGGTGCCTTTGTTTATGGTAGGAACGGCCTGAAGGGCTGTTGGTTGGGCCTGCTTGGGCTTCGGCCCGGGATGCACGTCGCCTCGACGGTTTGCGGGAGGCTGTGCTATTATCGCCGATTCACGGATTAACAAAAGTTCCCATGATTATCATCTTAAAATCAGGTGCGAGCGACGAGCAGATCGATCATGTGATCGAACGGGTCGAGGCCTTGGGCCTGAAGGCTCACCTCAGTCGCGGCACCTATCGCACGATTATTGGCCTCATTGGCGACGAGCAAAAAATCATGTCTGAGCCGCTGCGGGCGATTCCCGGGGTGGCCGACGTGATACCTGTTTTGCCGCCCTATAAGCTGGCCAGTCGCGAGGCCCATCCGCAGCCGAGCATTGTCGATGTGGCGGGCGTGAAAATCGGGGGCGGCAATTTGGGCATGATCGCCGGGCCGTGCGCCGTTGAAGAGCCGGAGCGGATGGACGCGATTGGCGCGGCAGTGAAAGCGGCGGGCGCGAATATTCTGCGAGGCGGGGCGTTTAAGCCGCGAACGAGTCCGTATGCCTTTCAGGGTATGGGGGAAGATGGCCTCAAACTACTGCGTGAGACGGGGGATAAGTTTGGGCTGCCGATTGTCACGGAGGTGATGGACCCGCGGTTTGTCGAAATGGTCGAGTGGTATGCCGACATGATTCAGATCGGTGCGCGGAACATGCAGAATTTCTCGCTGCTGACGGAGGTTGGCCGCACGCGAAAACCGGTGCTGCTGAAGCGGGGGATGAGCGCGACGATCGAAGATTTGCTGATGAGTGCCGAATACATCCTGTCACAGGGGAATTCGGCGGTTGTGCTGTGCGAGCGCGGCGTGAAGAGCTTTGATAAAGCGACGCGGAATTTGTTCGACGTGGCTTCCGTGGCTTTGGTGAAGGGGCTGTCGCACTTGCCGATTATTGTCGATCCGAGCCATGCGACGGGGCGGCCGGATTTGATTCCGTCGTGTGCCCTGGCCGGTGTGGCCGCGGGCGCGGATGGCGTGCATATCGAGGTTCACGATTGCCCGGAGCGGGCCAAATCGGATGGGCCGCAGGCTCTGTTGCCGCACCAATACCACGAGCTAGTCGGCCAGATTCGCAAGGTCGCCGAAGTTTTCGGGCGAACGATCTCGAAACCACCCGCCAAAACCTAAATTCAGCTTGTCCTAAATTCAGATAGCGAAAACCCTACATGCCCAGGCGCAAATTCATTGCTGGCAATTGGAAAATGAACACCTCGCGGGCGGAGGGAGTGGCACTGGCGGCGGCGGTTGCCGCGAAGGCCGGTGCTGGGAATGTTGAGGTCGCGGTTTGCCCGCCTAATTTGTACCTGGAAGCAGTGGGCC
>JANNTN010000245.1:0-3533 GCA_031394445.1 Anatilimnocola sp.
GAAAAGCCGGGGCAGACGTTGCAGGCCACCGCGCTCGTGCATGACGCCTATATCCGGCTCGTGGATGTAGAAAAGGCCCAGCACTGGAACAGCCGTGGGCACTTCTTTGGTGCGGCTGCAGAGGCGATGCGGCGAATCTTGGTGGATCAGGCGAGACGAAAAGATGGCCCCAAAGCCGGCGGCAATTACCCCGACTTTAAATTCTTGACAGCTCGCCGCACTCGATTGCGACGATCTGTGTCTCGTTTGGTGCCAATGCTTTGCGCGTGATTGGCATTGGAGTCGATCAAGTTCAAACAGTCGCTCGCAATCGGGCAACCGAGACAGTCATTGGCCGTAACCTGTTTCCGTATAAGGAAGTGCGGAGTTCAAATCCCGTCGCCACTTTCGTCGCCCTCGAAGGATTGTCGAGACTCGCCATATGGGGTCGAACGAAAACAAAGGTAAGTAGGACTGGGACGACATCAGAACGATTCCCCCGCATCAGGCGGCCGGCGCAGGGTGTCCGATGGCAATTCGCCGAAGCAGTCCTTGTAGGCTCGGGAAAAATCGCCGAAGTGCCAGAAGCCCCATCGCAGCGCTTCTTTGGTGACCGTTGTTGAAGCATTGGTCCCCACACGCAACCCTTGCCGTACCCGATGCAGCCGAAGCCGGGTCAAATAGGCCACCGGGGTCATCCCCATCAACTCCTTGAATGCGTACTGTAAGGTCCGCTCGCTAACCCCCGCCGCTTTACACATGTCAGTCACGTAAAGGCGTTCTGCGGTGTGCGACAGGGCGTAGTTTTCGGCGATCTGCACGACCTGGCTGTGAGCCTGCCGCGTCAGGTCATACGGCGCTGCTTCGATGTGGACAGTCGAGTGCAGAGTCACCAGGAGGTTTTCGAGAAGTTCGATTTGCGCCGCTGACTGCGTCTGTGGTAGCTCGAATACCTCTGGCTGTCGCGCGGCCATATCAGGTCCGCTGTGAAATCAAGCTCACCAACGGCCACACGAACCCATGACTTGCCGCTCACGGCGGCGGCATATTTCTCAGCTACCGTGAGTGGGCTTTGCGCCTTGAATCCATCGAGATCATTTCCGAACGTGTCTTTCAGAATCCGCTCCCGCTCGGCGGGATTGCCTTTGGCCCGTGGACCTTGGAAATCGAGGTCCATTGGTCCCCTGCGAAGGCCCAGGATTGGTGGACACCGGCGGGGGCGAAATAATGTCCTTTTGAAAGGAGTTCGCCATGAGCAAGAAGCCCGTGCCAATTGCATCGGAGCAAGCGCCGCAGTCTGCCAGTGGAAAGCGATACTTGGATGACTTCATGTCCAACTCCACCGCGCAGCTGGCCATCCCTTTGAATCGGAAGCGGCCGAATCGTGTAATATCGAGGGCGGCCGCAATTCAGCGGCCCGCTACAAGAGTCAGCAGCTATGAAACCGAACCGAAGTCGTGTCTGGCTGATCTCGCTGGCCGTCGTGCTGGCGATGGCGTTTTTCTCGGTGGTGTGGATTCGTTGGGGCTCAGCCGGTCCGACCAGGCCATTGGCGGACCGCTCCCTGGCGGAGATGACGGCCGAGGATCAAGGAACCATTTTCGTGTTGATCGAGGGTGCTTTGTATCGCGTGGACCAGGGGCGCGGCCGACTGGTTTATGTCGATCATTTGTACGACAAGGATTTCTTCACGAAAAATTACGCCGTCAAAGACGGACAGACCTTCAGGAAGGCTGATGACGCCCGACTTTATCCGACTCTTCGCCAACTGGCTGAAGGTTTCGAGGATGCCGCGACCCTTGATGAGCTGGTGGCCGCAAAACCTGAAGACCTGCTCTCCGGCAAGCGCATGTGGACGCACGTCACCTTGCAATCGCCTCGGGCTCCGACCGTCGAAGCTTACAACAAGCTCGCTCAGCGGATCTTGAAGGAGAGGGGCGAGTTTCTCGACAACCGCGTCGAGCCGAGCGGCGAAGTCGCCCACTCGGGCACGCGGGCTTTGAAGTGTACCTGTGTGGCGAAGTCATCGTCGATGATCACCACCAAGGCTTCGTTGTCGAGCTCCCTGTTGTATTTCACCCAGGGCGACGACTTCTGGTTCTCAGCCTGGTTCTATGTGGCGGGAGAGGTTCGGCCGCACACGCTCATGGATCTGGAAAGCACTTGGATCAAGCAACATCCGGGCATGCGCATCGTGTTGCGCGAGGACGGGCGTCTGGCTGCCGAATTGAAGTGGGGTCATAAACCGATGTACCGCCAGCCAAAGGGCCAGGAAGTCACGTTCCCCATGGCACGATGGGTGTCGGTGAAGTTGCATCTGCGATTGTCGGCCAAGGCCGATGGGCTGGTCGAGCTGTGGCAAGACGGCAAACAATTGATCGCGGAGACAGGCCAGACTTTGCCGCTGGCGACGACGGTGTATGACAATCTGGAGGTCGGTATCAGCGCGCACAGCTTCGGCAATGATCCGACCATATTGTTTGTAGACGATATCGTCGTCGCCGACGGGCACCAGAACATGGAGAAAGTCATTCAATAACTTGAGAAACTTCCGTGGGTCATCAAACGAGTATGCCGTTAAAGCTGGCGATCTCCAGCGGGTGCGAATCCCGCCCGGCCAATCAGTCGCTCGGCCGGAAGCAACCAGAGCGATGGAGGAGGTAACAAATCTATTGAAGTACTCTGGTGTAACGGGTCACCTCGGGTGACTTAGCAACCAGGCAGGCCGAAACGCGAGTGAACACTGAGCAGGCCTCGAAAAGACGCAATGCGGAAGCCGACCCGTCTCGTTTTTGGGGAAGGCCGTAGCCGTTGAACGAGACAGCGACAGCATTCAATGGATCCGCCGGGGTAGTGGTGTCGGCATGCCTGGAAGAGGAGATCGACCGGAAAGCGGGAAGCCCTACGTGGTGGCGGCGTGTGACCGCTAACCAGACTCCGGTGACGGACAGGCTGGGCCAGGTAGGGTGGCGGATAGGCCCGTAGTAGCGAGGAAGCCGGGTAACGCCGGTGGAGCGAAGGGGCCTTAGTTCAAGGTCAACGTACGAAGTGGCAACAGCCGGGAGATTGGCGTGAGCCTAGTAACTCCAACAAAGGTTGAGCAGCTACAGAAGGCGTTGCATGCGACCGCGAAGAGGACCTCGCTGCAACGAGGTTCTCGTGTGCCTAAGCGTGATTCCTTGTCCGAAAGCCGGATGCGGGAAATCTGCACGTCCGGTTTGATGAGCGGGAGGTGGAAACGGAGCACGGCAGACGGATATTGCGCCACGCACGGGGAAACCCTGAAACGGAAGTAAGCCGCAGCCTAAACCACCGCGCCACCTCTCGACTCTACCCCATTTGTGCCGGTCACCGCCGGGTTCGTCCGAGATAGCCAACCGATTTCTGAAGCACGATTTTTGTGCCGAGAACCAATGGGAGCAGCGCGTTTGTCGCCCGCGATTTCAGCACGTTAGAGACCCGCGCTATCGGTTCGAGCAGGATGGGACAAGGGGCAAGCGTTCTCGGCACAGGATGTGGTTTCTGCGGAGTTCGGGAACGGACGAATTGTTGTC
>JANNTN010000249.1:0-14172 GCA_031394445.1 Anatilimnocola sp.
AGGCCCAGCACACCAGCGGGCTGCCTAACGCCACGCTGGCCGAACTGTTGACGAGCACCGATGCTTCAGGTGCCACAGGCTCTGGCGGGAGCTATCCTTTCGGCCCGTATCTGGGCGATCTGCCCAGCAATCCATTCACGGAGTCGAAGGTGATTACGGTCATCACCAATCATCCCGCCGAATCTGGAGATGTAACGGCCGCCGGCGGCTGGCTCTATAACGCAACGACCGGCGGCATCTGGCTCGACGATGCAACGCTCTACTCGAAATGAACTGTTGTAGCCTGCTCCTGATTTCGGGTTGGCTGTCATTCCTTGCCGCTGCATCGCTTGCGGTTTAGAGTAAAATTTGGCCGTGCGGTCACCGGGACCGGGGTGTAGCCGAATCCTGCGAGCGGAAATGAGCGAGAGCAAACCGAAATCAGACGAAAACGCCGGCGAGCTGCAGGTTCCCAAAGCCGTCGTCAGCCGGCTGAGTTTGTACCTGCGCGAGTTACAACACTTGGTTCGCGACGGTCACGAAACGACCAGCTCTACGCAGCTCGGCCGCGTCCTCGGCTTCACCGATGCCCAGGTTCGCAAAGATTTGGCTTATTTTGGCCAGTTCGGCTATCCCGGCATCGGCTATCGGTGCAGCGAGCTGATTGAGGCCATCAAGGGCATTCTGGGGACTCGTCAGCCGTGGCCCTTGGCGATTATCGGTTTGGGCAACCTGGGCCGGGCGCTGATGGGATACCGGGGCTTTCAGCAGCAGGGTTTTCAGATTGTCGCCGCGTTTGATACCGACCCGGCTAAAATCGGCAAATCGGTCGAGGGGATCGAAATTTTTGATTTAGAGCGAGTGCAGGAGGTGGCGAAGGAACGCCGCATCCGTTTGGCGGTTATTGCCGTTCCGGCTGCCGCTGCCCAAAAGGTCGCGGACGCCGTCGTCGCCGCCGGAATCGACGGCATTTTGAATTTCGCCCCTGTCACGCTGAATTTGCCCAAGCAAGTTCAAACGATCGGCGTGGATTTGGCCATCGAATTGGAACAATTGGCCTTCGCCGTCGCGAACCAATTGCGGGCCGAATAGGACCTTCCTAATTCAGCCTTCATCCTTCATAATTCTTTCACCTTCGGGGATGGTGTAACGGTAGCACAACAGATTTTGGTTCTGTTTGTCTAGGTTCGAATCCTAGTCCCCGAATTGTTTGCTGCCACTTCCTTGGCTGGTGTTTCCAAGATAAGGCGGGTGGATCTATGAGGCTCTCGCAAGTAGCGTCGTTTCTGTGTGCGGTGGGCGTGATGGTTGGGGCGGGGCAGGATGCCTGGGCTCAACGGTCATTTGGCAGTCGAAACAATCTGGTTTCGCTGGCTGCCAACGACGCGGTGCAAAAGGATTTGGGCGTCGAGAAAGACGTGGCTGGGAAGTTGGCGTCGCTCAGCGATGAGTACCGCAGCGCTTCGGAGCGGGAATTCAAGACGCTGGGTTTTGACTTCAGCGCGATTTCAGATTTGCCGGCGGCCGAGCGAGCAGTGGAAATGAAGAAGGTTGCCGATTCGTCGGCGGAAGTCACTCGCAAGCTGGCTGCGGCTTTCCTGCCGAAGCTGGAGAAGCATCTGACGCCGGACCAGATTGCGCGGTTGCAGCAGATTCAGCTTCAGGCGGCTGGTGTGGAAGTTTGGACGGAGTCGCTATGGGCAAAAGAGCTGGATTTATCTGATGCTCAAAAGGAGCAACTGACCGAATTGCGCAATGTGTACAGCCGTCGCGCGAATTCGATCGAAGGGGATTTCACGGAGCGAATTGCCAAAACACGCGAATTGAACACTGAGCGCGATGCCAAGGCGTTGGAACTATTGAACGACGCGCAACGAGGCAAGCTGACGGCGCTGAAGGGGCAGGCGTTCGATGTGAGTCAGCTTGGGTTCCGCCGCCGAGGGAATAATTAACGGCAATAACTAGCGCGGGCCCGCGGCGCGGACTTCGGGCCCCACGTCGCCGGCAAACTTCTTGAAATTTTCGCGGAACAGGCCGGCGAGATGGCCGGCTTTAGCGTCGTAAGTGGCAGCATCTTTCCAGGTGTTGCGAGGGGTGAGAATCTCGGACGGCACGCCGGGACAGGATGTGGGCACCTCGAAGCCGAAAACCGGATCGGTTTGTGTTTTCGCATCGGCGAGTTGGCCAGCGTGAATGGCGGTCACGATGGCCCGCGTGATTTTCAGCTTCATGCGGTCGCCCGTGCCGTAGCCGCCGCCGCTCCAGCCGGTGTTGACCAACCAGACCTTCGCCTGGTGCTGCTTGAGTTTTTCCGCCAACAATTCGGCGTATTTTGCTGGATGCCACACGAGGAAGGGGCCGCCGAAGCACGGTGAAAATGTGGCTTGGGGCTCGGTAACGCCCATCTCGGTGCCGGCGACTTTGGCGGTGTAGCCGCTGATGAAGTGGTACATCGCCTGGGCGGGCGTTAGCCGGCTGACCGGCGGCAACACGCCGAAGGCATCGCAGGTGAGGAAAATGACGTCAGCCGGGTGGCAGCCGACGCAGGGGATTTTGGCGTTGGCAATGAAGTCGATGGGGTAAGCGCCGCGGGTGTTTTCCGTGATCCGTGGATTGCGGTAATCGACATGATGGGTTTGCTGGTCATAGACGACGTTCTCTAGCACCGCGCCAAACCGGAGGGCCTGGAAAATTTCTGGCTCGGTTTCGGGTGCCAGATTGAGGGCTTTGGCGTAGCAGCCGCCTTCGATGTTGTAGATGCCCGTGTCGCTCCAGCAATGTTCGTCATCGCCGATGAGCAGGCGGCTGGGATCGGCCGAGAGGGTCGTTTTGCCGGTTCCTGAGAGGCCGAACATGAGTGATGTGCGGCCAGAAGTTTGGTCGGCAGTGGCCGAGCAATGCATAGAGAGCACGCCGGCCTTGGGGCAGAAATAGTTCATCATGGTGAACACGCCTTTTTTCATTTCGCCGGCGTATTCGGTTCCGAGAATGACCATTTCGCGCGACTCCAGGCAGAGGTCGATGCTCGTTTTCGACGTCATGCCGTGCGTGCGCTGGTTGGCGGGAAATTCGCCGGCGTTATAGATGACGCCATGCGGCGTACCGAAATCGGCCAGCTCCTCGGCGTTGGGCCGAATCAGCAAGTTGTGCATGAACAGGGCGTGATAAGGGCGGGTGCAGATCACGCGAACCTTGGCCCGCAGGCGCTCGTCCCACCCGGCGAAGCCATCGACCACGTAGAGCTTTTTTCGCGTATTGAAATAGTCCTTCGCGCGTTCCAGATTGATTTGAAAGGTGTCAAAGGCGATGGGGATGTTGACGGTGCCCCACCAGATGTCCCCTTTAGACGCGGAGTCTTCGACGATGCGTTTGTCCTTAGGGCTGCGGCCGGTTTTATCTCCGGAATAAGCGATGAGCGCGCCGGTATCGGAGATGTCGCACTTTTCGTCCTCGCGAATCGCTTCGGCATAGAGGGTGGCCGGCGCAAGATTGCGGCGCACATCCTTGACGGTAATTCCGTAATTCGAGAGATCGAAACTGGCATCGGCAGGCGCGGCGTCGCCGACAGTCATTGCTTGCGGTGGCATGAACATCATCCAAGGGTAGTCGTTAGATTTTTGCCGCCTGTTCGTGACAACTTATAGCCAAAGAGCTAGAAAGGAAACGGCACATCACCAACTATCAGGGCAATTATGAGCAGCTTTCGAATTGGTTTCGTTCACTCCCAAGCTTGCGTTACTTTGATCGCGGTCGTCTTGGCAGCAATGAGCTGCGTGGCAGTTGCACAAGAACCAGCCACGAGTGTGCGTTTGACGATCGACTATGGGGACGGCGTGCAAAAGTCGTACAGCTCGCTGCCGTGGAAAGAGAAGATGACGGTTTTCGACGCTTTGCAAGCCGCAGAGAAGCACCCGCGAGGCATTCAGCTCGACTATTCGGGGAGCGGCGAAACCATCTTCATTAAGGCGATCGACGACGCGCGGAATGAAGGCGCTGGGGGCAGCAATTGGCGGTATCAAGTCAACGACCAGCCGGCGCGGTATAGCGCCGGGGTCGCTGAACTGAAAGTAGGCGATACCGTGGCCTGGCGATTTGCGAAATAAATCGCGCTCGCGTTGGTTCGCTTCGACTACTACCTGCCATTGCGCGGCTTGCCGAAAACCTGTGGCTGTGGCATTGGCCTCGGTGTGGTCCGCGTGGTCGTTTTGGCTGCCGGAGGACGAGCACCTTTGCCCGCTGGACCTGCCTTGGCGGGGCCGGCGGAGGGTTCATCGTCGGTTCCGGTAGCAGGGTCTGCTGGCCCCACGCGTTTGCCAACCACCAACTCCAGCGGTTTGAGATCGCGGCGAATATCTTTCAAAAGCTGATAGAACTCAGCTTCTGCCCCCGCAGCCGTTTCGACTGTTTCCGCCAATTTGCGAACGGCGTAATAGACCTCGTCAACCTGTTTCTTCTCTTGCGGCGTTTTACCGGCAGAGAACACCCCACGCGTACCCTTGGCATCCCCCGCGGGGCCGGCAGCAGGTGCTGGCGCGGATGCTGGGGCAGGTGTTGCCGGATTGGCTGGCGTTTGCGTCCGGGGCGGAGGGTGATCTTCGCCACCGGTGAGCCCAAGCTGAACCGACCACAAACTTTGCCTTATCCGGCGGCGCAGATAATCGACCTCGAAATGCCTAGGATCTTGCAGCGATGGGTCAAGAGCACCCATTTCGCCACCAATTCCACCATAACCACCGTCAATTCCACCTCCTCCCATCATGCCCGGACCGGGACGAAGCGGCCTCACCCCTGCTCCACCGGGTCCGCCTTCGCCACCGCCCATTCCCATTCGGCCAGGGGCTCCGGGAAATCCACCGGACATGCCGCCTGGGCCGCCCGCGCCTTCGAGATCACCTTGATAGTTCCCCCCGAGGCGAGCTTCGTGCTCGATCTGTGCTTTGCGATGCTTTTCGGCGCGAGTCACTTCGGCGTCGCACGCCTTCAGCGCCACGTATCCAAGCTCTTTCGCCACAGCCACGGCATCGACCTTGGCCGGCGCTTGCAGTGACATTCGCCCCATTGTCGAAGCGACCGCCAAGCGCACGCTGGTTGGTTCGGCATCGTCGCGCAACAGTCGTTCCATGGCGGCGGTGATATCGGCATCCGGCTTGGTCAGGCAGGCCATGCCGAGTGCTTCGATTGCGCGGCGGCGGATCCACAGATGAACCTCAGCGTCACGACCGGCGGGCAACACCTTGGCTTCGGCCAGCGCGACCAGATCCTTAATGATCGCTGCTCTGCCGGCCGGGGGAATCGGCGTGCTCGGCGGTTGCTTGTAGTTGTCCCATTCCAAATGCCGGCTGAGGCCGAGGAGCGCCGCGAGCTTGATTTCGTCGCGGTCGGCCTTTTGGAATTGCTCCAGAATGAACGGCAGGGCGAGCTTCATCGGCTCGGGCCACGTCGGCGAGCTGCCGATGTTGTTGGGCTCGACGTCGTTCAAGCTGCTGATGATAAGCATCGCGTTGTAGCGCGCGGCCGGTCGATATTGATTGTCTTGGGCAATTTTCTTCATTGCCGGGAGCGTGAAATCGACAACCTCGCGGCGGGCTTCGTTGTTCTTGGCGTTTTGCAAATCGCGGAGCAAATCGGCCCGCTCTTTACCGATGGTTTTTTGTCCCTCTTCCGTAGTCATCATCGGATAGAGGTACGACAAATAGAACCCACGGAACAACTGCCGCGTGGCCGGATCGCTGATCGAAGCGGTGCCGGCTAATACATTGCGGGCAGTGCTCCTGATTTTTTGTTCATCCGTGCGGCTCTTGCGCAGCTTCTCGTGCGGAACTTGGTACTTGTAGTTCTGCGCATCCATTTCTTCCTTGACTGTGATTTCCGGCGCGGCCGTTTGGGCCGCGATGATTCGCACTGCCAGGATGAACACCGTGGCGATGACGATCTTTGGCCACAGCCTTTGCCCATGCCGCGCATGGGCTTCCTGGGCAATTTTTCTGCTAACGATTGCCATATTTCACAACCTCCTGCCGCGAGTGCGAATGCCGCCGCCCCTACCGACAGCTTCGCCCCATCACGGATTGTATTTTATGCTGGCGAACTGCCACTTGATAAGTCTTCGCTCGAATCCGCCCAAGCCGAGCTGTCACACTATTTTGCGCTGGAGTCTGCCGCCTAGCCACGCCCCAAAAAGCCATGTGGCAAATGGTGGTTTTAACCCACAACTTAACCCCCGGCTGCTGGCCAGGTCAATCAAACAGTGCATTATACCCTGGAGTCGGTTGAAATTCCTGCTTGGAATATTAGGGCTTGGTTTTTTCCCACTGTTTATCCAGCCGTTGGGGGGACACGGGGATGCTGGTGCCCAATTCTTGGGCGAAAAGAGAGACCCGCAGCTCTTCGACCATCCAGCGAACGAGGGGCAGTTCGGGGTCGTCGATTCGTCGCTTGCGGTGGCCGGCAAGGCGTTCTTGATAGGCCTGCCAACGGGAGGCAACTTGGTCGTGGGCTTGCCGGTCGCGGGGGATTCCGGTGGAGGCGATTTTTTTTAGCCGGAGGGAGATCGCTTTCAAATAACGCGGGAAGTGTTGTAGCCACTCCCACAGAGTCGCGGTGAGGAAGCCGTCGGTTAACAATGAGGCGAGCTGGTCTTGCAGATCGGTGACTGCATACTGCCAGGTGGGCGGCCGTTTTTGTTCGAGTGCCAGTCGCAGTTCGTGGTAGGCCTCGAAGAGTGCATAGACGACTTTGGTGACTTCCTGCACGGCCGGCAGAATGTTTTTGCGTCCGACCAGGCGTTGGGTCTCGAACGAATCGGCATCGCGAGGAATTTCGTTAGAGGCATAGAACGCTCTAGCACCGACCAAATCGATGAGTTGATCCTCGATCGATTGCTTCGCGGCGAGCGGCGCGGCCCAGAGGCGGATTTTTTCGATGTTGGGGAGCCAGCGAACTTGGGTCTTCAGTTCGCGGTGCTCGGCTAACACAAACAGGCGGAGCGCTCCGAGTTGCGTCTGCCGCGTCGCTTCGATGGCCGTGTCCATTAGGCGGAGAGAGGCCGATTCGTTCGCGTCAAGCAATGCGGGAAATTTTGCCAGCTTCACGCCGCCCAACGTCAGATCGACTTTAGCCGGCAGTGCGCCGAAATCCCACTTCGTGATTCCGTCGCGTTGCCACGGTGACGCGGCTTTCGTGCGTACGGGTGTTGTGGCGTCTTGCCCAAGATGTTCGCGAAGGGTTGTGAGGTCGCGGCCTTCGACCACCGTGCGCCCGCCGTGATCGACAACGCGGACCTTCATTTTTAGATGCAATGGCAGTCGCTCTTGGTCAAACATTTCGGGTTTGATCGACTCACCGGCGATTTGACCGAGTTCGTGAGCGACGAGAATCAGAAACGGTCCCGATGCGAATGGCAGCTTGCCGGCGACCTGCTGGGCAACTTGAGGAGCGGGGCCGATATTGCGACGCACGGCTTTGGGCAATACGCGAATGAGCGCCTGGATTTTGTCGGACACCAGACCGGGCACGAGCCATTCGAGCCGCTCTTCCGTCAGTTGCGGCAGACCTTCGTGGGGTACTGTGACGGTGACGCCGTCCTCGGGCGCGCCGGGCTCGAAGTGATAGGCCAGCGGCAGCTTCATCTGCTCCAGGTCGAGCAGGTCAGGGTATTCGCTGGCTGCCATGGCGGAGGGCTGCATGCCGATTAAATCGGACTCGGTCATGAACAAGATGCGGCGGTTCTGTTGCTCGGCTTCCTTTCGCCATTTGTCGAGCGTGGGGCTATCGACGACGGCTGCGGGCATGCGTGCGTCGTAAAAGTCATAGATGAGTTGTGGATCGACAAGCAACTCGCGCCGCCGCGTTTTCGTCGCCTTAACTTCCAAGCTCTCGACGAGCAGGCGATTTTGGCGAAAAAAGTCGCCGCGGGTGTCGTAGTCGCCTTCCACTAAGCCGTGTTCAATAAATAAGCGGCGGGAAGTACGTGGATCGACCGTTGTGTAGCGCACGCGCCGGCGTGGCACGATGGTCAGGCCTAATAGCGAAACCTTTTCGTAGGCCATCGCGCCGCCGGCCTTTCGCTCCCAGTGGGGCTCGCTATAGCTGCGCGACACCAAATGCGCAGCCAACGGCTCGATCCATTCCGGATCGATGCGGCCGACCGTCCGCAGATAACGGCGCGTCGTTTCGACCATTTCGGTGGCCATAATCCACTTCGGTTTCGTCGCCGACAATCCACTGCCGGGCCACAGCAGGAACTTGTTGCCGCCAGCAGCCGTGTATTCGTTCGTTTCGCCGCGGTTGGCGATGCTGGCGAGTTGACCCGACAAAAGAGAGCGATGGATGGCGGCGTAGGCGGGGTTTTCCAACGGCGAGGGGGAGCCGTGAGGATCCCGGCGATTCTCGTTCTCTTGTGATTCGTGCCTGCCGGGGTGCTTACGCGCCCCACTCGCCTTTTCATCCCACTTTCGCTTCCCCGCTTTCAACCCGAACTGCGTGACCATTTCCAACAATTGGCGATGCACATCTTGCCACTCGCGGAGCCGCAGCTCGGAAAGGAAATTTTGCTCGCAAGCTCTGCGGAATTGACCGCGCGTGGTGCTGGCCTTGAGCTTTTGCATGAAATCCCAGAGCTTGAGCCAGCCGAGAAAATCGCTGTCGGGATCGAGCCACTGGGCGTGGGCTTGGTCGGCCTCTTGCTGGCGGTCGGCGGGACGCTGTCGCGGATCTTGTGCCTCCAGCGCGGCAGCGATGATCAGCACGTCAGCCAGACAGTGCTCGCGGCTGGCTTCGATGATCATGCGGGCGATACGCGGATCGGCCGGCAAGCGAGCGATTTGCCGGCCGAGTGCCGTGAGCTGGCGGTTCTCGTCCACCGCACCTAGCTCGAACAGTGTTTTGTAACCGTCGCGAATGGATTCGGCTCGCGGCGGATCGAGAAACGGAAACTCGTCGATCAGGCCAAGATCAAGAGCGAGCAACTGCAAGATGACCGAGGCCAAGTTGGTGCGCTGGATTTCTGGAGAGGTGAATCGCTCGCGGCTGAGGAAATCCTCTTCGCTGAACAACCGGATGCAGACGCCAGGGCCGACGCGGCCACAGCGTCCTTTGCGTTGATCGGCCGATGCTTGAGAAATCGCCTCGATCGGCAGACGCTGCAGCTTGCTGCGGGCCGAATACCGACTGATGCGGGCGGTGCCGGTATCGACGACGTATCGAATGCCGGGAACGGTGAGCGAGGACTCGGCAACGTTGGTCGCCAGGACGATTCGCCGGCCACTATGGGGCTGAAAGACGCGATTTTGCTCCGCTGTGGAAAGACGAGCGTAGAGCGGCACGATTTGGGGTTGTCCACCGGGCAGATGCCGCCCACGGAGCTTGTGGGAGGCCTCAAGGATGTCGCGTTCCGTCGGTAGAAACACGAGAATGTCGCCGCCACCCAGACTGCACGCTTCCTCTACCGCGTCAGCCACGCCGCGGATCGTATCGATTTCTTCGCTGCCATCGTCGCTGCGTAGCGGGCGATGCAGTACCTCGACGGGATAGGTGCGGCCGGAGACTTCGATGATTGGGGCTGCGCCCAGGTCGGTTTTGAAATGCTCGGCGAACCGCGTGGCGTCGATCGTGGCGCTGGTGATGATGAGCTTGAGTTCGGGCCGCTTGGGGAGCAAACGATGCAAATAGCCGAGCAAAAAATCGATGTTGAGCGACCGTTCGTGAGCTTCGTCGATAATGAGCGTGTCGTATTGATCGAGAAAACGATCGTGCTGCGATTCGGCCAGGAGCACGCCGTCGGTCATCACTTTCACGAGCGTGGTTGGTCCGGTCGCGTCGGTGAAGCGAATTTTGAAACCGACTTTTTGTCCGACGGAGGTGCGCAGCTCCTCGCCGAGGCGCGAGGCGATTGAGCGGGCCGCGATGCGTCGCGGCTGCGTGTGGCCAATCATGCCGCTGATGCCGCGGCCTACTCCCAAGCAGATTTTGGGGAGCTGCGTCGATTTGCCACTGCCCGTTTCGCCGCAGACGACGACGACTTGGTTGTCGCGAATGGCGGCTGCGATTTCCTCGCGGCGGGCGACGACCGGCAAGGCTTCGTCGTATTCCAGCTTCGGAACCAGCGCTTGGCGTTTCTCGCGGCGAGCGTTGGATTCGTCGAGCAGCTTCTGGAGTTTTGCTAGATTTTCGTCAGGTAGGCGGCCCTGCTCCTCGTCTTTCCGCACCGCGCGCAGCATGTTTCGCAGCCGAAAGCGATCGGTCTGCATTGCGGTGGCCACGCGGGCTTCGAGATCAGCGAAAAACGACATCAGAAAGAGATTTCACGCGGAGGCGCGGAGCCGCGGAGAGTAATGCTGGGGTTTGATTGAAAATATGATTTGCGCGGGTAGATGGGAATTCTAAGTGGCCGCCAGGGATTGAACAGTTCGGCTGCGGCGACGGGTGTTGTGATAGAGGGCTTCTTTCAACAGTACCGGCGAGCCGCGTGGTCCTTCAAAGTGCCACTCGCGGTGGGTTGGAACATGCTCTTCGTCGAGTGGCCAGGGATCGAACGGCTGATAACCCAGGGCACGGGACAGCTTGCTGGAATCCATCGTGACATCTCCAGCACGCGGCGGCATGGGGCCGGCTTCGATCCGCGGGCAGCCGTGCAGCAACTCGGGAGCGTAGCCGCCGACGCGATTCACGATTTGGGCGATTTGATAGAGGCTCAGCCGGCGTGGCCCACCGGAGTGGAACAGGCCGCAAATGTCTGGCCGGGCGAGCACATCGGCCAACAGCGGATTGAGGCAATCGGTGTATGTTGGTGTGCGGACTTCGTCGTAGTACAGCGTCGCCGGTTTTTCCTTTTTAAAGCGGCTTTGAATCCAGTCGATCGCGCCGGCGTGGCCGTTGAAGCTGATGCCCATGGGCAACGAAATGCGGAGGATGGCGGCGTTGTTCGACATGCCAAGTATGATTCGCTCCGCCTCCGCCATTGTTTTTCCATAGACGGTCACGGGGTCGGTTGCGTCTTCCTCGATGTGGCCGCCGCCGCGTGTGCCGGAATAGACGAGGTCGATCGAGAGATGCACCAGTCGCGTGTTGCGGCCCTGCATCACGTCGAGCATTGTCGCGACGCTTTCGATATTGACCCGCTCTGCCATCTGGGGGGCGAGTTCGCACGACTTGAGCTTGCAGGTTCCTTCGCAGTTCAGCACGGCGGCGAACTGATGCTTGTCGAACAATTGAGCGAGCATCTCGCGATCGTCGCCATCGCAGGCGACGATCCCTTCCCCCTTTAGCGGCCAGTTGTCCTTCCGCCGGATGCCAATCACTTGCTTTCCAAACCGGCGGCGAAAGTAATGGAAGGCGTTATAACCCGCCACGCCCGCTACGCCGGTCACGAGCAGCGGCAGCGGGGGCTCTGGTAGGTTGAGTTCAGCGGAATGATTGCGATGCGAAGACATGAGTTCAAAATTACCGCAAGCGGAGGCCCTTGGGCAGGGCCTCGCCGAAGACGCGGCCTTGCTCTTCTGTGTCGAGTTGGCCACCTTCGCGAACCAGGGCCTGTGAGTGTTCGCTGGCGGCCTGCTCCAGCAGCCACCCTGTAACCCGCTGCCGCTGTGCCTCGTCCAGATCGCGAAACCGATCGTTGGTTCGCCGCGCCAAATTGACAACCGCAAATTTCTGGTTCGCGTCGCCGTTGTCGATTTTCATTAACTCCTCGATCCAGGCAGCCACCTCTGTTGGCAGCACTACGGTATTCAGCGGTCCATACGCTGGTTCTCGGGCCCCTAAGCGGCCAATCGCCCAGAAAATTGCTGTCCGAATCGGCTGCAACTTTTTGCGTTGTGCCAGTTCGACGAGGATTCGCCCGAGTTCGATTTTCCACTCGACCGGCAGTAACTCCAACGAGCCCAGCAGACGTAGTATTTCTAAGCCTTCGTGAGGGCTCCAGGTGGGATCGGTCCCTTTGCCGCCGCTCGATTGACGTTTATGCAGCGTGCGCACCGTCGCGAGCAGCGGCTGAGCCAGCGCCCGCTGTTGGCCCGACGAGAGACCGCCGGCAATTCGTCGCCAAAGAATCAACGACTCCGTGCGACTGCTGGCCGCTGGCTGAGCCAGCTTTCCCTGAACCGTCTTCCACGTTTCCGCCACGCGCCAATCATCGACGGCGAGGCCAAAGCCGGGACGGAGGGCGTAGCCTAACAAGTTCAGCCAGCGTGCTTCGTGTGCGGCCGAAGTGCGGCGGCCGGCCTCGAACTCCATCAGCATTTCCCAGATGCGTCTCAGCAGCGATGTGGGCCATTCCTGTCGCTCGCTGCCGATGGCTGCGGCGAGTTGCTTCGCCAGGGAATTCGGATCGGTTGCGCCGCCAACTCCGAACACGCTTTCCAGCACTGCTCGACAACTCGTCGCAGTCGCTTCATCGATGAAGCCTTCACTTTCGGCTGCGGTTTCATGAGCCGCGACATCGGTTTGCGTGGCCGAGCGAACGTCGAATTGGAGTCGCCAAGTTCGCTCGCCGCCAATTTCGCTGCACCAGAGTTCAAGCGTGCCGATTTCGGTGAGTTTTGCATTCAGCCGTACGGCTACCGTTCCACGCTCGCGGCGGCTGCGTGTTTTGAGCGCCGTGCGAATCGGCGGCAACGCGGTCATCTGTTCGGGATCGAAAGGTACGAGCTCGCCCGGTCGATCGGTTAGGCGCACGCTGGAGGTATAGAGCGGAAACTCGACGGGTTCCGAAACGAGCAAATCAAACTGCCGGTCCGTGAGTCCTATCGACTGGCCTGGCTCGGCGTTGCCGGGGACGAGACAAAGGGCTTGGTGCGTTGGTTCGGCAGAAGTATTGTCTGCCCGCTGTGATTCGATGCCGATATAGTAGGTCCGCGCGAGTGACGCGACGATTTTCACCCCTTCGCCGCGGCGAACCATACCGTAATATGCCGCCCCGCGCGCGACGGCGAGGTCGAGGCGATCGTTGTCGAGTAGCTTCGGTTGCCAGCCTGTCTTGCCCGAATCAAACCAAGCCGTCAGCGAATCCAAGAGTCGTTGCCGCAACATATCCGATTCAAACACACCGCCGTTGAAGAGGACGACGTCGGGGCGGGCGGGATCTGTATGTTCTCCCCTGTCTCCTGACTCCTGTCCCCTGACTCCTGCCTCTTCTCCCGCATGCCGATGCGCTACCAAGAATGCCGCCAGATACCTCGTGATCGCAGGATCAGCGGCGAATGGCAATCCAAATTCCTGAAAGCCGCTGCGTCGCGCCGTGGGCTTATCAGTGAGCGACACCCGCGGCATGAAACCATCGACCAAGATTTCGCACGCTTCGTCGCGTGTCACTTTTGTCGATGAGCCGCCGCCAATGAGTTGTGAGCCGCTGCCAAGCAGCGTGATGGTTACTTGTGCTGGTCCGTCGGCGGCTAGGAATTGCTCTTTTGCTTGGCGAGAGAGGCGGAGGAGGGTTTCCCATTGGCGGGGAGGCAGTCTCTGTGAAGTCTTGGGCTCCTCACGCGGAGCGTGAGGGCTACATAGCTTCGCCTCCAAATGTCTGCCGAGCGCCAGGTCCATGTTGTCGCCGCCGAGGAGCAAATGATCGCCGACGGCGACGCGATGGAACTGGATTTTACCGTCGGTCGCGCGGCGCACGCGAATCAGCGTAAAGTCGGTCGTGCCGCCGCCGATGTCGCAGACCAGGATTTTTTGGCCTGGGGAAACGAGTTGGTCCCAATTGTCTTGGTGTTTGTAAATCCAGGCGTAAAAGGCGGCTTTCGGCTCTTCGATCAGCACGATTTTCGGCAGGCCCACCCGAGCCGCGGCCTCCACGGTCAGCTCGCGGGCAATTTCGTCAAACGAGGCTGGCAGTGTCAGCACGACATCTTGCCGCTCCAGCGGCTCGGTCTTGAATCGTTCGTTCCACGCTCCGCGGATGTGCGCCAAATAGCGGCTGCTGGCCTCGACCGGCGAGATTCGTTCTACATCGCTCGCCGCATGCCACGGCAGCAATTCCGCCGTGCGATCGACACCGCCGTGACAGAGCCACGACTTGGCCGACGAGATCAGCCGGCCTGGCGTTGCCGAACCGTAATCGCGAGCCATGAAGCCGACGACCTGTGGGGCGGGCGTCTCGCTGGCCGTGGCTGGCGGTTGATAGTGAAAGCTGGGCAGCGTATCCCGCGATTCAATCTGCCCCGGCGCGACAAGCTGTGGAATTTCCAGCACCCGCAC
>JANNTN010000253.1:0-17250 GCA_031394445.1 Anatilimnocola sp.
CCCCCCGCCCAAAAAAAAACTTCCAATCTTTAACGCCGAACAACCCGATTTTCCATGTTTGCTTGTCTCTTTCTTCCATCCTCTACTCCCTCCCCCGCGTCTCCCCAACCAGCCGCACCAACTCCGCCTTCAACTCCTCCACCGTCCCCGCCACCGCCCCATCACCAATCCGATTCTCCAACTCATACGGATCAGCTTGCAGATCATACAACTCATCGCTATCCGCCAAATCGACGTAGTGAATGTACTTCCAACGCTTCGTCCGCACCGCTTGATAACCCATGTTCTTCACGCGGGGAAACACCGCATCGGAAAACAGCTCCACCAACAAACTCTTCCGCGGCTCATACGCTCCGCCCCGCAATAGCGGCACCAACGACCGCCCTTGCAGATTGCCAGGCACCTTCGCACCACCCAACTCCAGCAACATCGGAGCCAAATCAATACTCAACACAAACGGATCAAACGTCGTCCCCGCCTCGATCAACGGCGGATACCGCACAATCAGCGGAATGCGAATCGTCTCCTCGTATGCCAACCGCCGCTCCACGCTCAAACAATGCTCGCCATAAAAATACCCATGATCACTCGTGAAAATGATCATCGTGTTATCGAGCTGCCCCATCTGCGTCAGCGCATCGAGGATTTGGCCAACTCCCTCCTCGGCTGCCATCAGCATCCGCAGCCGTTTCCGAATCGTCTCATCATCCGTCGCCGTCTCCCGCGACAGCGGCGGCACACCCTCGATTTTCCGTTCCAACGCCGGCTTACCGCGCGGCGGCACAAACGCATTCGGCCTCCGCGGCGGCTTATCGTTCGCATACATCGCCTTATGCCGTTCCGCCGGCACAAAATTGGCCGCATTCGGATCGCTCAGCGTCCCATCCGCCCGCTGTTCCGTATCCGGATGCACGCACTTGTGCGACACACACAAACAAAACGGCTTATCGCGACTCGCCCTCAGAAACTTCACCGCATACTCATTGAACACATCCGTCACATAACCCTTGGCCTGAACCGCCTGGCCATCGACATTCAGATCAGGATCGCTGTACTTTCCCTGCCCCGGCACACACACCCACCGATCAAACCCTGGCCGCGGCGACGCATCCACCCCCATGTGCCACTTCCCCACAAACGCCGTCTCATACCCCGCCTCCTGCAACAGCCGTGGCCAAGTCACCATCGCATGGCTCTGCGGACTCCGATCGACGTTATCCCGAATTCCGTTCGTATGAGCGTATTGCCCCGAGAAGAAACACGCCCGGCTCGGCGAGCAAAGTGGCGTCGTGGCGAACGCATTCTTAAAAACAGCCCCCTCCTTCGCCACCCGATCAATATTCGGCGTCTTCGCAAACGGATGCCCCACGCAACCCAACTCATCAAACCGCAAATCATCCATCAACACAAACACCACATTCGGCCGCCGCGCATCTTGCGCCTCCAGCCTCAGTACCGCACAAACAACAGCACTTACCGACAAGACAGCGATGACCAACCGTCGAAAAATCGTATTCATGCCGATTGTTTTAACATGTAGGTTATGCTTCAGCATAACGACGAACCGTTTTACTGCCCCAGCGCATACAACAACACGTTCGCCCCAATCCGGGCCGCGTCGGCCGTCGTATAACCCTTGCACTCCAGCGACGCCCCTTTCTCCAGGGCGCAGCTAATGTCGTAGGGCGAAAGAACGACGGCGATGCGGCCATCCACCTCCAGCCCTTCCAACAGCGGCGTGGTTTTCACGGTCTTCGAAGTCAGCGCCTCCCCTTCCGAGCGAATCTGCGGATCGCGCAGCTCCACCGACTTCAGCGAATACCCGTGAAAATCCTCGGTGAACATCGGATGGTCCGGCGGAATTCGCGTGAATTTGGCGTCGGGATAAATAACTTTCATCTCGGCTCGCAGCGCGTCGGCAAATTCCTGGTTGGCACAAATCGCATCGGCAAAGATAAAGCCGCCTCGCTCACCGGAGAGATAATCCTTGATCGCCTTTCGCTCGGCTGCGGAAAACCGAAATGCCCGCCGACCGTGCATAAACACAATCGGGTACTCGTAAAGCCTGGGATCAGCCGGCGGAATGACCCGTTTCTCGAGATCAACCTTCCGCACGAGCTGTTCCTTGTCCATCACGGTCAGCAGATTGTTCAGCGCGGCCGGCGCATCATCGGCCCCACCGTTATGCCCCAGCTTTTGCACAACCAGCGCCCCGCGCGGGCTCTGTGCGCCAGCCTTCGTCATGACAATCTGCGGTCGATCGAGCTTCTCCTTCAATTCTCGCCCCGTCGCGTATGCCAGCACGTTGCTCCCAATCCGCGCCACCTGCTCGATCTCCTGCTTGATGGCCGGGGGATAGTCAGTCTCCCGATACGGATGCGCCAGTTCCCAATAACACGACAAACTCCGCGGGCAATACACCACGCTCGTCCGGCAGCAGGCATCGAGCCCCCATAACCAAAAATCACCATCTTTGGGCAAATGATTCGGATCGACTTTCTCCTGCGCATACCACACGGGATGCTCCGGCGGCAGTTTTCGCAGCTCGCTCTCCGGAAAGATATCCCGCATCAGCGTCCGAAAGCTACGATCGAACGCCACGCCATTGCAGCCGTTACCGTTGCACGCCTCGGCGAACAGAAACCCGCCATTTTCCAGATACTCCTTCAGCACCTGCCGCTGCGTCCCATTGAGATCGAGGGCCTGCGACCCGCTCAAAAACAACACTGGTGTCTCCATCAAGTCCGCCGCCGTCACTTGCAGCAATTCCTTCGGCCCCCGCCGCGTGAAATCGATCGTCTGCCACGACAGTTCCCGCTGCCACTTCTTCTCCACCCGCATCGTCAAATTTTGCACCGCCCGCCGATGATGATCCCAATCCGCCGTCCCCAATCCCCCATCCGCATGATGCTGCAACTTCGCCATCACCACTGGCCGCCGACCCTTCGACAGAAACAACAGCGCAAACGCCGTTCCAATCTCCGGCGAATTCTCTCCCGGCCCGGAGCCTACCCACGAGAAGGTCAGCTTGTCCTGAAACTCCACGAGCTTTTCGGAACCTTCGCGATACCAGTCGTGCAATTCCACCGTGCCGCCCGGCCGCCGCGTCGGAAAAAACCGCTGACCCGACAATCGCCCCACTCGCTCCACGGCATAGAGGTAATACAGCCACCAATTCGAATCGTTCGGATTCCGCTCCACCGAAAAATGCTGCCCCATCCAATCCATCGCGTGCATCAGCGCCGCTTGCTCCGGCTCATTGCCACAACATTGCACGTTGCCATCCACAATTCCCGCGCTTCCCGAATGAAGGCGATCGCGCAGGATAATCAGCGAGCTGATCCCCGCCGAAGTCATACTTCCCGAGTACCGATGGTCGTCCGGCTGATACGGATAGCCACCGTTCGCCGCCTGCATTTCCTTCTGCGTCCAATAATTGAGCGCGAGCTGCCAAGTCTGGTCCGATACCTTGATGCCTGCCCGCTCCGCTTCGTGCAGAGCCAGAATCGCAAATTGCGTGGCGCTGTTATCGGCGGTTGATTCCTTGCCCGTGTATCGCCAGCCTCCCTTTTGTTTCCCCTCCCCCCGCAGTTGCGTTCCTTCGAGCCAAGTCGCCCGCTGCTTGATCTGCAATGCATATTTGCGCGGGTTAGCCTGCGCGAACATGAGCAAGCTTATCGCCGTGGAATAAATCCGGTCCGGCTCTTTGGCCTTCTCCAGATAAGCCAACGCATTTTTCACGCTCTCATCGGCTGGTGTCCGGCCGCTGTTGAGTAGTGCCAGCGTGCAAAGTGCCGTCACTCCCCCCGGCTCCAACTCCATTTCCGACCAACTCCCATTCGGCCGCTGCCGCTTTTCTAAAAACGTCATCCCACTCTTAATCGCCGCATTCACCTGATCCGCCGACACGTCAGCCCTAGCCGGTGACTGGCCGAATACCACGAAACTTGCAATCAGCGCAACCAAATAAACACAGAGGCACGGAGGCACAGAGACACGGAGAAAGCCAGCGGAAGGCCGACTTGACAGTAACAGGCTCATTGCGTGATTTTTCTTCATTCCTTGATTCTCTCTGTGCCCCTGCGTCTCTGTGCCTCTGTGTTAAAGAAACGACTTGCCCACGGCGCAAACGCCGCTATCCATTATCCTAGTCCCTAGCCCAACTCACTAGCCCTAGCCCTTCCCCAATGTCCAGCGCCACGCCTCCGCCGCCGAAACCTAAATCCCTGGGCGACATCCTCCAAGAGTTCGCCTCCCACCGGCAGCTCATGCAGCAAGAGCTGCAAAAGGTCATCGTGGGGCAGCACGAAGTGATCGAGCAGCTCTTTGCGGCCATTTTCACCCGCGGCCACTGCCTCCTCGAAGGCGTCCCCGGCCTGGCCAAGACGCTCATGGTCAGCACCCTCTCCCGCATCCTCGACGTCGGCTTCAAACGCATCCAGTTCACCCCTGACCTCATGCCCAGCGACATCACCGGCACCAACGTCCTCGAAGAAGACGATGCCGGCAAACGCAATTTCCGCTTCGT
This sequence comes from Anatilimnocola sp., assembly GCA_031394445.1. Classification (GTDB taxonomy): domain Bacteria; phylum Planctomycetota; class Planctomycetia; order Pirellulales; family Pirellulaceae; genus CAYLLN01. The sequence goes on from JANNTN010000253.1 coordinate 4,529, forward strand.
CGAAGGCCCCGTCTTCACCAACATCCTGCTTGCCGACGAAATCAACCGCACGCCCCCCAAGACGCAGGCCGCCCTCCTGCAAGCCATGCAAGAGCGCGAAGTGACTGTCGGCCGCCAGACCTACGACCTGCCCGATCCGTTTTTCGTCATCGCCACGCAAAACCCCATCGAGCAAGAAGGCACCTACCCGCTCCCCGAAGCCCAGCTCGACCGCTTCATGTTCAACATCAAGATCGGCTACCCCACCGCCGACGAGGAAGAAAAGATCCTCACTCAAACCACCCGCACCGAGAAAGTCGAAGTCCGCAAAATCCTCTCCTCCCGGGCCATCGTCAACCTGCAAAAGCTCGTCCACTCCGTCGCCGTCAGCGAATACATCGTTAAATACGTCGCTCGCCTCGTCCGCGCCACCAGGCCGAAGGACGAATCCGCTCCCGCCTTCGTGAAGGAACTCGTCGATTGGGGCGCCGGCCCCCGCGCCGGCCAAAACCTCATCAACGGCGGCAAAGCCCTCGCCGCCATGGACGGCCGCTTCTCCGTCGCCATCGACGACATCAAAAAAATCGCCATCCCAGTCCTCCGCCACCGCCTCAGCACCAATTTTCAAGCCCAAGCCGAAGGCATGACCACCGAAGATGTGGTTTTGAAATTGCTGAAAGAAGTCAAAGAACCCGAAGTGTCAAAGTTTGCTTAGTTTCCCGATAGAATTATCGAAATTGACCAATTCGCGCGAACCGAATTAGAATTCTAGTGTCATCTCTGTCTTGGTCTTTTCCAAACCCCAGGCAGGTTCCTCCCCAATGCTCGTCATTCCCAACCTTTCTGAACTCCCGTTCCACCGTGTTGAGGTGGTGCTGTCCGTAACTGTCGACCAGTTGGACGATGCTGATCGGGCAGGCCTCAGCTACATGTGGGACGAACTGAAGGAGGGCGCGTACAGGACCGAACTATCAGGACCGCGAACAACTTACGCGACATGCGAGATTGGTGGCACTGGGTTTGATGGCGAAACAACTGGCACCGCTAACGCTGCACTCTCACTTTCATTCGATCCTCCGGACCCATTTTCCTCTCCGACCTCAGGTGATGGACGGTTTATGGGACCGCACAAGTGGAAAAAATGCGACCCACAGGACATTTGGAGCAATTTGGATTTCCTTCTTAGTAGGACAGTCGATTTGTTCCTAAAGGTGTCATACACAATTAGTCGCGATGAACTTGCTCTAGATAGCTTGGTTGCGTCGATGATCGGACTCCGAACAAAGGCGGGTGAAGAACAGTTCTTGCTGAGTGGTGCCCAATTCGCAATCCGAGGATTTCCAGACGATACGATTTCCTGGTATCTCATACCGGGTTCGAATGGCCAAAACATTGGAGGGGACGTTAGCCGGAGTTGGGTTGAGCAATTTCATCCAGAATCGATTAGCGATGCCATTCAGGTGCTAGAAGACCGGTTTCATCGAGTTGTTCGAGCTCAAAGTAGCGTAAAAATTCATGCCAACTCTTAGTTCTTCTCGTGTGCATGATCCGTTTCCAAAGCGAGGCGATTATACCGGCGCGCGCCTTGTTGAATGTTTGCGTCACTCAAGCCCAACAGGCCTTGAAGCGCGTGACGAAATACTGGGCATGGATATTGGGCAGTTCTTCCAACAGCAAATCAAAATATCGCAACTCGAAGACGAACTTTCACAATCACGTCAAACTCGCCGATACGCCACCCCCACGCTTACACTAAGAAATCACAACGCAATTCTTGAATTGACCGCAGAGTTGTTTCCGAAAGCGAAGATCACCGTCTCAGAAGAGTCCGACCCGGAAATCGAAGACGATGAATATTTTGTGATAACAGTGGAAACCCCCGGATCAGTGGGCGAATTGGTGAAGTGTCATCGCGAGTGGCATTGTCGTATTGTAAAGGTGGCACAAGAAACGGCGATCGCATATCGGCTTTCGCTTGACATCAATGATTAAGCCACACGAATTGATGGCATTAGCTGAGCGTTTGGCGGCCATAAGACCTGAGCCTGGCGATCGTTTAATTGCCATGCAATGCGAGCCGGAGGGCCGAGCGGCTGTCAGCCGGGCATACTATTGTGCCTTTCATACTGCCATGTCATTGATTCAAGAGGGGTGCGGTGTCGTCTTAGACAAGAAAGTTCCAGAGCCACATAAAAAACTCGCCCAATGCCTCGAAAACTCGGCGGACAGCAAGCTTGCGGAGACAGGTCGCAACTTAAACTCTTTGCGCGAGGAAAGAAGGCGAGCAGACTATGAACTAGCCGAGTCTAAATTTGCAACAGTCAAGAATGTTCAATCGCAAATTTCTTTGGCCAAGCAAATAGTCGATGACGTGAAGGCAGCAGAGTCCCGCATCGCAGAATTCAGAGCGAGTATCCGCACTTATGCCAAACTCATCGGCCTTCATCTTAGGAGTCCTTCAACGCGTTAAGCTTGCGACGCCTCGGGATAAAGCCCATTCATGCCCTCCGTCGAAAAGTATTTAAAACCCGAAGTCATCAACCAAATCAAGCGGCTGGATTTGCGCGCGCAGTTTGTGGTGAAAGGCTTTTTACAGGGCCTTCATGCCAGCCCCTTTCACGGCTTCTCGGTCGAATTCAGCGAGCATCGCCGTTACAACCACGGCGACGACCCGAAAGATATCGATTGGCTGGTGTTCGCGAAGACGGACAAGTATTACGTCAAAAAATTCGAAGCCGAAACGAACATCACTGGTTACCTGTGCATGGACCTCAGCCAGTCGATGGGTTTTACGCACCGGCAGGATCTGACGAAATTCGACTATGCTATCTGCCTCGCGGCGTCGCTGTGCTACTTGATGGTGCATCAGCAAGACCCGGTCGGCCTCGTTACGTTCGATCAGCACATCCGCGATGTGATTCCGCCGAAGAGCAAACGAACGCAGCTCGGCAACATTCTTGCCCACTTGGCGAACCTCAAGCCCACCGGCGATACCGACATCGCCAAGAGCGTCATCCAAATCGCCTCGCTGATGCGGCACAAAAGCCTCGTGATGATCTTCTCCGACCTGCTCGCCGAGCCCGGCCCGGTCTTTCAATCGCTCCGTCGCCTACGCCACCGCGGTCACGACGTCATCCTCTTCCACATCCTCGATGAAGCCGAAGTCAACTTCCCCTACGAAGGAATGATCGAGTTCGAAGACCCTGAATCGAAGGAAAAAATCATCGTCGATGCCACCAGCTACCGCCAGGACTACCAAAGCGAAATCGAGGCCTTTCGCGCCCTCTACAAGCAAGAATGTTTTCAAACCGGCATCGACTACGTCCCCCTCGACACCAGCCTCCAGTTCGACAAGGCGCTCCTAGAGTATCTGGTCAGCCGCCGGAACCAGCGCTAATCGCCGCTAATTGTGGCGATTTTGCCGATTTTGATTGACGGCAAGCGGTTTTCGGCCAGAATGTGAGAATCTCTTCGTGCGAGTCGCGCCCCGCTTCTTGTCGTTTTGTGCCTTGATTGGTTGGGCGACCAATTACAGGCGGCTAACGAAGAGGACAAGGGGATCATCATGCCAGCCGACGTGCGCTGTTCGTGCGGAGTTGTCTTACGGGCTCCTACTGGTTTCGATTCGGGCCGGGCTATCTGCCCGGTCTGCCGATCGACCATCAACTTCGGCCCGGCGATTCCCGAAACCGCCAAACCCACTTCCGAACCGACCAGTAGCAAAGACATCCCGCTGCCCGTTACCGATTTCCTCGATCCCCCGCCGCCGCAACCCGCAAAGAAACCGGCGGACTCCCCGCCACGCCCGCCGCTCGTCCAGCGCATGATGGCCGCGCTGCTCGACCCCCGCAGCATCCTATGGATGATGATGCTCGGCGGCGGCCTCATGGTCCTGGGCATTATCGTCTGGCTCATCAGCCAGGGCATCTTCAAAAACACGCTCGTCGTCGCTACGGCTCTCACGCTCGGTGCCCTCGCCATCCACGCCTCCGGCTGTCTCGTCGCCCTCAAAACGCGCTACAAAATCGTCGGCCAAGCCCTCACCTTCCTCGGCTGTATTCTCATCCCGCTGAATCTCTGGTTCTATCACACCCACGACCTGATGCCGCTGGAGGGTAACCTCTGGCTCGGCGGCGTCGCCTGCTGCGCCATCTACGTCGCTACGCTGCTGCTCCTTCGCGACCCGATCTTCATGTACGCCATTGAAGGGGGCATCACGCTCACGGTCGTCCTGCTCCTCGCCAGCCAAGGCCACGTCAGCGACGCCGGCTACGTCAGCCTCGTCCTCATGGGCCTCGCCCTCATCTCGATTCACGCCGAGCGGGCATTCCCCACCGAAGACGCACCGTTCGACCGCAAGCGTTTCGGCCTCCCCATCTTCTGGTCCGGCCACGTACAGCTCGCCGCCGCGCTCATCACGCTCCTCCTCAGTCAGATTTTTACCATCTTCGTAACGCAAGAGCGTCTCGGTGCTTGGTACGACTGGACCTGGCCCAGCAACTGGCTCTCGCAAAACTACTGGCTCGCTGGCAGCCTCTGGCTCCTGGGTGCGTATGCCTATTTCTACAGCGATTTCGTCGTCCGACGCATCGGCGTCTATGTCTATCTGGCCACCGCGTGCCTCATCGGAGCCGAGCTCACCTTCATCGGCGATCGCCTCCCCGGCGAGATCCTCATCGCCATTCCTGCCGTCACCGGCCTATTGCTCTCGCTCGTCTCCCTGCGGCCGAATGAGCAAGACTCCCGCCTGGCCAAAAACCTCCAACCCCTCGCCCTGCTCCTCTCGGCCCTCTCCGTCATCATCGGTGTCGCCCATCACGTCCGCGCCACCAGCGTCTATTTCGCCGAGCACGGGTGGAGCACCCACACCGGCTGGACATTCGTCGCCACGATGATTCTGGTGACGGCCTGCATGCGTTTCTGTGCGGCAATTTTCCAGCACCGCGCCCCGCGTGTCGCCTCCGACTATCTCTTCCTCAGTGCCGCCAGCGTGCTGGTGCTGCTCGCGGGCATCCTCCGCTCGCTCGGCGTCAGCGAATGGACCCACCAAGCCCCCGTGCTGATGCTCGCCCCCATCGGCTACATCATCGCTGCCCGCCTGTGGCGCGGACAACAGCCCGAGCGCCCTCTCGCCATCGCCGCGCATGTCGGTGCGGGCATCATTCTCTTCCACATCCTGCTCGATACCGTCCGCGTTGACAAATTCCTGCTCCCGGTCGAAGGCTCGCCGGAAAATCTTTGGATGGCCCTCGTCTTCGCTCTCGCCACCGCGTTTTACATCCTCGCCGCCCTGCTTCGCCGCCACGGGGCCAACGTCTATGCCGCTACCGCTTGTGCCTGTGCCGTTGTGTGGCAACTTGCCGGCTACGAGCACCTGCCGCGCGAGTCGTACACCATCCTTTATGCCGTCCTGGGCCTGGTTCTGCTCACCATCAGCCGAATTGCCGGGACCGAACTCGTGAAAACCTTCCTGGCCAGCGGCGAACAATCCTCAACGCTGATCGGTCGTGGCACCGCCGCCTTCCACAGTGCCACCGCGCTGTTGTCACTTGCCTTCCTTTCTGCCTTTTTGCAAGGTCTGGCTCGCCTTTCGACCGAAACGGTCCAGTGGTCGCAGTTCACCGCCTTGGCAATCACCACGGCTACCGGCCTCGTCGCCGCGGCCCTCTCGCCATCACCCACCTGGCGGCGAATCTATGTCGCGTGGTCCATCGCGCTCGGCTGCATCGCGTTCATCACGCTCAACATCGTCCTGAACCTCACCACCTGGCAAAAGATCGAAATCTTCTGCACCGCCAGCGGCGTGCTACTGCTCATCGCCGGCTACATCGGCCGCTTCATGGAAGATGGCCAGTCCGAAGGGGACGGCGTAACGCTCGCGCTCACCCTCGGCAGCATTCTTGCCCCCTCCATGCTCCTCATCGGCACGCTCTACTACCGCTTCTACGAGCGGACCATCTCGTATCCCGACGAAGCCGGCCTCGCGCTCGTCACCGTGCTGATGCTCGTCACCGGCTTCAGTTGGCAACTCCGAGCACCAACGATGTTCGGCGGCATCGGTCTCGTGTCGCATCTGTTCGTCCTCGTCGGCATGTTGGCGATCCTCCCCACCGTCGCGATGGGCGTCTATCTGGCCATCGGCGGAGCATTGCTCTTCGCCCTCGGCATCGCCCTCAGCATCTATCGCGAGCGACTCCTCGCCCTCCCCAGCCGCATCCAAAACCGTGAAGGGGTTTTTCGCATCCTCGCCTGGCGGTAGTGTCGCCGTGTAAAGGACAGAATGGCAAAGCGCTCACTTCAGAAACGGACGAGGGGAGCGGTTTTTCGTAAGGCATTTGCCGGCGGGAACTTGCGACGATGGGGAAAAATGGAAAGGGCTCACATTGAGCAGTTAGTGAGCGTTTAGGGAGGCCTTGTGAGCGGCTTGTGAGCACGAGGTGAGGAGGGCGTGAGCAGGAAGCGTAACATTTTTCCTGGTAATGGGTTGCGATGAATTGTCAAAGAACGCCGCGCCAATCTGGCAGACGAAACGCGCAAGGCTATACTCGCCGCAGATTTTATACCAATGTACACTATTCTACGTCGGCCCTGCAAAATCGGCGATCACGGTTTATCTTTGTCGGGCAACCCATGCGCGAAGCTATGTGTTTCCGCTCTTCCTTTGACCGAAAAACGGACGGTGTGGCCGACTTCGTCTGACCAACTGGAAGCGACGCTCCTCACTGCTTCTAAAAGCCTGGCGTCCGCGGTGCGATGTTCGAGCCACAATCCTGTAGCCAATCCCACCACGACCATCAGCCACAGCAAGTCGCGGATTGTGAAACGGAGCATGGGAAAGTGGTTCGTCCCTGGCTTACGACGACGATCTGAATTTGGTTACCAACCAACCTATCCCGCCAGAGATAGTCGCCAGTAGGCCCAAGAGCGCAAACGGTGCAACTATCAAAAGCCCTCCAACTTCAAGATCAGGGTGCTGTAGGCCCAGATAGCAAAATGCAAGAAGCACCATGCCACCAATGCAAACGGTGCTCCAACGATTCCAAACAGGCTCGCGCAACTGCACTGTGTTGGTTGTGGCTTCTTTCGGCGACTCGTAGGGATTCAAGCTCATTCAAATCTGCGACGTGCGAAGGCGGAATCGCATGGTCAAACCCATCACCTTCAAATGACCAATGACAGGTGACCTTCCCACCCTGGTCATTGCTGCTCGCTCATTATTCACTCCTCCTCAACATACATCTCCGGCGACTCCCACGTAAAGCGCTGCCGCTTGCGCTTGGCACTGAGATGCTTTGGGGCGGGGGGCGTCTGTTCTGGCGGCGAAATTACAATCGTGGTGGTCTCTTGGGGCTCGGGCTCCCACGCCATCACTTGCACGCTGGCGTCCACCGGCCGATAGACCAGCATTTCAAAAGTGTCTGGTTCCGAACGGACCGCGACGGGTGGCTTGGGGGCCGGCTTGGGCGCTGGCGGCTGCGGCCGGGATGTGGGAATTTCCGCTACGGGCCAGGTATCGGGCAGCTTTAACGCGGGCATGGGCTTCGTCACGCGCGGCAACTCGGCCACCGGCCAAGAATCGGGCAGCTTCAGTTCGGGCAACTTGATCTCAGTCGGCTGCTTCAGCGATTGAAACCGCTTGTGCCAGGCTTCGCTCAAGGCACCTGTGTCGAGCCATTCTTCCGGCTTTGGTTTTGGCGTGCGCTTCTTTTTCGGCTTCTCAGGCAGCGGATGCACCGGATCGAACATCTCTTCTGCCGCCGCCATTTGAAACAGCGGATTCGGATCGAACACAGGACTAACCCGCACCGGCTCGGGAGCAACAATCGGCTCAATCGCCGGCGTCGGCGGCGGCAATTCCTGAACTACTCTTTCTTCCACAACGGTCCGCAGCCGCCGCTTGCGAATGCTTCCATCGCGCGACGGCAACAATCGCACGCTGCCGCCGGCGTCTTCAAACAGGTCGGTAATGTGCTCGTGGCACGTAAACATGATCACCTGATGCCCATGCTCGGCAAATTCGCACAGCACCTTCGCGGCACAGCGCACCCGCTCCGTGTCAAAGTTCACCAGCACGTCGTCCAGCACCAGCGGCAGCATCGCCCCGCGGCGGGCGAACGAGCCGAGCAGCGCCAGCCGCAAACCGATAAACACCGCCTCGCGTGTTCCCCGGCTGAGCAATTCGAGGGAGAGCGACTCGCCCTTGTCGTTCTCGACCAAGAGGCCCTGCCGATCCAGTGGCATCCAGACGCGGACATAATGCCCGTCGGTCAGCCGCAGCAAATACTGCGAAGCCTCCCGCAGCGTCTCCGGCTGACGGTCCGTTTCGTACCGCTGCCGCACGATTTCCAAGAGGCGACTGATCACCGCCAAAATCTTCCACCGCCGCTTCGCATCGACCAGTTGCGTCTCGACCACGCCCAGCTCCAGCGTGGCGTGCGCCATCTGCCGGTCGGACGCCAGCGACTGCATCTCATGCGTGCAGGCTCCCCGCCGCTCGTGAATCTGCGCCAGCCGGGCCCGGATATCAGCCAGTTGCTTCTGCCGTTGATCCCAGCGGCCCTTGATATCGCGGCCTTCCGCTTTGAACACCGCACCGACCGCGTCTTCCGTGAATCCACTGGCCAGCGACGTCTGAATCCGAATCGTCAGCTCCCCCTGTTGCCGCTTCAAATCGGCCACGCGGGACGCATCCGCCGCCGCCTGCTTGAATCCCTTCTCGTCTTCAACGCCCGCCAGCGTGAGCAGCGCGTGCCGCGAACGGCTGCACTTCCGCAGCACGGCAATCGCCTTGTCACGCGACCGCACCAGCTTTCGCGACTGCTTCTCGACACTTTCACGCAGGGCCAGCGTTTCTTTCTCCTTCGCCACGGCTTGTATCAACTCGCGAATCCGCACGATCGGCTGATCGCTCACGCACGGATGCCGCACATCGTCCAGAATTTGCTGCAAGCGATTGTTCACAACGAGCAATTCCCGCTGCCGTTGATCGAGTTCGTCCTTGCGAGCATCGCGCCGCCGCCGCAGCTCCAGCACCTGCTCGTTCCCCTTCACCACCTGCTTCACCTTCGGCGGGGCAAAATCTTCGGGCAAGCCCACGCTCTTCAGGGCCACGCGCCACTTATGGCGGGCATCCTTCACCGCGTCGTGCGCTCCGGCGAGCCGATTCTTGGCCGCGACGTGCCGGTTCTCGGCCTGCTCGCGCTCGGTGCGAACGGGAATCAGCCGCTCCAAGTCTCGCATTTCCACTTCGGCCTCACGCAAGCGGGCATCCAGCGACCCGCTCGAAGCCGGCAACTCCGCGTCCAGTTCGTCGCGCTCCCGCTTCGCTTCATGCAGTTGCATCCGCAATTGCTCGAGCTGCCTGAAGCCATCCGTGACGTTCTCTTCCCCAGCCTTCTCCAAAAACAGCTTGGCCATGATGCTGCCGCCCGTCACGAGCAAGCCAAACATCGTCCACTGCCACGCGCCGTCAATCCACTCGTACATCCCGCCGAAAATGCCGATCAAAATCAGCATCACCCCCAGCGAGAAGAACAGGCCGAGCAGGGCCGTGATCCGTATCGGTGCTTCTTCGGAGGAGCCAATGTCCCCCGAATCCACCTCCAGCTCTTGCCGGCGGCGCGTCAGCTTATCGATTCGCTCTTCCGCTTCCAGGCGTTTCCGCAGCAGCGAAACCTTCGTGCCCGCTTCTTGAATCGCATGATTCAAATCGGGAACTTGCTTTGTGCGGCTGGCCTGCTCGTACTGCGCAATCGCGATGTCGAGCGCACGCTTAGCTTCCTCCGCTTCTTGCTTGGCCAGGTCGAGCTTTTCACCTTCTTCCCGAATCAACGTCGCAGGTCGCTTCAACACCGCCATCGTCTCACGCGGCAGTTCATCGATCGAACCGGTGCCGCGATAGCCTGTGACGGCCGCTTCGATATCGGCGTCGAGCTTGGCCACTTCCTCGCGCAGCTTCGAGACCTGATTTTCCAGGCCGATGATCCACTGCGACTGGTCGTGCAGCGATTCGATCCGTCCCGAGTGCGCGAGCAGAACCTTGTTGGTTTCCAGCGAATTCAGGTCTTTTTTCAGTTGCTCCCGCTTCGCCGACAGCCTTTTCAGCCGCTTGCGGCCTGTATTCAGCCGCTGGTTGATCGAATCCAGCTTCTCCACCGAGCGTTCCGGTAGCGGCTTCACCTCTTTGAGGATTTCGAGCTGCCGCTGGATGTCGGTCCGAATGTTCCAAGGCCCTTCGACATCGAGCGCGGCCTTGAGCACATGCGAAGCCGTCTCGATATCCACGATCTGCTTGTCGAGTTGCTTGGCCTCATCGACCAGGTTGGCCCGCTGCGTGATCAGGTCTTTCCAGCGGCGCGTTTTGCGGCCCAGGTCTTCGATCTGATCGCGCAGCTTCTCGCGGCGGGCAACGAGTTGCGGAATTTGGCTCGGGGCCTTTTCGTCGCTGGCCAAAAGTCGCTCGCGCGCGGCATGGACCTCGCGAATGACATCGATCAACGACACCCGATCGAGCCCGCTCGTCAGTCGATACAGATAATCGGCCGCGGCCGTATCGTCGAGCGACCCCAGCTCTTGAATTTCGCGCAAGCCGACATTGAATACGTTGTTGTTGGTCGGCTCATCGACACCGGCGAGCAATCCTTCGAGCTGCACCAGGTCGCGCTTCTCGCCCCGGTCGTCGATGATTTCCACCGAGCCCAGATCGTCGATCAGATCATCCACCGCGCCGTACCGCGTGATCGAAAACGAGCCAAATTCGTTCGCCGCTTGGATGCGTCCGCCCGGCCGGCCGCCATGCACTGGCGGCAGATAGCGCTTGCGGCGTTCGGGCGTGAAGCCATACAGCATCGCCCGCACAAACTGCATCAGCGTCGTCTTGCCCGCCTCGTTCGGTCCATAAATGACCGTGGCGTGGTCCGACATATCTGTAAGCGTCAGCCCATTCCAGACGCCAAACCCATCAATTTCAATATCTTTAATTCTCATCTGGCAACTCCCTTTGCCCAATTCTCGTTCCCACACTCCGCGTGGGAACGCAAGGTCTCGACGCTCCGCGTCGTTCTTCTCTAACTTTTGACTTCTGACTCCTGTTCACTGACCCCTGCCCTCATCCTTCTGAATTCTGCCTTCTGCCTTCTGCATTCTTTCCTACTCTCGTTCACCCGCCCCCAACAACTGCGCCCCGGTCAAACCCGCCTCGTACAGCACGCTCCGATATTCTTCTGCCGTCCACTGCACGAGCGACGCCAGCGCCGGGCCGCGTTGATGATCGGGAATGTCGTTCCCCAGTCGCAATTCGCCGGGTGATGTCCCTTCGAAGATTTTTAAGTTCCGCAAAAAGTCACCCAGCATCGATTCTTCTTCGAGCCATTCAGTCGGCAACTCCGGCTGATCGAGTTCCACGGCTTGCGTCCACAGCACCGGCTTATTGTTCGCCAGGAAAAAATCCTTGCGCAGCCAATCTTGCCACTCCGCGGCCAGATCGCGCCGGCCGGCCGGACCGGCGAGAGTGTCGCCGCCGCGCAGCTTCCACGTCACGATCAGCGGTCGGGCATCCGCCTCGGCCCGCAGTTGCTTGACGCGGTCCGTCAGCAGCTTTTTCACCGTGTCGAGCGTCGCCCCATCTTCGATGGCAACCTTCTCTGTGTGCCAGCGGATTGCATCCGTCGGCACAAACTGCGTGCGAATTGTCCGCTCGGCGGAAATATGCACGAGCGTCGCCCCGTGTGGCCCCGCGTCGTCCGGCGAACGCCCCTGCGGGCTGCCGGCGTAGTGAATCACTTTTTGGGCCGTGCCGAGGGTCTGCCGTTGCGGCTGTCCCCCCAGCGCCCAGTAATCGACCATCTGCTCGCCGAGTTTCTGCGCGTCCGACACGCCATTGGCGATCACAATCGTCGGCAAGCCATCGTCGTCCGTCTTAAACTCACCGACTTGGAACGACGACGTGCCGTGCCAACTGCGGCCCACGATGTTTGCCACCGGCCGCTCGCCCCGAAAGTGCGATAGCTCTTCCGGTTCCGTCACCGAAAATTGGCGTACTCGCTCCGGCAGCACAGCAGCCGTCGGCCAGTCGTGCGGCTGCTCCAGCTTTCCGCACGCCCAATAGATAGAAATGCCTTGCGCGTGCAGCCGGTCGAAGTTGTCGAGCAAAAAAGCCAGCGCCCGCGCGCTGGGCCGCGACAAATCCACCAGGTCGCCATTCAAGACGACAAAATCGACGCGCTCTTCAATCGCCGCGTCGAACACCTTCTGCGCAGCGGAGAACGGAGCGTCTATTAATAGGTCCGTCAGCGCCTCGGGAATTTCCGTAAGCCCGGCTAACGGCTGATCGAGCAGAAACCCGCCCGCATGCAAAAATCGAAAATGATGGCCCGCCATCAGCACCCTCCCTGGTTCGCTGTGCGCGTCTGACCGCGCGGGGCTGCGAAAAACAACTGACCGGGTAATCTACCGAATCCAGGCGAATCGACAAACGCCAGCTTTACCCACCCCGCTTAGCCGCCGCGTCCTCGCGGCCCCCCACTAGAAATTTCCCAAATTCCGACCCGCTTTTTCCCCCAAACTGCAATCTACTTATTAGGCCCCTGCCCCAATCAAACATCCACCTCCGACATGCCTAATCAAAACCCTAAACCCTAAACATTAGCGCACCCATACATTTCAGCAAATCTATATTTGACAACAACTTACAACAAAGTTTAGGCTTTGAAAAACTCCGGCCTCCCCAACCCTAAACCCTAAAC
>JANNTN010000276.1:0-3571 GCA_031394445.1 Anatilimnocola sp.
TCGTCGTCATGGATCAAGCACCGCCCCATACTTCCAAGATGACCAAAGAATGGGTCGATAGCCAATCACGGCTACATGTTTTCTACCTGCCGAAGTACTCGCCCGACTGGAACCCCGACGAGAAAGTTTGGAACCACCTAACTGGACAGCGCCACGTTGGAACTTGGGGAATCTGGGGCTTAGTTAACTCGAAATGCGTTGGCCAGCAGGTGCTAGCGACGAAAGTGCAAAACACAAGTCTGAGCTACCGGGGCATTTTCTCGCTCTGATTACGTGGCAGTGACCTGCGAGCCACCGCTGAGAAGTGATTTTTGGGATTGGCGCTTAATCTAACTTGATTATGGATGTCGAACTGTAATTGGACAAGTGACGGCGGCCAGCAGCAAATGCGGTGCTTCTAAATTGGCCAGGTAGGCATTGGCGAGCGGGCTTCCGCGGCCGCCGTCTCGGGTGCTGTCACGTCCTGCGACCTGAGAAAGTTAAATCGGCCCCAAGCCCGTTTGTCTATGCCCGTTGACCGCTATAGTATCGTGGCGACAATCCACCGTTTCATATTTTGTGGAGACTTTGATGACTGTATTCGCAACGAACACGCTGCCTCCGTTGGGCTGGCCTGTTTCGCACGTCCCTGCGGCCCCCTCGTACCTCCTTGGGGAGCCTGGTTCGGAACGCATGAACGATGCCGAAGAAGAACCTGAAGAGGACGAAGAGCTTGAAGACGATGACGACGATGATGAACTGGAAGATGACGAAGACGACGAGGATTTAGACGACGACTTCGACGATGAATTCGACGACGACGAAGATGATGACGAAGAGGACGACGATGAAGAGGAAGAAGACGACGAAGATGAAAAAGCCGGGGACGACCACGAATGGAAAGTGGTAGGCGACGATGACGACGAAGCAGAGGCCGAGGAGGCGGAGCTCCAGGGCACCTTCGTCGCTTAAGAGCCGGTCGCCAAACAAAAAAACCCCGCAAGGGCCAGGGGGGTAGGCCCTTACGGGGTCATTGGAGGACTCTCCGGGAATGAAACCGGATCGTCAGTGGCACAGTAGCCGCTTCCGCCAAATCGGACAACATCAATTCGCCACGATTGCGATCACAGCGATCGCACAATCACAAGGTTGCGCGTTTCGATAGCAGGTACACCTGGGCTTTCATCAGCCATTCCGGGAGGTTCCCACGCTCATCGGCATCGACGGCATGCGGATATTCGTTGCCGTTTTCCAGCACCACGACGACCGCGGTTGGGTCAGGGAGCTGATCGAAACGCAGCTCCCGCACAGACTGGCCGCGTCGAAAGTAGCCGGTAACAAGTTGCTCAAGAGGATTCTGATCCATGCAATTACTCCGCCGGTGGATCGTTAAGAGGATGCTAGCGGCATCCCAAGCGTCGAATGGCGACGCAACCGCCGCGGTATAGTCCGTCTGCTGAAACGTGCCTACAGCAAAATCCGCCGCCGGCCTCGCTCGGCAAGCAAGAATTCCATCGCATACCGCGTCCGGCCACATTGCCGCCACGAAAATTCAGTGAGATGCGGATTCGCTTAACGGCCGTGCTGGGCATTCCCCGCCAGATGTCGCGGGGCCCTTTCCTGTTCCATTGGTCTGGCTATCTTCTGGTTCGCCAAAAATTGCAAGGCCTCACGACACGACGTAAGAGACCTCTGAGAAAGAAGCAGCTCCGATATGTATCGAACCGCCGACACACAGGGAGGCCATTCGAATCGCCTCTTGCGGCGTCCCGCGCACTCTTCGCCAGTGCGCTTTTTGGCCCATCAAAACATAGTCCCACTGCGGGCTGTAATGCATGTGAAACCGACCCAAGAAGAATGTCACGACGATGTACTTTGCGTCCGGGACACGCTGCAACAGGTTATCAGCCAAGTTAAAACCATGCTCGAGGAAGGCGTTTTCTCGGCACTCCACGAATTTCAGATTGCGTTCTCCCAGGTCATTGTGCTGATTCATTACGAGCAGCCCCAATTTGTCGGGCCGGCACTCCTCGTCCGCCACGAGTCCCATCAGCCAGCCGCACTGAAAGTCCCGGCAGATCTTGGGGCGGACCTGATGGATCGAACAACCTTGGCTATTTGCCGCTAAGTACTGGCAGGGCACATAGCCCGGCTTAGCCGCAATACCGTTCAATTCAATATCACGATCGATTGTCGGAAGTTCTTGGTGCGCTGTGGGAAATGACGGTGTTTTTCACGTTTCTTGTGCCAGTTGCTCATCTTGCGTTTGATGACGCGCGGGTTGATGCGGTCGCGGCGTGGTTCGAGCCGTTCTTCCGCCACTTCTTCCAGCAGCTCCGCGTACCAGCGCTCGATGCCGGACTGGCTGCGGGGGCATTCCGGCAGGTGGCAGCGAAGGATTTTCAGGGTGTTCACGAACGACAGTTCCCGCGGCGCGAGTCCGGCGTTGTCCGCCGCTTCGCACATCAGCATGCGGACCACGTAATGTCCCAGCAGCAGGCCGTAGATCTCCTGCACGACGCCGGCCGGCGTTTCGCTGCGGAGCACCGGCCGCTCGCGCTGGTGGGTCTTGATTTCGTCGATCGCCAATTCTTCTTCCCAGCGTTCGTGATACAGCACGATCAGGCGTTTCGCCGGATGCTCCCGCGCCGACAGCAGCGTGGTCAAGAGGCGGTGCTTCTGGCGCACTCCTGGACGCTGGGGGTCGGCAAACGTGTACTCGATGATCCGCACCACGATGCCGTCGCGGTCCTGCTTTCGATGCCGGGCCGAGGGGTACAGCTTGGCGAGAAACGAACCGTCGGGCAAGGTTTTGATCGGTGTGAAGATCAGGTTGCTCTTGATCCGCGCCAACAGGTGCGCGCTGCGCTCTTGCACGCGTTGCACCAAGTCGTAGCTGAGGAAGCCGCGGTCCCACAACAACAGCATGTTTTCCAAGAGAAAACGCACCAGATAGCGGGCCATCAGCACTTCACTGCGGCGGCACGGCTTGATCAAGGACTTCCACAGGATGTGCGTTCCCGCTTCGCACAGGCTCCGCACGCGGGTCTGCGGAAAGGCCCAGGAGGAACAGCCACCTCAATAGTGTTCGGCACGGGATTTGCGCAGGGACTGACAGCATTTATAAGGCTGTCAGAATGGCACAGAAGGGGACGAGGGCACGGAAAAGGCCGGCGACAGCCGACGATGCCGCGGCGCTGCGCCTGCGTTCGGTGCGGATGATTAAGCCCCTGCGGCGGTTGCTCAAGCAGATTCATCTGGCGGGGACGGAGCGCGATCGGGCGAGCAACCGCCAGTTTTTTTACGACCATTATCTGTCGTTGTTGCTGCTGTATTTCGTCAATCCGTCACTGACCAGTTTACGCTCCTTGCAAAACGCTTCGAACTGGGAGAAGGTCCGCCAGCAGCTGGGGATTCCCCGGGTTTCGCTGGGTTCGCTGAGCGAGTCGGTGCGGGTGTTCGATCCTGCGCTGGTGCGGCCGATTTTGAAAGAGTTAGCCGACCTCGCGCGGCCGCATTTTCACGGTCGCGAGGCCGAGGCGCTCGCGAATCTCACGGCCGTGGATGGTTCGGTGTTCGCCGCCTTGCCGCG
>JANNTN010000297.1:0-3213 GCA_031394445.1 Anatilimnocola sp.
TGGGCCGGGTTTGCTGGCATCGCCCCACAATAACCGAATATCGCCGCCGGCCGCGACAGCAATTGCTCGGCTATTAGGTAGCGGGAACATGGCGACGAATCACATTCGCCTCGCTATAATGGCGGTTGCAAAACGCAATTCGAACCAGCGTGTTTTTGTTTCGGAGACAATGACCATGACCATCACTCGTGCCACAGCGCTTGCCGCTATCGCTTGCTGCGGGATTCTGTTGATCGGACAGACAATCCAAGCTCAGCCGTCATCGCTGACACAGCTTGAGCAAGGGCTACAAGGCGGGGCAACCAGCCCTGCAGCAGCCGATCCGAATGCTCCTGGTTACGTGGGCTTTGAGCCGGATGAAGAAATCGATGATGGCAAAGGGGTTCTTGTCAAAGGTGTAAAGAACGGCACTCCCGCGGCTGCCAGCGGTCTGAAAGCTGGCGATCGCATTATCGACATCGGCGGCAAGCCGATTCGCAATCTGAACGACTATGACGCCATTGTCAAAAGTCCTCGAGCAAAACTGGTTTTTTTGGTTGATCGTGCAGGCCGGCAGCAATCGCTCGCGGTAATCGTTGGCGTGAAGCCGGCAACGATCACCGACGGTGAGCCGACAAATTCAGGGCCGATAAGTCCAGCGCCGCAACCGCTGGCACCGTCACTTTCGCCGCCTGGTCCCGCTCCGATGTTGTCGCCGCCCACTTCTGGTTCATTCGCTCCGGGATTGTCGCCGCCGGCCAATTCAGTACCTGGCCCATCACTGTCGAGTCCTCCGTCAACGCTGCCTGCGCCTTCGACGTTGGACCCGATTCCTCGCAGCGGCGGAATAACCGCGCAGCCTTTGGATACTCGCCCTTCAGCGCCGCCATCTAGCGCTCCGAATACTCTCCCCAGATTTGGATCTCCCGGTGAATATCCCAGTGGAGCGGCCTCCGGCACCGGCAGTGCGTCGCTCGGCATCACGATGATGACGCCCGACCAGGTTCGCGCACTCGGCCGCACGCGCCGCGGGGCATACATCGAACGCGTGAAGCCCAACTCTCCGGCAGAAATGGCCGGCTTGCCAGCCGGAAGCGTGATTGTGCAGATGGACACCCGTTCGATCGGTTCCGACGAGGATTTAAAAGCAGCCATTCAATCGGCACGCCCTGGGCAAGAAGTCGAGCTGTCGTACTTCGACAGCAGCGATCGGTTCGGCAAAAAATTGGTCCGCTTGGGTGAGATTCCATCTACCGGCGCAGCACCGGCTCCCGGTACCGGTGGATTTGCGGCACCCGGCGGCGGTTTTGGTGGAACCCAAGGAACTGCACCGGCTGATGCATCGCCGCGTTCAGGATTGAGCGGTCGAGGCCGACCGCTCATCAACATGGCTGAAAACTTGGGTAGAAACGCGGGGCTGATTCCCACGGGACCAACGGGACCATCCACCGTTTATGACCCGCTGGCAATGGCTGCTTTGCAAAAGTCGGTTATCGAGCTAACTGCCGCGGTGAGTAGTTTGGAAGAGCGGCTGCGTGCTATAGAAGGTCGAACGGGCGTCGGTGGAGGCACGAGTATATCGCCACCGAACACGTTTGGCTCGCCGCAAACGCCAGGCTTCGGCACGGGGCAACCTTCCCTGACGCCCGGTTTTGGGCCTTCGCCGACACCGGGTGGGACGCCGCCGTAGCGGTTTCGCCTTTAGCTATTTCGCCTTACCAACGGCGAAAGATCGACGGGAGAATTTTCTCGCTGGGCTGCTCTTCGCTCTTGCCGCGCGACGCCACAGCTTCGCCGCGGGATAGATCGACTTCGACCTCGGTTTCGGCCAATCCGCCTTCCGCAACGATTACCGGCATGTGCCGGACGATTACTTCGCTGGTCGGCTCATCGGGATTTCCACCGACGTAATGAGCAATATCAAGGGTCGGCAGCGACTTCAAGCGATAGGGCGTCACGACGGTCGCCAGCAAGCGGCGCGGATCGCGTGTGAGTCCAGAGAAAGTGATCCGCTGTAACTGATGGTGCCGGTCGAAATAGTAAGTGAGAGAGCCGGCCACGTCGTCGGGCCGCGTGCCGCTCACTAGCACGACACGCATCGCAAGCTGATCGGGATCATCGCCGGCCACCGTGCTCACGCGTGGCCAACGGCTGGCGACCCACCGCGGGGTCAAATCGAATCGGAAAATCTGCTCAATCGGCGTGGGTGGATTCGTGCCGGGAGTGCCACTGGCCGGGACATAGTTGGCAGCATGGAATGACCGGGACTCGCCATCGTCATGGCGGTCAAAGTTACTAGCCAGGCGATCCCAGCCATCCCGAACCGTGCCTGCCAATTGCTCGTCGAGCAAGACATACGGCACGCCGACCGCGGCGGCCAACACACTCACCAGCAACATGGGGCGGCTGAACATGCTTCTCGATCCTCCGGTGCGAACAGAATGGCCCGTTTCTCGTCATCGGCTTCGCCGGGCAGGTCGAATGAGCCACGAACGATCGCGCCGAACAACGCGCACCAGCCATGCCTTGCTCTTAACCAGCAAATTCATCACCGAACCGCTGCAAAAGATCGTCCCAGTTCAACCCCAACAGCGCGGCGGCAAACTCACCATCCGTGTCGAAATCTTCTCGTTCAATACTCGGCTGCAACGTGAGCCTTTCAACCATCTGCTCCACACGTTCAGGACCGTAGCGGGTCGCGAGTCGATTCACGAGTGTTTGAAAGTCTTCTTCCGCCAGCGCCGCATCCAAGTCCGGCCAGCGACCGATGAGGTGTCGCTTGTTATGCGCCAAAATCTGTTCTCGGCAAGCTGCCGCGATGGGGCGAAGCTCGATCTGAGCGGCAATCACGGCAGCCAAGAGCAAGGCGCGGTCGCGCACCAGCGGTTGCCGTCGCTGTTGCGCTGCTCGGGCCAGGTTCAGATAGTTTGCTAAGATAACGACTGGCGGCCGCATGGATTTTTATCACCTCTTCCTTGCTTTTCCAATTCTGACCGCGAGCAGACGGTGGACAACTACTTTGACGCATTCGATCGCGCGATCCAATGGCATCACATCGGCCGAATTGCCGAGGCCGCTGCACTTTGCCGGCAACTCTAAGGGCGGGCCGAAAGCGTGGTTTGTCGTGGTGTGGAGGACGTGAGAATCAGAACAATGGCTTTCAGCCCATGCTGAAGAAGTTGTTTGCCATTTGCCACTGAACGGATGAGTTCAAATCACGTTGGTGGATTTAGC
>JANNTN010000337.1:0-1727 GCA_031394445.1 Anatilimnocola sp.
CTCATAAATGAGATCGGCTTCCGCTTGTTGCTCCGCACTCAACACCGGCCGCGACAAATGCTTCCGCGTCATGATTCCATCCTCCCTGGGATCGCTGCACACTGAAACTTACCCCCCTTTTGTTCCGGCGATTCCATTGGAACCAATTTCCCACCTACTTTGGAGACGCTCACACCCCGCACGCCCGCACGCCTCGACACCATTTGCCCTTGCCAGGTTCGCTTGCCGAGTCTCTATTCTTCCCAACTCCCGCTAAAAAGGAAGTTAGGGGAACGCTAGCCACAGATTTCACCCTCAAGGGCGACGATGCAACTGGCCGCCGCCATATTTTTCGCGATTGTCGCCGTCGTGATCATCGCGGCTGTCGTCGTCTCGTTTCGCAAGGGCGATATGAGCCCCCTGCAATGCGTGATGTGGGTGATTGCCTACCTCATCACCAAGCTCCTCTGGCGCGCCCGCTGGCTCAACACCCCGCAGATTCCCGCAGGGCAGGGTGCCATCATCGTCTGCAATCATCGCAGCAGCGTCGATCCGTTTTTCGTTCAGTCCGCTACCGGACGAAAAATCCACTGGATGGTCGCCCGCGAATATTGCCAGCACCCGGCTTTTGGCAGCTTCCTTCGCGCTTGCGAAGTCATCCCGGTCAATCGCGGCGGCATCGACACTGCCTCCACCAAGACCGCCATTCGCCTCGCCGCTGAGGGCGGAGTCGTCGGCATGCTGCCGGAAGGCCGCATCAACATGAGCGAAGACTTCATGCTCCCCGTTCGCCCCGGCGTGGCTCTCGTCGCGCTCAAGGCCGGTGTGCCGGTCATTCCTTGCTACATCCGCGGCGCGCCCTATCGCAAACACGTCGCAAGTCCTTTCTTCATGCCCGCTCGTGTCGAGGTTCGCTTCGGTCTGCCGCTCGATCCCAAAAATTTCACAGGCAACGGTGAAGAGAGCGCCGCTGAGCAGTTCACGCTCGCCCTGGTCCGTGCCATCGCCGCCCTTGCCGACCGACACGATTTCGAACCGCGTCTTGCCGGCCGCAACTGGAAGCCCACAGCCGAAGAAGTCGCCGCCGCCATCGCCGCCAAAGACGCCCGCGAACGCCTCGCGTAATAGTCGGCTATGTGGACAGCAACGCCTGAATCGCCATCACGCGCCAACTAAGTTCTTCCTCGACCTGCCCCACCGTAGTGCTCTCCGCCAGCACCGTCACCACCGGTTGCCCTGCACCAATCGCGTCTCCCGTTCGCGGCAAATCGGCCAGTCCTGGCCAATCGCTCTCACAATTCCATTCCTTCTCAATCTCCTCCAATTCCGCCGGCATGCAACCATCCCGCTCGGCATAAACGACCGCTTTGCTACACACTCCGCGCGGCAATCCCACAGCCAGCTCCGGCAGACTCGCCGCTTCACACGCCGCAACATGCCATCGCACCGCTTGCACTCCCAAACCCCGCTCCAGCACCTCCACCGAAGCCGAATACCGCGGGTTGATCTCCACCGGCCACAGCCCCTCCGCGTTCCGCACCAAATCAACATTGAACAAACCCACCAGACCGAACGAGCCCGCCAGCCCGTTCCCCAGTGCGTGTAATCGTTCAATCTCTGCCTCATCCAACATCACCGGCCCGACATTGCCCACATAAATAAAATCTTTCGATAACCCAAAATCTCGTCCCATCAACTGTTTCGTCGCGCCGATCAGCGCCGCCTTGCCGCCCGCCCCCAGCGCGCCG
>JANNTN010000390.1:0-6500 GCA_031394445.1 Anatilimnocola sp.
GTACTTCTACTGTTCGACTTCTATTGCCTCGTTTTAAGTGATTGGGCCATGATACGTTCCGTTCGCAGGGAAGCGAAGGAAGGGGGAGTGCGATGGAGCGCCGGTTTAGGTTCGCCGGGAGGAGTTGTTGGCGGAAGCACAGGTGGAACCCGGGATGTGTGCGGGCTTGCTGGAGCGGCTGGAAGGATTTGTGGAGCCGTTTGGGGAGCTGCTAGCTCGTCGTGAGCAAGCCGAGCACGCGGTGGATTTTGTGTCGGGCCTGTTATCGGATTTGCAGCGGAAGAACAGCGAGTCGATTGCTTACCGCCACGATTAGGGCCGCAAGGAATTGCAGCACTTCATCGGGCAGTCGCAGTGGGACCCTCAGCCGCTGCTTGTCGAATTGTCGCGGCAAGTCGGTCAGCAGTTAAGCCGCCCAGACGGAGTGCTGGTCTTCGACCCTTCGGGCTTTGCCAAGAAGGGAAGCCATTCGGTGGGCGTGCAGCGGCAATGGTGTGGACGCCTGGGGAAGGTAGAGAACTGCCAGGTGGGAATCTACTTGGGCTACGTTTCCGCCGAGGAGCACACGCTGGTCAACTTGCGACTTTTCCTGCCGTGGGAGTGGGCCAAGGATCGGCAGCGGCGGAAGGAATGCCACGTGCCGAGTCCCCTTCGGTTTCAGACGCGTCATGCTTTGTGCTTGGAGATGCT
Organism: Anatilimnocola sp.; assembly: GCA_031394445.1. Taxonomy (GTDB): domain Bacteria; phylum Planctomycetota; class Planctomycetia; order Pirellulales; family Pirellulaceae; genus CAYLLN01. The sequence goes on from JANNTN010000390.1 coordinate 691, forward strand.
CGCGGAGGTAGGGCATCTGCTGCCCCACGCCTGGATCACCGGAGATGACGAACTGAGGAAAAGCCGTGGTTTTCGCCGGGATTTACGCAGACTTCACGAGCAGTATCTGCTGGCGATTCCCTCGAACTACCGCGTCCGCGTGTTGGAGTGGCCGGAGGGCTTGGCTACGATCGGCGGCGCGGAGGATGTCGCGCGACGAAAGCCTCCCTTTCAACGCGTCGATAAACTGCGGGCCTCGCTGCCGGAAGAAGCTTGGACCAAGATCGACGTGCGTGACGGCGAGAAGGGGCCATTGATCGTGGAGTTGGCGAAGTTTCGCGTCCAGATTAAGTGGAAGGGCCGCAATGCGGGCGAAGAAACTCTCGTGCTGAGCCGCCGCTGGGACGAAGCGGGAAACGCCACCCATGACTATTACTTCAGCAATGCTCCGCTGGCCACGGAACTCAGCGAGTTTGCGCGGGCCGCCAAGGCGGAACATCGTATCGAGGACTGTCTGAAGCGCGGCAAGAGCGAAGCGGGCTTAGCGGATTACGAGGTTCGCAGTTGGCCGGGCTGGTATCAGCACCAAACCCTGTCGCTCATCGCGGCGTGGTTCCTCAACCAGGAAACACGTCGCGGGGGAAAAAACGGCTCCAGCCATGACCTTTCCTCAGCTTCGAGCCCTCATCGCCAAGTTGCTACACGCCGCCTCTCGTTGTCATCTTCCAGCTCGCATCGCCCGCGAATGCACCAAGCGCCTCCAACGCAACCAACTTGCCAAATTCTACCACTACAAACGACGTAACCTCTTGGCCCCCTTACCCTCCGAGCAACGGCTGATTTAGAACAGTAGAAGTACAAATCTACTACAGGTTCTTCTTCAGACGAGCCTCTTTTCTTAATCCGTGTCATCCGCGTTCATCTGCGGCTATGTTTCTGCCTCATTCGTGTGATTCGTGGTTTTCCTCTCCCGGTTTTTCTTCGGCTACGGACCAATTGAGTTACACGCTCAATGCCGCACGCTCCGCCGCACCCGCTGCCGAAACGCCAAATACCCGCCCAGTGCCGCATCCAAATGTTGATCGGTCCGCATCAACACATGATCGGCCCCCGCTGCAGCGCACGTCCCCTTCACTCCCGACAAAAAGCGTTCCATTGCGGCCACATAGCACTTGCGCAAGGCCCGCGGCTCAGCCCTCAGCTCCACGCCATCCTCCAGCCCGCGAAACACCGTCTCTGCTCGAAACGGAAACGTCAACTCATCGGCGTGCAGCACCTGAAAGACAATCACCTCGTTCCGCCCTCGCCGCAGTTGCTTCAATGCATTGCCTAATGCGGCCTGGGGAACAAACAAGTCGGATATCAGCACTACGATTCCCCGCTGCGGAATCTTCCCTGCCAGTTCGCCAAACACCGCAGCCGTGTCCGTGCCCCGAGCAGGCTCTGCTCGCTCCAACTCGTGGATCAGCAAATTCAAATGGCTCCGGTTCACGCTCGGCGGCAACACCTTCTCGACCCGGTCGTTGAAAATCGCCAATCCCACGGCATCTTGCTGCCGCTGCAACAAGAAAGCCAGGCTCGCCGCCGCCGTCGCCGCATAGTCATACTTCCGCCATCCCCCGCCGTACTGCATCGACCGGCTGGCGTCCACGACGATCGTGCATTGCAGGTTCGTCTCCTCGACATACTCCTTGATATACAGCCGATCCGATCGCGACCACACCTTCCAATCGATATGCCGCAGATCGTCCCCGGGTGCATATTCGCGATGCGTCGCAAACTCGACCGCCTGCCCGTGATACGGGCTGCGATGATGCCCCGCGATATATCCCTCCACAACCAACCGCGCCCGCACGTCCAATTGCTTCACGCGATCCAACGTCGCGGCATCCAAATAATTCTTCGCGGCTTCAGCCATTGATTAAAAACCTGAACAACGACCGGGAGGGCGAGGCTCCTGCCGAGCCTCTCGAACTCAACTTCTTTATTACCTTCGTTTCCTGCTGTTCAAAATCCTTACCTCGTTCCCAGGGTCCACCCTGGGAATGCACCACCCCGAGGCTACCGCCACGTCGCACCGCGAGCGACCTTCAGTCTCATTCTCTCTCCCTCTGCGCAGCAGCGTCCAAAATAATTCTCAACAGAACCTTAACTTGCGCTGGCGAGGGTTTTCCGCATGATTTCGACGGCACTTTTGCCTGCTGAAAGCGGGCCGGGCTGAGGGTTTATGGATTGGCCTGTTCTGCCGGATGAACTTCATCATCTTAGCAATTCTTGGCGGGTTTCTCCCGCCGATGGCAATATCACAACCAGCGATTTCACGTTGCAGGCGTCTGCAACCGCTCAATTTTGCGTTCACATAGCTTGCTACGCCATATTAACCAATTTATTTGATTTTATTTAGCTTGCACGCCTGCCCAGCTACAATCGGCATCGAATAAATGGCAATTTATGAAGGGTTTCGGCTCAGCATAGCAAGTCCGTGAACAAGCCCCGCCGTCGCTCTCCCTTCGTCTTGGAGTAATCACCATGTTTTCCTGGCTTTCGGCTTTGAAGCGGCGCGCCAAAAAAAGACGCCCTGGTGCAGCAAGGAATCGTCTTCTCGCTCGTTTCGAGCAATTGGAAGACCGCCGCATGTTGGCCAGTTGGAGCGGCACGCTCAGCGGCAACACGGTCTGGAGCAACACAGAAGTCCAACGCGTTACGGGAAACTTGACGATCCCAGCGGGGGTCACGCTGACGATTCAAACCGGCACGGTCGTGAAGTTCAATGATTTCGCGAACTTAAAGCTCACTGTTGACGGAACGCTCCTGGCTCAAGGCACGGCGGGTCAGCCCATTTATTTCACGACGCTCCGCGACGACTCCGTGGGGGGCGATACGCTCGGCGATGGCCAGCAGTCGCCCTATGGCGGTCAGTGGGACGCGATTCAGTTCAACAGCACGAGCACCGGCAATCAGCTCGATCATGTCGAGGTCCGTTATGGCGGCGCGGTGAGCGCGGGATCAGTTTTGGTCAATGGCGCGCCTCTGACGCTTACCAACAGCACGCTGCTGAGCTCCGCCACCGCGGGAATTCGCATTCTGAACAGCAATCCCACGCTGACCAACATGATCTACAAGAACAACGTCATCGCGGCCAGCATGGACTTGAATTCCAACCCGGCGATTACCGGCGTGACGATGACGACGAATAACGTCAATGCGCTCCGCGTGGACGGCGGAACGATGACCAACGGCGGCGAGTGGAACGATCCAGCGATCACTTATCTGGTTCAAGATAGCGTTACCGTGCCGGAAGGTAAGACGCTGAGCATCGCCGCGGGCCAGGTTGTCAAATTCCGCGAATTTGCCGGCATCGGGCTCACCGTCAACGGCACATTGACGGCTTCAGGCACTGGGGCTCAGCCGATTGTCTTTACCACCACGCGGGACGACACGATCGGCGGCGACACCGACAACGATACCCAGCAGTCGCTCTATGCCGGCCAGTGGGACACGATTCAGTTCAACATCACCAGCACCGGCAATCTGCTCGACCACGTCGAAGTTCGCTACGGCGGGCAAAATAGCGCCGGGTCGGTGCTGGTCAATGGCGGGCCGCTGTCGCTGACCAACAGCACGCTGCTCAGTTCCAGCACCGCGGGAATTCGCGTTCTGAACAGTAATCCGACGCTGACGAATGTGATCTACAAGAATAACGCCATCGCGGCCAGCATGGACTTGAATTCCAACCCGGCGATTACCGGCGTGACGATGACGACGAATAATGTTAACGCGCTGCGTGTGGACGGCGGAACGCTGACCAATGGCGGCACCTGGGATGATCCTGCGATCACTTATCTGATTCAAAACACCGTTACGGTGCCGGCCGGCAAGACGCTGAGCATTGCCGCGGGCCAGGTCGTCAAGCTCCGAGAATTTGCCGGCATCGGTCTCGAAGTGAACGGCACGTTGACCGCTTCAGGCACTGGGATACAGCCGGTTGTCTTCACCACCTCGCGGGACGACACCATCGGCGGCGACACGTACAACGATGCGCAGCTATCGCTCTACGCCGGCCAGTGGGACGCGATTCAGCTCAACGGCACGAGCACTGGTAATGTGCTCGATCATGTCGAGGTTCGCTACGGCGGCCAGAACAGCGCCGGGGCGGTTCTGGTCAACGGCGGACCGCTCGCGCTAACCAATAGCACGCTGCTAAGCTCCGCTACCTCGGGAATTCGCATTCAGAACAGCAACCCGACGCTGACGAATGTGATCTACAAGAATAACGCTATCGCGGCCAGCATGGACTTGAACTCCAATCCGGCAATCAGCGGCGTGACGATGACGACGAACAATGTTAACGCGCTCCGCGTGGACGGCGGCACGCTGACCAACGGCGGCATCTGGAATGACCCGGCCATCACCTATCTCATTCAAGACACCATCACCCTACCGCTTGGCAAGACGCTGTCGGTTGCCGCGGGCCAGATCGTCAAGCTCCGCGAATTTGCCGGTGTCCGTCTCGAAGTGAACGGGACCTTGGCCGCCAACGGCACCGCGGCTTTGCCGATTTGTTTCACCACCTCGCGAGACGACACCATCGGCGGCGACACTTACAACGATACCCAGCTATCGCTGTACGCCGGCCAGTGGGACACGATTCAGTTCAACAGCACCAGCACCGGCAACCTGCTCGACCACGTCGAAGTTCGCTACGGCGGGCAGAATAGCGCGGGGTCGGTGCTGGTCAACGGCGGACCGCTCACTTTGACCAATAGCACGCTGCTGAGCTCCGCTACCGCGGGAATTCGCATTCAGAACAGCAATCCGACGCTTTCGAACGTGCTCTACAAGAGCAATGTCATCGCGGCCAGCATGGACTTGAATTCCAATCCGGCGATTCAAGGCGTCACGATGACGACCAACGGCGTCAATGCGCTCCGCGTGGACGGTGGGACGCTGACCAATGGCGGCACGTGGGACGACCCAGCCATCACCTACGTGGTTCACGATGCCATCACGGTGCCGGCTGGAAAAACACTCGCCATTGCCGCTGGGCAGATCGTTAAATTCCGCGAGTTCGCCGGCACGGGGCTGAACGTGAACGGCTCGCTGACTGCCCTGGGAACGACAGCCCAGCCAATCATCTTCACCACGACGCGCGACGATATCGTCGGGACCGACGCCTACAACGACAATCAGCTATCCCTGTATGGTGGCCAGTGGAACAGCCTGACATTCGCCGCCGATAGCGCGGGAAATGTGTTGAACCACCTCGAAGTCCGCTACGGCGGTGCCAACAGCCCGGCGGCAGTGGTTCTCAACGGCGGTGCCTTCGCCATCACCAACAGCGTCATCCGCCATTCCGCGACGCATGGCATTGTCGCCCGCACGAGCACAACGCTGACCTCGACCAGCAACGTCCTCGTCAACAATACCGACACTGCCCTCCGCATCGAGTCGAGTTCGCAATTAACCGCCTTCAATAACACGCTCGATGGAAATTTCCGGGGCGTCGGCGTTGATTCGGCGTCGGCCGCCGTCACGAATTCCCTCATCACCAACCAGACCGGCGCGGGCGTTTTTGCAGCCAACGGCGGAACATTCACGGGGGCCTTTAACGACGTCTTCAATCCCAACCGGACGAATTACCAAGGCACCGCCGATGTGAACGGCGTGAATGGCAATCTTTCCATCGATCCCAAATACACCAGCCGGACCAATCTCATTTATTCGCTGCTCTCGCGCTCGTCCGTCATCGATAGCGGCCGCAGCACCGGCGCGCCAGCGACCGACCTGCTCGGTAATGCGCGATTTGATGATCCCGGCGTGGCCAACATCGG
>JANNTN010000407.1:0-4759 GCA_031394445.1 Anatilimnocola sp.
TATTATGACTACCTAGTTTGGCAATACCGATGTTCACGGCTCTCTATGCCGCAAGGAGTTGAGGACTTACCTCACCCGAGGTCGCGAAAAAAAACAGAGTCGACTTTAATTGACATCAGGCTGCGCTGGCCCTATATTGTCAGACATTGGTATACGGCCGTGCAGGCCGGGATTTTTACAGCGTGGTGAGAGCGATCTTCGCTCTCTCGCGGTTCGCGTCTTGGTGGCGACGACCGCTACAAATCGCAGTTCTTTCGCTGCGACACAGGGCCTAGCGGCCCTTACTAACCTCGGTATCCCCGAGATTCTCTTCTGTATTGGCACATCGCCAATCTCACGATTGTCCGTTCATCGGTTAGTTACTAATCACGCGCTCTTTATTGTTCGGAGACAATTGCAATGTCCAAGGCGTTGGTAGACGTTATCGCGACCCCTTCGGGTCGGCTTGTATTCATCGGTGCCGGATCGTCCGGTGGCACCTACGTCCTTCAAATTCGCGTCCACAAGAAGTTGAGGATCTCATTCGGCCGCTTCAAGCGCGGCAAGCTGATCGTTGTCACGCCGGGAGATCACCTTTACATCGGATCTGCGCTCGCGGAGCGTGGAGCATGCTGTCTAGCGAAGCGACTGGTCCGCCACGCAAGTCGTACTGGGCGAAGACAGCCCCATCAAATCCGGGAAATCATGCGGACAGAGTTTCCGCGTGTCTTGGGCAGCGGAGCATTACTGCCAGGATCGGGAAAGCATCTGCGGTGGAATGTCGATCACCTGCTAGACGAGCCCAGCGTCGAGCTTGTCGCAGCGTATTTGCTTCGTTCGCCACAACGGCTCGAAGCCGAATTGGGGCGGCTGCTCGAAAGCGATCCTGCAACAGTGGTCTTTGAACGAGGTCTGGGAGCAAACGACATTAAAGGCAACACGCATTTGTTGCGCGTCGATGACGGGGATGATTGGTGGCAGCGTCTGCCCGGAAAATTGAGCATGTTATTGCGCGACAGGAGGACCCCAGCCGCCCCTGTTGTGCTGCCGACCGATCGGTAGCGCATCAAATTAAAAAACATGCATTCGTGCCGTCGCCGGGCGATTCAGCGACGGATGGCGAATGGCATGAGTTTTTCAGCCGCGGAGAAGGCAACCCGGCATGTGTTCGACACAGTCGGCTGGCATGAAGTAGTCAGCCGCTTACGGCGAGCCCGGGGTACGGTCTTCGCCGTCGCAACAGTACTGAAGGCAGGCAGGGTAAGTGACACTCACCAATCCGAGTTTGTCGCGGAGCTACACGATCTCTCTCGCCAGATTTCGGCGGAAGCGAAGGGCCTCTCAGCCCTGTTGGCAGTGATCGGCGCGACTCCCCCTGTTTTGTCTGGTCGACCGTTACCTCAAACGCCGGGCCGGCCGTACGAGAGAATGAGGAATATTGGGAAATCGTTTGTCCTTGGTCAGCTCCGGGCTGCTTTGAGCTTCGTCGGCAAATGCGGGAGAAATGCACCGTACATTGAGGCCCGAGGTGGGGAAATCATGACCGCGGGCGAACGAGCGACCATCGAACGAGAGATCCGCCAGATTCGCAAGGACACCAGCCGCTTGAAAGGAGCCGTGCAGGGTGGCGGCTAGCGAGCGGCATGATCCTGCTAAAACTGGCATGTCATTCCCCGATCGCGACAGCGGGAGGGGGAGTGCTGACTGCTTAGCGGTCGTAGTTTACGCCATGGATGCGTCAGCCGGAGGTTCAACCCTTGATTGACTGCCGGCGGCTCCTGACGAGGTGGCGCAACCTTGCGCGAACGGCTGGGTTGCAGGGCTTCACGCAAGCCGAGCTGGTTGGTGCCCTCGGAGCTGGCGGTGGAGCGGAACATGCCGGCAGTTTGTCGCCGACGGGGCAGAAACGCAAATAAGCCCTGAAATCAACGCTATAGAAAAGCCACTGGCGAGCGCGAATCGCCCTAGACGAGGGCCGGGACGATGAGGCGCAGGACGTGCCAGCGAGGCACTGAAAAGCCCAGGAGCGAAATTGCCTAAATTACCAACAACCCAGTCTTCAGGCGGCGATTGCTCGCATCACCATGGAAGTCGATTGATCGGCTTCCTCTGCATCGAGAATCGCTTGGATCATCTGATCAAGCGAAGGATCAGGTTGAAGCGGCGGGTTGACCACGCCGGCCATTGCTTCCCGGTATCGCGCTAGAATCGCGTCGGGATCGCAACGCCAGACTTGTCGCAGTTGAACGGTCTTAATCTTTCGGTAAAGCGGTGGCATTAGTGTCTGTATCGGCAGCCAGGAAGTTGGTGCTTGAGTCTCGGTCAATGTGTCACCAACTCCGTACTTTGCTGATCGCGGCAATCGGGGCCAACAGCGGCCGATACTACACGCCTCGTTGAAACAGTAAACTCATGCGAAAGGGGCAACGCATGAATGGACAACGGTGGCAATCACAGTCACTGGCGATTCTTGTCTTGGTAGCTGCGCTTCCAGCTAACGCGGAGACGAATTGGCCGCAGTTCCGGGGTCCGGGCGCGAGGGGCGTTGCTACAGGTGATGGATTACCGGACCGTTGGTCCGCGACCGAAAACGTGGCCTGGAAGACCAATTTGCCCGGACGCGGTTGGTCGTCGCCGATTGTGTGGGGCAATCGTGTATTTGTGACAGCCGTCGTGAACACGGGGATGTCCGAAGAGCCGAAGAAAGGGCTCTATTTTGGCGGCAATCGTCCCAAACCACCTGATTCCATCCATCAATGGAAGGTTTTCTGTCTCGACCTCGAGACCGGCCGCATCATCTGGGATCGCCAGGTCCACGAGGGCCAGCCACCAAGCGCAATTCACCTGAAGAACAGCTTCGCTTCGGAAACCCCGGTCACCGATGGAAAGCACGTTTTCTGCTACTTCGGGAACATTGGGATCTTTTGCTTCGATTTGGATGGGAAAGATGTCTGGAGGAAGAAGCACGAACCTCGTCAGACGCGCTTCGGTTGGGGGACGGCGTCGTCGCCGGTCCTGCATGGCGACCATCTGTTTATGGTGAACGATAACGACGAAGACTCGTATCTATTGGCGCTGGAAAAACAGACCGGCCGAGAAGTGTGGAGCGTCTCCCGAGACGAAAAGAGCAATTGGTCCACGCCGTCCATCTGGCAAAACGAGCGCCGTACAGAGCTTGTCACGCCGGGTACCGGCAAAGTGCGTTCGTACGACCTAGATGGCAATCTCCTCTGGTCGTTGACCGGCATGTCGAGCATTACGATCGCGACGCCGTACGAGCACAATGGCCTGCTTTACCTCAGCTCCGGGTATGTGCAAGACGCTGCAAAACCGATCTATGCGATCCGGCCGGGGGCGACAGGTGATATCTCCCTCGCCGAGGACCAGACATCCAATGAGTGGATCGCTTGGTGCCAGAAAAAAGCAGGACCGTACAATCCCACAACACTGACCTACGAGGATCGGCTATTCGTGCTCTATGACCGAGGTTTGCTGGCCTGCTTCAACGCCCGCAGCGGGGATGCATTCTATGAGCCTCAACGACTTCCAAATGGCAGGGCATTTACTTCTTCTCCATGGGCCTACGGCGGCAGAGTCTTCTGCGTCAATGAGGACGGTGAGACATTCGTTATCAAGTCTGGCGATAAGTTCGAGCTGCTGCATACAAACCTGCTGGCGGAAGACGACATGTGCATGGCAACGCCGGCGATCGCTGGGAACAGCCTACTGATTCGCACTTCGGCCCGACTCTATTGCATCCGTGCCGGCGCAGTTCAGGGCGGCACGAAAGATTGATACGCAGCTTTGCGGTGGTAATACACTTAGTCGCCGATGGCGCATTGAACCACTCGGCCACTCTACACGTGCTAACCTCCCAGCTCTTCCGTCCATTTGATCATTGAACGACGATGAGAAGTGCGTCATGGGTCGTCGGGCTAATCTGCCGCTGTCTTCTCCCAGAGCTAGTCGATGAGTTAGTGCAATGACCTTCAACATGTCCCCATCAATCCTCGCCGCAGCCACCGCCGTTCGTTCGGCCGAGGCGATCTTGATTGGGGCCGGGGCTGGAATGGGAGTTGACTCTGGCCTGCCGGATTTCCGTGGAAACGAGGGCTTTTGGAAGTCCTATCCGCCGTTCAAAAAGCTCGGTTTGTCCTTCGTTAAACTGGCAAATCCCGATTGGTTTCACAGCGATCCTGAGTTGGCTTGGGGATTTTACGGCCACCGCCGCAACCTGTATCGCTCCACGCAACCACACACAGGGTTTGGAATCTTGAGGAAGTGGACGGCTAACTTACCAGCTGGCTCGTTTGTCTTCACGAGCAATATTGACGGGCACTTTCAAAAGGCAGGCTTTGACAACGAGCGAATCGTCGAATGCCACGGGTCGGTGGAATACTTGCAGTGCCTAGCGTTCTGCACTTCGCAGATTTGGGCCGCGCCGCAGGAAGCCGTCGAGATTGACAAAGCGACATTTCGCGCCCGGCAACCGTTGCCAAAATGCCACCGGTGTGGCGGTTTGGCTCGCCCAAACGTCCTGATGTTTGGTGACGGTGAATGGTTGGAGGATCGCTCGGCGAAACAGTATTCGCGTTACGAGCAATGGCGATGCGAAATCCGCGGGCGCAGATTGATAGTGATTGTGCTGGGTGCTGGCTCGGCAGTTCCCACGGTGCGACTCACGTGCGAAACCGCCGATGGGATGCTGATCCGGGTCAATCCTCGCGAACCGGCGGTTCCCCCTGGAGCGGTATCTCTACCGGTGGGGGCGTTGGATGCA
>JANNTN010000416.1:0-14506 GCA_031394445.1 Anatilimnocola sp.
GGTGGAGGAAGTTGGTGGAGGCGGAGGGGGAATTGAGGCGGGGAGAGGGAGCGATGGGTTCGTTGTTTCGACGGCTGAGTGATAGCGAAGATGAGTGGCCGCGAGCGTGCCGGCCGATGGGGTTATTGCTGATGGGGCGGGCGGGAGTCCAAAGCGAGGATGAAGGTGAGGTGCGCGGTGGATTGCTGGCACTGCTGACGCTGCCGGCGAGTTACGCGACGGAGCAGCCGGAGTTGGCGGCGGCGGGACTCTATCATGCGGCTGTGGCACTGGATAAGCTCAAGGATGGTCGGGGGGCGGCGACAGTGCGGCGGGAGTTGACCACTCGGTTTCCTGGTACGCATTTTGGTCGATTGGGGCGCGGTAAATCGCATCCATAAGGGAGCGCGAGCCGGCATGCGTCCGTTTCCTTTCAGCACAGAGACGCAGGGGCACAGAGCCACAGAGAAATGCATTTATGTGGAACAGATCGGCGAACAGTCAGCGCGGTAGCACCTGGTCTCGGTTGCGATTGATTGCGGTGGTTGGTTTGGTGTGGTGGATTGGCCAGATTCTGGCGGAGCCGGGGTTTGTGAGGGCGCTAGCGGCGCAGGAGGATAAGAATCCGACGGTTGAGCCCGAGTCGAGTACGGCAGCGAGCCCGACAGGTACGACGCGGGCCAAATCGACGATTAAAAGCAGGACGTTTATCGATTCGATCAAAGCGGGCGGCTACATCGGCATCATTATCGTTTTGATGTCGATCGTGGCAGTGGCGTTCGTCATCGAGCACTCGCTGACGATTCGCAAAGAGCGACTGATGCCGGAGGCGGTGCTGGACAAGCTCGAGGAGACGATCGCGCAGGGGGATATCAAGGCGGCGGTGGGTATTTGCGAAGATCCGCGGAATTATTCGCTGGCGACGGATGTGGTGCTGGCGGGGTTGGAGCGATTTCAGAGCAGTGAATTCGGTTTTGCCGACTATAAATCGGCTGTGGAAGAAGCGGGGGAAGACAATACAGCTCGGCTGTATCGCAAGACGGATGGGCTGAATGTGATTGGCGTGATCGCACCGATGCTCGGGTTGTTCGGCACGGTCGAAGGGATGATGGAGTCGTTCAATATCATCGCTTCGACGGAAGGAGCGGCGCAGCCGTATCAATTGGCCGACAGCATCAGCAAGGCGCTGGTGACGACGTGGCTGGGTCTCGTGGTGGCGATTCCGGCGATGGTGGCTTTCAGCTATTTCCGCAACAAGATCGACTCGCTGGTGTCGGAATGTGGGAAGCGGGTGGAGCGAATTCTGACGCCGCTGTCGCGGAAGCGGTAGGCAGCTTTTTGATGCGCAACATTGAGCAGGAAACAAGAGATGCAACCGCTGATTGAACCGACTCACGCTTTCAAATCTACGCCGTCGCGCGATGAACTTTATGCTGAGGGCAAAAGCCTGCGCGAAAAGTGTCCACGCCAGACGCATGCCGTGTGGGAGCGGCCGAGCGATCGCGCCGAGCCTTTGCAGCTTTTGGAGGAGTCGAACAAGGGCCGCATTCCAGGGCTGATTCCGATTCGCTATGGACGAATGCTGCAATCGCCATTCACGTTCTATCGCGGTGCCGCCCTCAACATGGCGGCGGACCTGGCCAGCACGCCGACGACCGGCCTACGGGTGCAGGCTTGCGGCGATTGCCATTTATGCAACTTCGGAGGATTTGCCACGCCCGAACGACACATAATATTCGACATCAACGATCTGGATGAGACGCTTCCAGCGCCGTGGGAATGGGACGTGAAGCGACTGGCGGCCAGTTTCGTCGTTGCCAGCCGTTACAACGGCCACACAGAAAACGACGCTCGCGACGCGGCGCTGGCGTGTGTGCGCTCGTATCGGGAGCACATGGCCGAATTGAGCGAAATGCGCGTGCTGGACGTGTGGTATGCCAGCCTCGACATGGAAACGTTTCTAGCAAGTGTAAAAGACAAGGAAGGGCGAAAGCGACTGGAAAAACGCCTGGCGAAAGCCCGCGCGCGGAGCGTCCTGGAGCACGATTTTCCCGAGCTCGTCGTGGGTGATGGCTCGTCGCCGCTCATCAAAGACAATCCACCGCTCATTTATCACCTTAAAGGGAATGAGGGGGATCTGGACTTGGTCCACAAGGCGTTTGCCGCCTATCGAGAAACTTTGCCGGAGCACCGTCGGTTTTTGCTGGACCGTTTTCATTTCGTGGATGCTGCGATCAAAGTGGTCGGAGTTGGCAGCGTTGGCACCGTGTGCGCCATCCTGCTTTTTATGGCTGGCGCAAAAGACCCGCTCTTCTTACAAGTCAAAGAGGCGCGCGCGTCTGTTCTCGAACCATACGCCGGCAAATCCGTCCATTCCAACCACGGCCAGCGCGTGGTGCTTGGTTGCCAGCTCATGCAATCGGCCAGCGATCTGTTCCTCGGTTGGACCGAAGGGCAACGCGGACGACATTTTTATATCCGTCAACTCAAGGACATGAAGATTAAGCCGCTCGTCGAGGTTTTCACGCCGAGCGTGATGCGGCAATATGCTGAGATTTGTGGCTGGACTTTGGCCCGCGCTCATGCCCGCAGTGGCGAGCCGGCCAAAATTGCCGGCTATTTGGGTAAGAGCGACCGGTTCGACGAAGCGATCGCCGACTTTTCGATTGCCTATGCCGATCAGACCGAGCGGGATCACGCGGTTTTGATGCAGGCGGTTCGGGAAGGAAAAATTGAAGTGATGATTGAAGAGGAATAGATAGCGAGACGGTTTCTAAGTTTGGATTCTCATGCGCCTTTCAAAACGTCACCGCACGCGGCTGGAGATCAACATGACGCCGATGATCGACGTCACGTTTTTGCTATTGATCTTCTTTATGACGGTGAATCAGGTTTCGAAGGCGAATCGGGAGAAAATGCCGTTGCCGCCATTGGCGGGTTCGCAGGATCAGTCGGATGCGGAGCTGATTATCAATATCGACCGCGAGAACAACATCATCGTTTCGCCGCGGTTTATCAATTTGAATGAGCTGGCGGGGATGCTTAGCGAGCGAATTCAGGACGCGGGGGATCAGCCGGAGCGATTGCCGGTGCTGATTCGCGTGCATCGCGATGCGGATTGCCGGATGGTGAACCGCGTGATGGCGATGCTGGAGCGGTACAAGATCAACCGCGTGACGCTGGGCGTGGAGGTGCCGCGATGAAGCTTACTAATCGCCAGCATGGGTCGAAGCTCGATCTGCAAATGACGAGCATGATCGACTGCGTGTTTTTGCTGCTCATTTTTTTCATGGTCACGTCGAGCTTCAACGCGACGGAGCGGGAACTGGATACGGGCATCACGAAGGAGGAGGCCGCGGCTCAGCAGGCCAGCGATCTTGCTCCGATCATCGTGGAAGTGGTCAAATCGGCGAGTGGATTTGTGTTTCAGGTGGGTGGCCGGCAGCTCGCGACACGCGAAGAATTGACGGATGTGCTGCGGCAGTTCGACAATAAGCTCGACGGAGCCTATGTGCGGGCGGCTGATGACGTGCCGTTTTTGTTGGCGTCGGGGGCGATTCAAGCGTGCAAGGATGCGGGGTTTTTGAAAACAGTTTATGCGCCGCAGGGTAATGCGAATTAATAGTGCCGCCGCTTTCACTGTGATTGTGAGCTGCGCGGTCGTTTTTTCCGCCGAAGATCCGGTGCTGGAACAGTATCTGAGTCGGTTGGGATTGACGGAGTTGCGGCTGACATATTTGGAGCGATTGCTCGCACAAGAGTCTGCCTCCGCGAAACGCGGGCAATTGGCGACGAGACTGGCGGATGCGTATGCCGAGGAGCTGGCGGCGAGTGCCGATGAGCCGGAGCGGTTTGCCCGATTTAAGGCGGGTGCGGAGAAGTTACTAGCGGAATATCCGGAAGCGAGGTCGCCGGCTGTGCAGGCGGCGCTCTTGCAGGCCGAGTATCAGCGCGGCGAGGCGCTTGTGATTCGGTGGATGGAAAATCCGGCGGATCGTAAGCCGTTGGCGGCGGCGGCGGCGATTTTGGGACAAGTGCAACCGAAGCTGTCGGCATTGCATGCGGAGTTAACAAAGGCCGAGGAGCGAGCGGCTGAGGCGATCGAGCGGATGACGAACGAATCGGCGCGGCAGGCAGCGGAGGCTCGGCTAACGCGGCAGCGGACGGTGGCGGTGCAGGCGGATTATTTTGCGGGCTGGTCGGCGTATTACTTGGGCGTCGCGCAGGTGCAAGCGGCGAACGCGGAACGGGGAACGCGGAACGCGGAACAGAAGGAGTTTGCGACGGCAAAGGAGCATTTTTCGCGAGTGCTCGATGTTACGGATGAGAAGGACTATGCGTCGATTGAGGCGGAGACGCTGGGACTGGATTCGATTTGGCGGGCGCGAACGGCGATTGGGCTGGGGCTGGTGGAAATCGCCCAGCGGCACGCGGCGGCGGCGGGGAATGTGTTTCGCTGGCTGGCAAAAGGCAATGCACCGCCGGTGATTCGCGATCAGGCGGCGTATTGGCAATTGCAGGGAATGCTGAATGTTGGTCTGTACGATGAGGCTTTGAAATTCGTGGCGAAAGAGATCGAGCGGCTGGCGAGCAGTCCCTCCGCGGGTAAGAGCAGTTTATGCATCGCGGCGATTCACGGCGGCGTAGCACGCACGGCGGAAGGAGAGCAGTTGGTGGAACTAGGTTTGCGCGGGCTGGCGCGGATGCGGCAATTTGAAACGGCGGACAAGCTGATTGATAAATACAAGCTTGAGGAGCGATTGAGAAATCGTTTTTGCGTTGTCTGGCTGCGCGGGCGGCGCGAATATTTGGCTGCTGAAAAAGGCAAATCAGCGGCGGGATTTGAAGCGGCGAGAACCACGCTGACGGCGGCTTTGGCATTGTCCGAAGCAAAAAGCGAGGCGAATGGTGCGGCGCAGGCGCGCTATTACTTGGCGTGGGCACGATTTCGACTAGATGAGATCGACGCAGCGGGGAGATTGTTTAACGAGGCGGCGCTAGGATTGGCGTTTGCCGCACCGGAAGTGGCCGCGCAGGCAGCGTGGATGCACTGTACGTGCTTGGTGCAACTGGCGAGCAAGGACAAGCGGCAGGTCAGCAGCGCGATTGGCGCGCTGGAAGCGTATCGCCGAGATTACCCGGCATCGGAGGAGGCGCAACAGGTGGAGCTACTCGTCGCGCGGCTGCGGCAAAATCAGTTGCCGCCGCACGAGGCCATTTCAGAGCTGTCGGCGATTAAGCCGGGGGATGTTAACTATGCTTCGGCTCAGTATGAGATTTGCCAACTGCATTATCAGTTGTGGAGCAAGGTGAAAGGTGATGCAGGCAAAGCGAAGCCACTGGCGGCGGAAGTGCTTAAGTCGGTTGACGTATTCTTGGCCGCTTCAGAAAAAGACCGCGAAGGTTCGCGGCGATTGAAGGCGTCGCTCTTGGCGGTCGATGTGCTGCTCAGTGCCGCTACACCCGCGTGGGAGCGAATCGGTGCGTTGCTCACGAGCGTCGCGGCGGCGGAACAACAAGAGGCTAAAAGCGCGGCGGCGGTCGAATATCAATATCGCCGGATGCAACTGGCCGAGCATCGAGGAGATGGGGTGTCGGTCCAGCGAGCGGCGGAACAGATTGTGCGGCAGGGCACGGGCACTGCCTATGAACTGCCGGCGTTGGCGGCTGCCGCACGCGCGGCGGATGAGGCTTTCCAGGCAGCTTCGGCGGCTGACCGGAAGAAGAAAGCTGAGGAAGCGGCCAAGTTGTATGCACGAATCGTAGAATTGCTGGGGGACTCGCCGGCGGCGCTTGCCAATAAGAACTCGCTCGCCGCGGCGAGCAAACTGGCCGAATATGACGAGGAGTTGGAAAACTGGGAGGCGGCGGCGGGTAGGCTGAAGAAACTGGTCGATTTGCAGCCCAAAGACCGCCGATTGCTGAGGCGGGCGGGGGTGGCGTGCTTTCAGGCGGGACAGTTTGCCGCGGCTCTCGATTATTGGCGAACGCTGGCCGCTGGTTTGAACGCGGGAAGCGAAGAGTGGTTCGAGGCCAAGTATTTTCACCTGGCGTGTTTGGAAAAAACCGATCGCGCGGCCGCCCAAAACGTGCTGAAGCAGTTCCGCGTCTTGTATCCTGAAGTGAAGTCGGCCGCGTGGCGCGACAAATTTGCCGAATTGGCCCAGCGGCTGTAATTGTGGTTCCATGTCGTCGTTGCCGAATACCGCCACGATCGATCCGAATTTGCTGATGGCGTTTCGTCAGGAGGCGGCGGCGATTGTGGCGGCCGAGCGGGGGCTGACGCCGTCGTGCCGGGCGAAGCTGGCGGGAATTGCGCGGCGGCTGGGGATCGCCGACGGGTTGTTTGAGGAGGCGTTGCGGTCGCTGGCCCTAGCAGAGCCGAGCGCTCCACCGAATGCCCAGGCGGAACGGCTGCGACGCCGGCTGCGGAAGGATTTGGCCGTTAAGCCGCGGGCGGTGATTGGCCCGACGATCGAGGCCCAGATTCTGGCGAAGGCGAAGCGGAAATACGGCCTGGGGGAGGCTGTGACGGTGCAAGTGCTGGCCGACGTGGCGGCGGAGCTGGGCGTGACGCGGATTACGGCGAGCGACGCGATTCGCAGCCTCGCCGCCCAGATCGACCAGGCTGCTGGAGATAGCACTTGGCTGGCCAGCGAAGCCTGGGACCGGCTGCGGGCGGCTGGCGAGAATTGGGGCATTGCCCAGGAGGTGGTGAACGAGCTGGTTGACGAGCGGCTGAAAGCGAATCGCAGCGATTATTTTGACCAGGATCGTTGGTCGAAACGAACGCTGTAT
Source organism: Anatilimnocola sp. (assembly GCA_031394445.1). Lineage (GTDB taxonomy): Bacteria > Planctomycetota > Planctomycetia > Pirellulales > Pirellulaceae > CAYLLN01. Next base: position 6,778 of record JANNTN010000416.1, read on the forward strand.
GGCGCGGTCGCGTCGGCGGTGGTTGCTGTCATCGTATTAGGCGGATTGGTGATCAATCGGCCGCAGCCGGAGGGAGGCGTCGAGTCGGAGGCGGCCAGCGTCGATGTGCCGCGGCCGCGGGCCAAGGCCACGCCGGACTGGTGGACCGTCGATCAGTCGGTGGAAGTGGCTCATCTTCGCTCGCAGGTTTCGGAGATGGTCGAGGCTCTCGACTTGATGACCGCGCCGGGATCGAACGAACGGGCGAGCGGCTACGAGCGGTTTATTGAACACGTTCGCCTGGCACCTGATCGGGAAGATGTCCATGTATCGACGACGCGTGTTGTCGCGGATTGTTATTTGCACGAACCTGACGAGGTTGCGGCGGGACGATTGCGTGGGGCGCTAGTCGCATTATTGCCGGCGGCGGATGGGGAACTTCCCGCGACTTGGCGTACTGCGTTTTGGTCAGCCGATGTGTGCGCGACGGTGCTATCAGCACGTAGTGCGAAAGCGCCGCGCAAGGCCGCATTGGCCGATGCCTTGACGAGCGTACTGAGGGAATTGGTCGAGACGGCACTGCCGCGGGCGGAAATTATGCAGCGATTGCGGCAATTGACGGTGAAGGCCGCGTATCGCCAACTCACCGCCGCGGCCGCCAGGCAGCCGGGGGAAGTGGCGAAGCTGTACGCGCAGTTGTCGTCGCGGGGGGCCGGCCTGTTGACTGACGACGACTATGTGCTCGCCGAGACGACGTTTTTGGTGGTGGCACTGCCGGCCGCGGGGAGCGCGTGGCGCGGGTATGAGAAGGCCGCGGCGCGGTGCATCTCGTCGCCCGATGCATTGCCAACGCTGCGGATGCTGGAGGCGCTGCGGCGGACGACGGACGCGGGACTGATCGCGCGATTGACGGAACTGTTAACAGTGCGGGCCGGGGTGAAGCCGAAATCGCAGAAGAAAACAGCGACTATCGCAGCGGTGCGACAATCGCTGACAGCCGGGGCAAACATTAGTGCCTACGAGCGTTGGCAATCGCTTCTAGATGAAGCGAAACCACTCTTGGAGAAAAAAGCGAGTAGCGATTCCGAGGAGTTGCTTGCCGAGAGTGTGGCCCTGGCTCACTATGCGACGCTGGCGATTGCGCTGGCGCAGGGGGAAACGGGGTTTGCGATGTTCGACGCGGGGCTGGAGAATCTGCCGCAGCTTATGGCGGAGCGCGGGGCGGGAGGTGGAGGTGCGTTGCCCCGACCGGTTGGGCGGCCGCTCTCGAAAGCGCAACAGCGTGATATTGCGCGGGCGGTGGAAGTTTTGGCGAAGCCAGGTGCGGGTGCCCGGACGGAGCGAGAATCGGCTCTGCGCGGGCTGATTGGGATTGCGGCCGAAACGACGGATGTCACCGTGGAGCAGGCGGAGACGATTGGGGCGTATTTGCTGAGCGAAAAGAGTTTGGAAGAGCATTCGACGGCGGTTTCGTCGGCTGCGCAACTGCGGCGGTGGAAGCGATTGCGTCTGGCCATGGCAGACGGGCTGGCCAAAGGAGCGTTGCCGCTCGATCGGCAACGAGAGTTGGTGGGCGCGATCAGCAATCGCGATCTGGCTGGCAGTTCACTAAATGATATGCGGCGGGTGCTGCTGGCCGGGGTGCTCGCGGAATTGGAAAGTGTGACCAATGCGAGCTCGGGCGGCGGTGATCTGGTAGAGCTGCTGGACCAGGCGGAGCAACTGCTATTGGTGACATATCGGCAGCGAGCAGCGCTGCTAAACGCGTCGGCGAGTGCGCCTGCGGCCATTCACGACCCGGCACAGGCCCTGGAGCAGTGCCTGGGAGCGCTGGCCAAAGGCAAGGCGGAGACTTTACAGGCCGCGCGACTTCCGTACGAGCAAAAAGCGACGCGTTTTTTAGCGAGTAGCAATTTGCATTATGTGGCAGGCTTGGAAAGGATGCTCGTTGACATTTCGGCGGCGCGCGTCGCCTTGGCCCGGCCGCAACAAGCGGCGGCCGCGAGGCAAATTGCGGCGGAGAGTCAGGCTCAATTCACTGGCAGTGCCAACGTCCTCGTTCAACTTCGAAACCAAGAGGCCGCACTCTTGAAAATTTGGCTGTTGTATGCACCTGAGATCTAAACTATTGCCGCTGGTTGCCGTGTGCGTGTTGCTGTCCAGCTATGCGAGCGCTGCCGTCGTGATTTTGAAGGGCTCGAATCAGCCGGTGATGGGCTATTTGGTGAAGCAAGATGAACGGACGGTCACGCTGCGGGAAGTGCTGCCGGGCGGGAAGGCTCGCGAGACGACTTTCAACCGCAGCCAGATCGATGAGTTGATCGTCACGGTTTCGCGCGAGCTGTTGGCAGGCCTCGACCCTTCGCAGCCGAGCAGTTACCTGGAATATGCGGAAGAATTGGCGGAGAAACAGCGCGATCCTGAGGCGCGGGAGGCGGCAGTTCGACTGTATGCAATTGCGGCGGCGCGTGGCGATGATGCACTGCGGCGGAGTGCCTTGTTGGGGCTGATCGCGCTCGCTCGCACGCCGGCGGAGGAGCAAAGATTGCGGACGGCGGCGTATCTGTTCGACTCGGCGCACGATGAATCACTGCTGAGCAGTGCCCCGGCTGTCGCGGCGTCTCTGCCACGATCGCTGATCGACGATGTGCTGACGGCGCTGAGGCTGATTCGACAAGGCCGAGGAACACAGGCACGGCTAATTCTGGAAAAGCCGTCGGTAAGCGGCGAGGCGGCGAAGATTTCGTCTGTTATCACGCTGGATGAGTTGGCCGAGCTGAGCGGCGTGACCCAGCTATCCAATCAACAATTGCACCGCGTTTTGCGAGCTGAGACGGCACTCGAAGAGATAAAGCTGGGCCGTAGCGGGAGCGGCGAAGCGGTGGGAGAGGCGGCGCAATGGTCGTCGGTCTTGCGGCCCGGCGGGATGACGCCGGTGCCAGCGGTTTCATTGCAAACACTGACGGAGTTTGATCCAACGGAGTGTGTATTTCGCGGAGGGAAGTGGGTCAAACCCTAGCTTATTGCTGCTTGTATTTTTCTTCGTACTTGTGATACAGCGTCTTGTGCCGGTCGTTCAGATCGACTTTGCGGCCGCGGACCCAGGCGGCGGTAACCTGCGTCGGCGTGTCGAGCGGGTCGCCGTCGCTGACGAAGAGTGTGGCGTCTTTGTCGGTTTCGAGCGAACCGACGCGATCGGCTACGCCGAGAATCTGTGCCGGATAAAGCGTGATGGCTTTTAGGGCGTCGTCTGACGATAGGCCAAAACCGATCGAGACGGCGGCGTGATACGGCAAGTTACGAACCTGATTCGCGCCGAATCGGCCGCGCGATGAGATGCAAAAGCGAATTCCGGCCTTGGCCAGCTCGGCGGGAACGGCGTAAGCCGTGTCGTAGCCATCGCCGCGGCGGCGGGGGAGGCGATACGTGCCGCCGACGATGACGGGAATGTTGCGTTTCTTGAGAAGTGCGGCGCAGAGCGGCGCGTCGTAGCCGCCGGCGATAATGAGCTTTAGCTTTTCTCGCTCGGCAAACGACACGGCGGCGTTGATTTGCCGGATATCGTCGGCGTGGACAATCACCGGAAGCTTGCCGGAGATTACATCGGCGAGCGATTCCCAACGGGCATCGTGGGGAAAGGTCGGATCAGCCTGGCGCGCGGCCAGATAGGCCCGGGCGTCGGTGAGCGCCTGGCGAATCGCCTCGACGCCGCGATCGGTGGTCGGTGCGGCCTCGGTTGCACCCGCGCCGCGACGCCCACCGCCACCTTGCGGCCACTGGATGTGCAGCGCCACATCGGCTTTTAGCGCCATGTCTTCCCAGGTCCAGCCGTCGTGCTGAATGACGCCGGAGCGGCCGGACATCAAACCGCCCGTGGGCGCGGTCAGTGATAGCAAGACGCCGTTGGATCGAGTCACGGGAATGATTTCGCTATCGGGATTCACCGCGACGACCGCGCGGACGTTCGGATTGAGCTGGCCGAGTTCCTGGGAGTCGATCGTTGCGCGGATCGAGTTGATTTCGACTAGGCCGACATCGTTGAGTGGCTCGAAGAGGCCGGGATAAACGTGCTTGCCGGCGAGGTCGATGGTCTCGGCACCTTCAGGCGATTTCACACTCGCGCCGATGGCCGTGATTTTTCCGCCGTCGAAAACGATGGTGCCTTTTTCGATGACGGGGCCGCTCACGGGGTGAATGGTCGCGTTAGTGAGTGCAACGGGCTTGGTCTGCGGCGGGCCGGGGACTTGGGGATGGGCTAATAGTGTAGCAGCCGCGAGAAGTGCCGCGATTGCGGCGGCAAGGGGAATTGAGAATGATCGCTTCATGGTCGTGTGACGCTGATTTGTTGAAATGAGATCGTTCGCGGCGGACCGGGAGCAAGTTTGCTCTCGGCTATTGGGTTAGGGGTTAATGGTCGTCGTGGTCATGACAGGCTTCGTCGTGGCGGGGCCAGAGTTCCCATTCTTCGGCGGTTCGTTCGCTGGCGCTCTGCATGGCTTGGCCGGAGTCGAGAATCTTCTTGATGAGAGCGGCTCGCATCTTGGCCCGCTCGGCTCGGAGCGCCCGATCGTCGTCGCGGTCGAAGTACTTGCGGCCGTCGATCCAGGTCTCTTCGCAGCGCGAGCGAACCGAGAGCGGATCGCCGGACCAGACGACTAGGTCGGCGTCTTTGCCCGCTTCCAGCGAACCGACCCATTGGTCGATCCGCAGTTGCTTGGCGGGGTTCAGCATTACAAAGTTCAGGGCCTCTTCTGGTGCGACGCCACCGTATTTGATCGCTTTAGCGGCTTCATGGTTGAGGTGCCGGCCAAGCTCGTCGTCGTCGGAGTTGAACGAGACGATCACCTTTTGCCGGTGCATGAGCGCGCCGTTGAACGGAATCGAATCGATCACCTCGAACTTGTAGGCCCACCAATCGGAGAACGATGAGCCGGTCGCACCGTGCTTGGCCATCGCGTCGGCCACTTTGTAGCCTTCGAGAATGTGCTGAAGCGTGCCGATCGTGATCTGGTTGTCGTCGAAGATGCGAATGAGCGACAAGATTTCGTCCTGCCGATAGCTGTGGCAGTGTACCCACCGCTTCTTTTGCAGAATCTCCGAGAGTGCGTCGAGTTCGAGGTCGCGCCGCGGCGGAAGGCCAGCATGCGTCGCATTCCAGCGATCCCACTGGGCTGTGTATTCGCGGGCTCGAGCGAACGCGTCGCGAATGATCTGCTCGACCCCCATGCGGCTTTGCGGATAGCGCGTCGCCCGGCTGGCCTCCAGATTGCTCTGCTTGACGTTCTCGCCGAGCGCGAACTTGATTCCTTGCGGAGCGCCGGCAAACTTCATCGATTCGCCCGTCGCGCCCCAGCGGAGCTTGATTACCTGGTTTTGCCCGCCGATGGGGTTGGCGGAGCCGTGCAGCACGTTCGCCGATGTCACGCCGCCGGCAAGCTGGCGATAAATGTTGATATCGTCGGCATCGACAAAATCGCCGACGCGCACCTCGGCGGTGATTGCCTGCGCGGATTCGTTCACGCCGCCGTCGGTCGCCATGTGCGAGTGGCAATCGATAATTCCCGGCGTGATGTGGCGGCCTTCCGCATCAACAACCTCCGCTCCCTCGGGAATCGCCACTCCTTGCCCAACCGAGACGATTTTTCCCTCGCGGACGAGGACGGTGCCGCCGCGAATTAATCCCGCTGGCCCGCATGTCCAAATCGTTGCGTTTTTGAAGGCGACGAACTTCGGCTGCTTCGGCGCTTCGGTCCGTCCAAAATCGCCGATCGGGTAATTCACGGCATACAGCGCCTTGGTTTCGGTTTTCTCTTCCGCACTCTCCCCTTCACTCCGTCCCTCTGTCTCTCCGTCTTCGGTTTTCGAGGACTTCGTCTTGGTTTTCGACGACTTGGCACCTTTCTGCTCTGCCTGCCGCGCTTCTTGTGGCGAAAGCTTAGCCGTTTGAGTGCCGCTGAGTTTCTCACTGCTGCCATCGGCCCAGAGGATCGTGCCGAGCAACGTGAGCTTATCCGCGTTTGCCGCAAGCATGGTGGCCGAAACGCGGGCCGGCCCTTCTTTGCCCAGCGATTTCCCTTCCAGACGGAAGCCGAGTTGCGAATCACTCATTGCAAGCTGACTCAGCCGAAGCTCTTCCGCTTTCGCATCGCCTTCGACGGGTTTGCTCGCCGTTCCGGTCATTTGCCGAGCTGTGCCGGCCAGTTTTAGATTGAGCTTAAGAGTACGGTCGTCACTGCCAGTCAATTCCAATTGCCAAGAGCCGCGAACGTCGATCGTTGGCGTGCGCTCGATCTCGAAGCGGCGGCCATCGACCCAGGTTTCGACTACCTTTGTCTGTCGCTTGAACAAGTCGCCGTCAGTGATAACCAAGTTTCCTGCCATGCCCGGGGCGATTTTTCCCAGTCGCTCGCTCATGCCGAGCAGCGATGCCGGCGTGGTTGTGAGCGCCTTTAGAGCGCTATCGGCTTTCAGGCCGCGCTCCACGGCTCGCCGCACGGCTGCCAAGAATGTTGCCTGATCGCGGAGGCCGTGGCTGGTGATCGCAATGGTTACGCCGGCTTCATCCAAGCGGGCCGGATTCTCGGGCGCGATATCCCAGTGCATCAACTGAGCCAGGGAAACGTCTAGCGAGTCCTCAACCGTTGCCACGCTGGGGGGCAGCGGAAAGGAAACCGGCAGGATAATCGTCCGTCTTGTCGCGACGATCTCCGACAGCCGAAGGTACTCGCGTCCCGATCCGTGGATGACGGCGTTGATGCCAAATTCGCGGGCAAATCGGTCCGCCCGCAAGAAGAACTGCTCGTTTGCGACGCTAATAATCGCCGGCTGATCGCCCGCCAGGCATGTTGCTAGGGCGGCCAGCGAGTCGTTTTGTTCGGGCCGCGGCAATTTTGCATCGCGCCGGTAAGCTGCCCAAGCCTTGCCGTACCAATCGGTATCGAGCATCGACTGCCGCGCGAGCGCCACCGCCCCCATTGGCGAATTCGGGTAAACACCCCGCTCCTGAGCAAATGGAAGTGTCAGCCGAAAATGCTGGCCGATGCCGCGTTTCAAAATTACCCGCGAGTTGTCGCCGGTTCCCGTGGTAACGACGATGCTTTGCCCTTTGATGATTCGCGTCGCGGGCGCAACCAGTCGTACGGCGATGCCCTGACTGCGGAGTTTTGTGTTCAGCGCTTCGTCAGCCGTGTAGTGCTCTGCGGAGTCGAGTTGCGGGGCGATTTGTGGATTCCAGCCCGGCGCTCCTGGTTTGGCGGCTTCTGGCCCAATCGTGATTTCGCCGTAAGCATCTACTAGTCCGGCATACGCCGTCTTGCCGGCCAGATCGATCACGCGGGCATCGGCCGGCGCTTTCACATCGGCTCCTGCCGCCTCGATGACGCCGTCGCGAACGACGATCGTCCCTTTTTCGATCACTTTGCCCGGCTCGGGCACGATGCGAGCGTTCGTCAAGGCGAAGACGGCGGGCGTATTTTGCGCCAGGCCGATCACCGGCGGTGTGCTCGGCGGAGCGGCGGTGCTGTTGTGTCCGATCCAACCCGCAATCAGCGCCAGAGCAATCAGCGCAATTCCATTCCAGCGGCGAAGAGCCATCGGCAGCGAGCCTCACAAAGGTGCAAAATCGTAGGGCAGGCAGTGCTCGCCAAACCTCAATCGAAGTAAGTAAAACTCTACCATGCCGGTCTGGCGATTGCATCGATTTTCGGGAATCGGCGGGCGGCTTGTGTGAGCGTCTCCAAAGTAGGTGGGA